>JALGUG010000318.1 GCA_029820995.1 Candidatus Zipacnadia bacterium
ACGGTTTGGCCCCCGGGTCAAGAAGAGCTTAGTGGAGCGGTTTTTCCGCTGACGGCGCGAATGGTGGCGAAAATGTTGTGTCAACGCCGATGTACCATGTTGTAGGCATACTGCCACTCGCCTCGTGTGGCACGGCTCATCCTCAGCCGTGTAGGAAAAAAGGAGCAATACCGGCTGCGCCGACAGTGCCACAGCTAAGGTTGACAGTGGGACACCAGGGGGGCATCAAAGGCCGTCGTTGTCCAGGCCGGCGGTTCCGGTGCGGCCCAGTTGGTCCCAGCGGAGGGCGTAGCGGGTGCTCTGCTCGGCGGTTGGAGGAGGGAAGAGCAAGCTTGCGAGGTAGCCGACGATCATCGTGACGATCATGCCGAAGGTCGCGTACCAGAGAAATGAGACCTCGGTGTGGAAGGCAACGTAGTACAGACAGCTCGAGCCGATCACAGCACCAATCAATGTGCCGGGGCCGGTGGCGCGCCTGGTAAGGATGCCGAGGAAGAAGATGCCCAGTAGGGGCCCGCCCAAGAGGCCCATGACCTTGTTGCTGGCTTCGACCAGAGTGCCCAGGCGGCTGGCCACGAAGGCCAGGATGGTGGCCAGGGCGCCGAAGGCCAGAGTGAGCCACTTGGCCAGGCGCAGGCAGTGGTCCTCGGAGGCCTGGCGGCGCCAAAGGCGGCGATAGAAGTCCACGGTGAAGGCGGTGGTGAGGGAGTTGATGCCGGCGGAGACGGTGGACATGGTGGCCGCGAAGATGGCGGCGACAAGGATGCCGGGGATGGGCGAGGCCAGCTCGTGGACCACGAAGTAGGGGAGGATGCGATCGTTGCTTTCCAGCGGGATGAGCTTGTCCGGATTGGCCTTATAGAACGCATAGAGCGCGGTGCCGGTGAAGTAGAAGACCAGACACATGGGGACCGTGACGAAGAGCTTGAACCACAGGGACCGCTGGCTTTGGCGGAGCGAGGGGGTGGTCAAGTAGCGCTGGACGGAGACCTGGTCCGTAGCCATTTGCACCAGGTTGGTGAAGGCGCCGCCGATGAAGGCGCCCCAGAAGGTGACGCGCTGGGTGAGCGAAAGGCTGAAGTCAAACATGCGGGTGTGGCCGTCGGAGGCCAGCTCCCAGGCGCCCCGTGCGCCGCCGGGGATGTTCTGCACCGCGACGATAATCGTAACGACAACACCGCCGAACAGGACGAAGAACTGCAGGACGTCGGTCCAGATAACGGCTTTCATGCCCCCCATGGCAGTGTAGGCGGTGGTGATCGCGCCCACGAGTACAATCGAGATCCAGGTGGGGACGCCGACGACTTCGGAGAGCACCAGGGCCGGCGCGAAGATGGCCAGGCCCAGCCAGAAGGCGACACGGGTGATGAACAGGGCCGAGCTGATGGCGCGGATGGAAAGATTGAAGCGCCGTTCGAGGTACTCGTACGCCGTGTAAAGCTTGAGGTTATAGAAGAACGGCAAGAACAAGACGGTGGTAACCGGCGTGGCAATGAAGAAGGCGGCCAGGGTCAGGGAGAACTTGAGATCATGGCCGTAGGCCTCGGCGGGCGCCCCCAGGTAGCTGATGCCGCTGAACAGGGCGGCGATGACGGAGATGCCGACGGCGATCCAGTGCATGTTCTGGCCGGCCAGGAAGTAGGACTTCAGGTTGCGCTGTTCCCGGACGAAGAGCACGCCGATGCCGACGGAGGCCAGCATGTAGAGGATGAAGACGACGTAATCGCCGGCCGCGAGCTGGTGCATGGAGTTTCACCTGGGAACGGCCAAGGCCTCCCCCGGCATAGGTTGGCGGCTCCAGGTCGCGATTCAAGAAGGCGGCGCGAGCCGCAGAGCGGAACGGAGCAGGTGAACGGCGGAAGGGTCAGGAATTGCGGTGGCGCGATTCGTTCTGCGGGGCCGACTCGGCTCTGAGGGCGGGGCACAGGGCAGTGTGACCAAAGGGTGGGAGTAGCGATGGCCGGAAGGCTCAAGCCGATCAAGGTTGCCGTCGTCGGGCTGGGACGAGCCGGGTGGAACATTCACGTCCGGCGGATGCGAGGACACGAGGAGTTCCAGATCACCGCAGTGGCGGACTGGGACCCGGAGCGCCAACAGGAGGCAGCGGACGAGTTCGGCTGCCTCACGTTTTCGGACCACCGGCGCCTGCTGAGAGAGGCCGAGGCGGAAGTCGTGGTGGTCGCCACGTACTCGAACACACACAGCAGAGTCGCGATTGATGCGCTGAAGTCGGGGCGGCACGTGATCGTGGAAAAGCCGATGGCGACGAGCGTGCCGGCGGCGGTGGCCATGGTACGCGCCGCGCGCAAGGCGAGGAAGAAGCTGTTCGTGCATCAGAACTACCGGTTCACGCCGGAGGTGCGACATCTGCTGGACGTGATCGAGGACCGGACGATCGGCGAGGTGTTCGAGGCGCGGATTCGGATCCTAGGCTTCAGCCGCCGCAATGACTGGCAGACGCTGCAGAAGTACGGCGGCGGGGTGCTCAACAATACGGGCCCGCACTTCGTGGACGTGGCGCTGAAGATCCTGGGATCGCCGGTGAAGACCGTGTTCGGCGACCTGAAGCTGATCTCGGATGTGGGTGACGCGGAGGACCACTGCAAGGTGATCCTGCGAGGCGAGAACGGACGGGTTGTGGACCTGGAGATCTCGACCGCTTGCGCGATGCCCGAGCCGAAGTGGACCCTGCTGGGCACGCAGGGGACCCTGGTGTCCGACGGGAAGGTCAGCAAGATCCGGTGCTTCGACCCGCGCAAACTGGGACCGCTGCACGTGATCGAGACTCCGCTGCCGGGGCGCATCTACGGGAACGAGGACGTGATCCCCTGGGAGGAGAGGGAAGTGCCGTCGGTGGGCCGGTCCATCGGCGACTTCTACGACAACGTGTGGGCGGTGCTGCGCGAGCGCGGCAAGATGGTCGTAACAGCGCAGGACGGTGTGGACATCATCAAGGCGATCCAGGCGGCGAAGCGCAAGAGCCTGTTTCAGGCATGAAGACGCATTGTCAGCCGTGTGAGACGCGGTATTTTGAGCCGTGCAGCGAAGGCAGCACTGCCGGCTGCGCCGACAGTGCCACAGCTAAAGGCGAGAGTGCCACACATGGAGCCGCCAGTGGCACAGGTGAGGGTGACAGTGGACGAGGAAGTCAACCGGGAGATCTATGAGCGCGAGTTCCGGGAGTGGTTGCCGGAACGAATTCTGGACGCACACGTTCACCTGGTGCATCGCGATTCGTATCCGGCGGACTACGAGCCGCCGCCGAGGTCCTATCAACGGCTGCTCGCCAATGGGTCATTCACGGAAGAGGATTGCCTGGAGGCAGCCGCGCGGATTCTGCCGGGGAAGGACTTCCGCGGACTATGCTTTGGCTCGCCGGGGCCGGAGGTGAACCGCGAGCACGCCAATCGGTACGTGGCGCGCGTGTGCGAGGACGAGCGGTTCTGCGGATTGGCGCTGGTGTCGCCGGATGATTCAGCCGAGACGGTGAGGCGCTGGATCGAGGAGTGGGGGCTGCTGGGATACAAGCCGTACCACAGCCTGGTGAGGCGGAAGCGAGCGGAGGAGGTCTCAATCCCGGAAATGCTGCCGGCGTCCCAGATGCAAATCGCCGATGAGCTCGGCCTGGTGGTGATGCTGCACATTCCGCGGGCCAGGAGGCTGGCCGATCCGGACAATCAGCGGGAGATCGTGGCGCTGGCGGAGGCGTATCCGAGGGCGGTGATTGTGCTGGCGCACATTGGCCGGGCGTACTACCTGAGCAACGTGGTGGGGAATCTGGAGGAGATTCGGCTGCGGCCGAACCTGTATGTGGACCTGGCGATGCTCAATCACTGGGAAGTGCTGGAGTACCTGTTCCGCGAGTTCCCGCGCGAGCGGATTCTGTTTGGGACCGACATGCCGATCTCGTGTCTGGGCGGCAAGTCGGTGGAGATCAACGATCAGTATGCGTACATTATGGAGCAGGACGTGCGGATCGGCAGCTCGATCTACGACGCCGAGCATGTGGTGAGATTCACGTACTTCTACTATGAGGAGCTGCGGGCGATCCGCAAGGCGGCGGAGCGGGCCGGCCTGTCGCGGGACGAGCTGGAGGCGCTGTTTTACCACAACGGCATGGCACTGCTGCAGCGCGTCAGCGCGCGACGGGCGCTAGGGCGAGGTGGTGGGCGGTGACTCGGCTGCCAGGTCCACAGTTGGCGCGATCGCGGAGGCGGGCGCCGTGGTGGCGGTGTCTACCGTGTCGGTGGGTGGGGAGGCCTGAAGGCTGGCGTCGAGCTGTGCCGGTGTGGCTACGGGACTCAAGGGCTTTTCGTCCTGCGGCACGAGCACGCAGTAGGCCGCGGCGCCCGCGGCCAGGATACAGAGCGCGATAATGATAATCGAGGCGACCGACATGTTGCCCTCACGATTCGTGGGCTTCATCGCTTCATCGCTCCCCCTAGGAGGAACCGGTCAGGTGTCGCGACAGAGATTTGGGCCGACCGCAAGGTGGGCCGGCCTGTGCGACATTCGTAGCGCTTAGATACCATGGTGTCGCCGGATGATTCGGTAAAGTTACCAGGAAGTTAAGTGAAATGTTACCAGGTTTACGTTTTTGGGCACGTTCGGAGGGCGCTTGCGGCGGGTTGCGAGCCGAGGAACCGCCTGGACAGACGCACGCCCGTTGGTTGCAGCGCTTCTACTTGAGCGGGCGGAGCAGGACCTTCTGGAGGTTCATGACGGCGCCGTGGGGCATGGAGGTGGGTTTGACGGCCAGTTGATGCTTGCCCGCAGTGAGTTCGATGGTCCCCAGGTTGACCGACGTGAACTTGGCCCAGTCGCCCGTGCTTTTGACCTCGCCGCTGACTTTCTGATCGCCCACAACTACGTCGTACTTGCTGCCGAAGCTGCCCGGCGCGCAAGCGTAGGTGACCTGGACCTCAAACTTGCCGCCGGCCTTGAGCCGCAGGTTCCAGCTCACCCAGTCGCTCTGATCCACCCAGTAGCCGATGTTGTCCTTACCGCCGCCGGATTCGTAGCGGGCGTGCGAGCCGTGGACGTCGGCCAGCCTGGCAGGCAGTGTGACCGTGCCGTCATCCGCCTGCTCGAGGTGGAACTCCACCCGGGGCTCGCCGCGGATCTTGAGCGCGATCACCGTGTCAATCTCGTCGGGCGGAAACTCCGGTCCGCGCAGGGTCCAGCCGTTTGCGCTGCGGCGGAACTCGACTTTCTCGGGGCTGCACAGGAGCCGGGCGCTGAGGATTTCGTTCTGCAGGCCGGGGACCTCCAGCGGGCCCGCGGGCCAGTCGAAGACGTGCAGATAGAGTGTGTCGCCCTTGCGGGTGCAGCGGCCCCAGGGCAGTACGCGAAAGGGGCCGGCAGTGGTGCCGTAGATCGCTTCGCCGTTGACCGCCATCCAGCGGCCGACGCCGGCCAGGCGCGCGATGTCTTCCTGAGGGATCTTGCCGCGCGGCGTGGGCCCGACATTCAGCAGGAAGTTGCCGCCCTTGCCCATGATGTCCACCAGCGTGTGGACCAGTACGCGCACTGACTTGTGGCTGTAGTCGTTCTTCGCGTATCCCCAGTGCCCGTTGATGGTCATGCAAGTCTCCCATAGGCGGCCGCCGGCCAGGGCGCCGCCCGGGACATGCTGTTCGGGAGTGTCGAAGTCCTCGGGGACCTTGGCGCGGTTGTTGATCATGATGTGGGGCTGGAGCCGGCGGATCATGGCGATGAGCTCCTTCGACCGCCACTCTTCGGCGCTGTGCTCCCAGCCGCCGTCGAACCAGATGCCGTCAATCTTGCCGTAGTTGGTGCACAGCTCCCGCAACTGGCCGTGCATGTACTCGACGTATTTGGCGAAGTCGCCCTCGCCGCCGGGCCGGCCCTTTGCGTACTCGGGGTGGTGCCAGTCCAGGAGCGAGTAGTAGAAGCAGATCTTCATGTCGGCGGCATGACAGGCGTCCACGAGCTCCTTCACGAAGTCGCGATGGGCCGGCGTATTCATCGAGTCATAGGTGGTGAGCTTGCTGTCGAACATGCAGAAGCCGTCGTGGTGTTTGCTGGTGAAGGTCATGTACTTCATGCCCGCGGATTTGGCGATGGCGACCCATTCCGGGGCGTCGAAGTCCACGGGATTGAAGCGCGGCTGGAGCTTCTCGTACACGGGAATGGGGATCTTCTCATTGTGCATCACCCACTCGCCGCGCCCGAGCATCGAGTAGACGCCCCAGTGGATGAACAGGCCGAACTTGGCTTCGCGCCACCACTGGGTGCGCTGGAGGAAGGCTTGGTCGGGCGTCTGGGCCGCCGCGGGCAACAGGGCGCTTAAGGTTAGGACAAGGAGCGGACGGAGTGGGTTGAGGCGAGGCATGGCGGTCCTCCCGGGGGCTCCGCGAATTCGGGCTGGATACTTGGGCCGCGAAGGACATGCGGTCTGGTATTGAGCCCCTCCTGAC
>JALGUG010000059.1 GCA_029820995.1 Candidatus Zipacnadia bacterium
GCACCGTCCGGCGACCATCCCCGGACGAGGCGGGCCGGGCGCACCAGAGCGGGCTGCTTGGTACTCTCAACCTTGATCCACAGCCCCTTGTCGGTTTCGCGGAGCGTCACCCGGCCATCCGTACGCAGGGCCTCAAAATCACGCTCCGCGCCCGCGGCATCGCAAAACAGGTACCCGGGCGTGCGGATGTACGTGGAAGCCGTTTTGCCTTCCAGCGCCTTGTAGATGAGAACCTTGGGCCCCTGGGCCAGGAAGCCGAACTGAGGCAGGTTGTACGTCTTGCCCTGGTGCTCGACGGGGAAGGCTTTCTCACCGAAGTTCACGGTCACCGTCGTTCCATCGGCGAACTTGGTGCGCTGCACTCGTTTGTCCGGCGTGAGCCACTCGTGGCTGAGCATCTCCTCGAACCCGATGACCTCGTGCAGCTTGCAGGTGTTGCGATAGCTCTCGAGCAGCCGCGCACGCAATTCAGGCTTGGACCAGTTGAAGCCGTAAGGACGGCTGACCCAGTAGAGCGGCACAGTACCGTAGAGGATGTTGTAGGCATCCTTCTTGGCCGCCAGCTCCGGAGCGACATTGTACAGGTGCCCGGTACTGTCGCCCCAGTACCAGGTGGACACCACACAGTCGCCGAACACCAGCTCCCAGATCGGCAGCCGGTGCTGCTCGCCCAGCCCCCAGTCCAGGTACCGCTGTCCGATGTCCTCGCGCTTCTGGGGGAGGTTGATCCCCACGTGTCCAGCCGGCCAGGAGTAGAACCCGCCGCTTTGCATACCCTCCCAGTAATCATACAGGTCCGCACCCCACCAGCGCCCGTGCTCGCCACCCAGCACCAATCCCAGCTCGTGACTCACATACTTGGCCAGGTTGCGCTTTACGCGACGGTCGTCGGTGCGCGTCAGCGGATGCGTATCGCTGTAACATTCCGTCAAGCTCGTGGCGGTTGTCACGTCAATGAATCGGGCGTTGTACGGATGCTTTGCCAGATCCAGCGGGATCCACTTGCGCGCGACCTGCTCGAACAGCGCCGAGCAACGCTTCATGAACTGCGTCTTCTTGTCCCACGTTAGCCAGGCCTTCATCAGCTTCCCATTGGCGAGCACCTTGGCATCCCGCTCGGTCTTGAAGTCTCCATACCGTCCGCTCTTGCCCTCCATGGCGTCTTCGTAGTTGTCGTAAACGCTGATTAGATAGCCCAGAGCCTTGATGGCCTCCATGTCTTCGCGGCTGGAGGGCCCGTTGACGATTAATCGGTCCATGCCCTCGGCCTTGGCCTCGCGACAGAAGGCGAGGGAGCAATTGCCCCAGATGTCCGGCGCGCCGGCCAGCCGGGCAACGTGCGGCTTGCGCTTCGTCTTCTCTTTGAGCGTCACCAGCAAGCCCTGGTCCCGGGCATACCGCCGGTACCGCTTGCAGATCGCAACATAACCGCCTTGATCGAAGAAGCAGAACCGCGCGCGCCGAGCATAGCCGAACTGCCTCTTCTGCCCGACCCAGGCGATCTTGGGGGCGAGAAGGGTTGCGCCGCCTTCTTTGGCCGCATCAGCCCGGAACACGGCGTCGTCCGGGTCCTCGGCGATGATCATGTAGCCGCGTTTGCCGTCAGTAAGGCCAATGAAGGGCAGGTCAAGGCCCCAGACGGCCCAGCGCCGGCCGCGCCAAGACAGGTCCGTCACCGGGATGCCCAGCCCATCGCAATAGGGGGCCAGCACGAGGAACGATTTGGCGTCCCGGCATGCCAACGCCGGCAGGGGCGCGATCTCGCCGATCTTGCTGGTTTTGGTCGCTACATCGAGCGTAATCTCGACCTCCGGGGCGTCGCCGGACAGGGTGAAGTCCATTGTCGCCGGCGCCTTGCCGCTTCCGCCCTGCACCTTGACGTCCAGCGTGACCCGCACCCCTGTCGTGCCCCCGCGCAGCGGTTGGACATCCCGCCAGGCGGTCTTCTGGGCGGGCTTCTCCGCCGGCACCCGCCCCTGTTCATCGGCCAGCACGGCGGTGGCGAAGGTATCGGGATTGGAGTGACGCCAGGTCTGCGGGAAGTAGAGTTGGCCTTCGCGCCGGCCCGTCGCGTCGGCGTCGTTGACGCCGAGGGCGAAGGGCACACGTGCCCCCGGGCGCGCGTCCACGTCGGCCGCGACCGCCTCAGCCGGCAGGCGCGCCTCGACCGCGTAGCCGGTCTTCGTCAGCTTGTAGACAATCTTGGTGCCAGGGACGATGCCGTCGCGGCTCCACAAATTCCCTGTGCCGTCGAACAGCCGGAGCGCGTACTGGCGGGGACCGATCCAAAACTCGATGCTGTCCTTCTCCCACCACTGCTCCTCATTGGCTGTGGGCAAAACGACCTGATTGTCCGTCACCGCCACGCCCAGATAGACCGCGTCCTCCGCCCACAGAAGTTTGGCGACGGCAGAGAGGTCTTTCGGGCCATCCACCTGCTTGGCGTCGGCAACCATATTCGGCGTCAGCTTGAGCGCAAGCACTGCTCCTTCGTAGCCCAGGTCGCCATCAATCTTGGGCAGCACTCGAGCGCGTGGCAACTTCACCTCCGGCGGCGTGATCTTCTCCAGCGCGGCCGCCCAGCGGTACTCGGCGCGCTTGTCCTGGACGGACATAGTGCCCTTGACCGGATCGAGAGTGACCTGCAGCGTAGCATTCTCAATCATCCATTGCCCCTCTTGGGACTCTCTAACCTGTGGCGCGCACCAGGTGCCGACGGCACAGATTGCCCACAAGAGACATAGCCACCGTTGCATCACCCGCACCTCCTCCATTGAACTGAATCGCGTGTTCGTCGCCGACCGGTGCGCGCCCTTGCCCGTGTTCCGAATGATCCGAACCCTCGTTAGCGCGCATCACGATTTCCGCGTGAGGCTTTCCCGTTTCGCCAGGTAGGCGGTCAGCGCCCGGTCGTACGGCACACTGGTATCAACCAGCGCGTAGTCAAGGTGTCGCTCCCGGCAACCCCGCCGGTACTCGGCAGCAAAGCTCTGCAGCGCCCCCAGGTACTGCTCCCGCACCAACGTCGCCTCGGTCAACAGCCGCTGCCCGGTTTCCAGGTCGCGAAACCGCACCGGTCCTCGGAAGTTGAAGCGAAGCTCATCGTCATCCAGAACGTGGAGCACAATGACATCGTGCCCGCGGTGACGAAAGTGGCTCAGAGCCCGCAGTACGCGCGCAGGTTCGTCCAGCAGGTCGGACAGCAGAACCACGATCCCGCGCCGTTTCAGCCTTTGGGCCGCCACCTGCAGCGCACTGCTCAGGTCCGTCTCGGCCCGGGGCTCAACCGCCTGCAGGCGCTCGAAGATGAGCGCAAGGTGACTCCGCTTCGTTGCCGGCATCAGGTGCTCCCGCACCTCGTGGTCAAACACCATCAGCCCCGCAGCGTCCCGCTGCTTGATCGCCAAGTAGGCCAGCCCCGCGGCGAGGCAGGCAGCGTACTGCAGCTTGGTCACCGCCCCGCTGCCGTACGCCATCGAGGCGCTGGCATCGAGCAGCAAATGCACGTTCAAGTTCGTCTCCGCGTCGAACTCCTTGATGAAGAACCGATCGCTGCGGCCATAGACCTTCCAGTCCAGATGCCGCAGCTCATCGCCGGGGGAATACTCACGGTGGTCCGCGAACTCCACGCTGGCGCCCTTGTACGGGCTACGGTGCTGGCCGGAGAAATGGCCCTCCACAATCGTCCGGGCGCGAAGCTCCATGGTATCCAGTTTGGCTACGGCTTCCGGCGACAGCAGTACCGCTGAGGATTGATTGTTCATGGGCCTGAGAGCGTTACCGGCGGGGCAAAGCCGGCTCAGTGGCGTCCTTTGAGTCTGCGCAGGAAATCGCGAGCGCGGCGCAGTGCCGACTCGCTCCGCCGCCGGGCCGGGTCCGACTTGTGCTTCTCCAACTCAGCGACCACTCGCGCCTTGGACCGTGCCGCGCCGTCAGCATCTACCTCGATCGCTTCAATCGCTTCGTGGGCTGCCAGAGCCGTAGCCAACAGGGAGGCCAACTGCTTGCGGTCTTCGGGATGGCGGAGTAGGTATTCCTCAATCGGCGCCTCGTTCCCCGCCAGGAGTTCGTCTATGTACTCGGACAGAACTTCCGCTGACATCCTGCGCTCCTTGTTGCCGCAGGCGACGCAGTCGGCCCTGCGCAGCCGCTTCGCGCAGCCGGTCGCGCAGCGAGCCAATGGCGCGGTGCAGCAGGGATTTGATGGCTCCCTCGCTACGCCCCATCTCCTCCGCCACCTGCTTGATGGACATTTGCCCGATAAAACGGTAGTACACAGCCTCCGCCTGCCCCTGGGGCAGGTGGGCAATGGCGCGCCGCACGGCCTCTTGCACCTGCCGCTGCGCCAGGACCTCCGGTGGCTTGGGCGCACCGTCCTCCAATGCCTCTAGATACGCGCTGAGCTCCTCGGAGGCCTCGCTCTCCAGCACAACCCGTGAGGAATCTCCGCGTCGGCGAAAGGTGTCGGTGATCAGATTGACTGCCACGCGGTGCAGCCAGGGGTACAGCGAGCTGCTCTGCAGCGGGTTCAGGCCCTGAATATGCTGGACGCAGCGCAGGAAGGTCTCAGAAGCGGCGTCGTGGGCATCGTCGGCGTTGCCCAGCTTCAGATAGGCCAATCGGTACAGCCGCGGGTAGTACCGCTCGTGGAGCGTTTCCAGGGCATCGCGTTCCCCTGCGGCCACGCGCGCCACGAGGTCGCCGTCGCTGCCGCCGCCACGTCCCCGTATCGTCGCCCACACAAGCGGCCAGAACATGCGCCGGGCACACTCCCTCACTACTCGTCGAGCAGCCGCCCTTGACCACGGCCCGATTGGGCCGCGCTGCGCTCCACTTCGTGAGCCGCGGCCTTCGCCAGGCGGTCGGCCTCCCGATTCGCTTCGCGCGGCACCGACTCCAGCGTCGCTCCCTCAAACCCCGCCAGAAGAGCGCGCACCTCTCGCACCAACGGCCGCAGATGCGGCTGCTTGACCCGATACTCTCCCCGCACCTGCCGCACGACAAGCTCGCTGTCGGAGCGTACCTCGACCGTCTTGGCTCCGTGCTCGCGTGCGGTCCGAAGTCCCAGGAGCACCGCCCGGTACTCGGCCACATTGTTCGTCGTGTGCGGCAGGCTCTCCGACACGGCTGCCAGCGGCTCGCCCGCTTCGGTCTCCAGTACCGCCGCGGCTCCGCCCGGCCCCGGGTTGCCCAGGCTGCAGCCGTCAGTGTGAATGAGTACCTTCATGTGATCTCGTTTGAGCTTACTTGCTGGGAAGATACAGCAGGCGCCGGCAGTTGTCACACGTCTGCTCGCCGCCAGTGGTCTTCAAGGAGTTCATGGTCGTGGAGGGGACGGAGGTATTGCAGCCGGTGCAGACACCATCTGCCACAGCCACGATAGCCAGATTCCCGTGACGCTCCCGAATCCTATCGTACCTGGCCAGCAGCGAGCTGTCTACCCCGGCGGCCAGCTCATCACGCTCTGCTTGCAGGCGCTGGATCTCCTCGGCGAGTTCCCGCGAACTCTGTTCGAATGTCTCCTGAATCCGCTGGTGCTCCTGCCGCAGTCGCGCCACAAGCTGCTCTTGTTCGCCGACTGCGGCCCCTTGGACCTCGATGTCGTCGTACAGAATCAGGATCTCCTCCTCGAGGTCGCCTTTGGTCCGCCCCAGAGCTTCAATCTCCATTTCCATCCCTTGGAGCTCGCGGGGATTGGAGACCTTTCCGCCATAGGCCCGCTCTCTGTTCGCAGCCAGCTTCTGTTCGGTGGACTTCAGCTCCAGCTCTTTGTGGCGCAGAGTCGTCTCTTGCTCCGCCAGCGCCTTTTGCCGAGCTGCCAGCTCCTCCTCGGCTGTAGCGAGCTCCTGAGCGGCGTGCGTGCCGTCATCCAGCTCTCGCAGTGCCTTCTGCGCCTCCGCCAGCGCGGTGTCCACCTGCTGCAGTTGGAACAGCCGCTCCAACGCCTCCTGCAAACTCGCCACCACCTTTCTGCGCCACGCACAGGTTTCGTGACCACAAGGCCCAGTTCCTGCTTGCTAGCACAGGCGCCAGGGCAATGTGGTCACGCGGCTTTCGGCAATCTGGCAATCGGGACAGGCCTGGCGCAGATAGCCGGCCAGCTTCGCCACTACCGGCCACTCGGTCGCCCAGTGCGTCGCGTCAACCACCGCCACACCCAGAGCGCGGGCCTCGTGAGCCTCGTGATGCTTGACGTCGCCGGTCACGAAAGCATCTGCTCGACCGACCACGGTCTCCAAGAGCGACGCCCCCGAGCCTCCGCAGACTGCCACGGTCCTGATCACTGTCTCTGCTGCCCCACAGAAGCGCACACCGTCCACACCCAGGCATTCCGCGCAGTGGCTTGCTAGTTCTCGCAAGCTCAGCGGGGTCGCCAGTCGGCCCAGCCGGCCCATTCCTGCGCCGGCTGGGAAGTCCAGCAGCGGGTACACCTCGTAGGCGGGCTCTTCGTATGGATGGGCTGCCGCCAAGGCATTCACCACCTCGCTTGCCCGGCCCCGAGGCGCGACCATTTCCAACCGCACTTCCACGATCTCTTCCCTCTTCCCCACCTCCCCCACATACGGTGCCGCTCCTCTGCCGGGCACGAACCCTCCCCGTCCCTCCAGCTCGAAGCTACACTCACTATACAGCCCGATCACCCCGGCACCCGCTGCCGCCATGGCACTGCGCACCTCCGCGACATGCTCGCGCGGCACGAAGGCGACGACCTTGCACCGCTGTTGCCCGGGATCCATCGGCACCAGGGGTTCGGGGTCCAGAAGGCCCAGCTTCTCGGCCAAGGCCTCGCCCGTACCGATCTGAGGCGCTGCGTCCAGGTTCGTGTGTGCCACGTACACGGCAACATTATGAGCCGCCAGGCGTAGCAGCTCCGCCGCGGCGCCGGTCGGTTCGGCCAGCGTCCTCAGCGGCCGGTAGATCGCCGGATGGTGAAGCACCAGCAGCTCCGCGGACCACTCCAGCGCTTCCTGGGCCACCTCCGGAGTGACCTCCAGGGCCACCAAGATGCGTTCCGCTGGAGCCTCTCTCCTGCCCAGTTGCAGGCCCACGTTGTCGTCCGCCTGGGCCAACGCGGGTGGCGCCAAACGCTCAATCGCAGCCATCACTGCCGCCACGCTCGTGCTCGCCGGACCCGTTGACATTTGGTCTTCTCCCGACTATAATATGGGTTGTTTCGCCCGGTTCGCGAGGGCGCATCTTTGGATGCGCCCTTTCCGTGCCTCATGTGGTCCACCGCCACGTCTGTGCATCGGCAAAGCTCCAGAGTTGATGTCCAGCCTGGAGCCGTTTTTCTGCAGGAGGTAGTTGTGCGCGATGCCGATCTACGAATATGAATGTCAGAAGTGCGGCCATCGGTTTCAAGTGCGTCAGAAGTTCTCGGATGACCCCATCAAGACCTGCCAGCGAAATGGCTGCCGGGGACGAGTGCGCAAGGTCCTGTCTGCTCCGGCTGTAATCTACAAGTGTTCGGGGTTTTACACCACCGACTATGGGCGGGCCGATGGCAACGGCAACGGCCGCTCCAAGTCCCATAGCACGTCGGAGGGCTCCTCTGACTCGAAGACTACCGAAAAGACGAGCTCGGGCTCCAAGGACGAGGAGTAGCCGATCGCTCGAGCAAGCGTACCGGCACCATCCAGGGGTACTGCTGCTCCAGGCCAGGATCCGAAGCTGCCGCCGATCGCAGGTGGGGTCCCCGTCGCCCGGCTGACGGGGTATCGGCGCACCGTGCCGTAGGAAGCGCGGGTGGCGGTACGAAAGCCCGCTATGCTAGTCCTTTACATGCCGCTCATCCTCCTATGCATCGCCGGCCTCGTCTGGGACATGCTGCTCGCCCTCCGCGGACGGCGTCCCCTGATCTTGCCGCTGGTCGTTCTATCCCTCGTCCTCGGCGCCGGTGCGCTGGCCCTCCGCACGCGCCCCTTGCCGGGCGTCATCATCGGTTGCTGTGCCCTGACGGTGACTGCCTTGCTCGTCTCGCGCCGCTATCCCCCTCAGCGGTAGCGGCGCATCCACCCTTCACCGACGAGGTGCTCACCACCCTACACCCATCAGACAAACCGACGCCGCCAATGGCCGGTGGGGCCGCTGACCGCGCCACAGAACTCGCTACCGGATACGGGCCGGGAACGGGGGGTACACGTCCTTCTTCGCATTGTGTGCGCTGTGCCCCCCCGTGTTAGGGCGCGTTTTGCTTGTGCCTCCCGGAGGCTGAACGCCTAACCTTTGACCCAGCAAACCGCGGTACCACCCCAGGTGATGCAGCCGCAAGTACCCCGCTTCATTGACTGTGCTTTCCGGACAATTCTCCTGCTCTTTTTTCGATCTCGTTCACCATCTCGTATCCCCGCCAGAATCCGAACATCAGCCCGCACCACGGCGCAAACCACCTCCCCTTGCGCCGGAAACCTGTTCGTTCATACAGCCGCATTGCCACCGGGTTGTTGGAGGCTACAGAGAGCCTCACCGCGTCCAGGTCCCGCCTTCGGGCGGCCTCCAGACTGGCCTGTACCAGGGCGCGTCCTACGCCCTGCTTACGAGCTTCTTTCCGAACGCCCAGTACTGATAGCAACCCCTCCCCCGGGATCGCACTCTCCTCGCCGAGCAAGGACAACACGATTAAGGCCCGCAGCGCCGCGAAAGGGGGCATCTCCTCCCTCAGCTCCCTCCATACCCCCCGCCGCTGCTTCTCATCCGGCCACGCCAACGCCGCCAGCCCAACGACCTCCCCGTCCAGCTCGGCCACGAGCCCTGTACGCCAGGGGACCGCATTCGCTCGTAACAGGGCTCGAACGCCGGCGAGCTGCCTGTCAGGTTCGTCTCCGAAGGCTGCTTGGGCTTCCGCAGGGAAAGCGCTGACCAGGACCTCGGCAATGTGGCCCAGGTCCTCCTCCCCGGGCGCGCGCACGGTCAGAACGCCTCGTGTGTCGCTGCTCTTGTTCACGGTCATATCTGAGGCCTCAACCCGTTCGCTTGTTCGGCAGGGACGATGTTTCATCCTGCGTGAGCAACTGGAGCCATCGCCACTCACGCGGACCGAAATCCGGGAGCAGGCAGGAGAGAAGCGACCGACAGCGAATACCTCGCCGTTGGGTGAGTTGACCCCGATGACCGCCATTTTGCGAGGAACCAGAACATGGAATGCCCGAAGTGTCGCGCCACACTGCCGGACGACCTTCTGCAGTGCACCAATTGTGCAGCGGATGTCAGCTTCATGGTGACTACGCCACAGGGGACGAACTACGGCCCCTACAGTCTGCAGTCACTTCGGCAGTATGTGGCTGAGGGCCGCATTCCGCCCGGCTCCCAGGCAAGCCAAGGTGGCGGGCCGCCCGTGCCGGTCGAGCAGGTAGGCGCCGCGCCACCTGCTCCGGCGCCCTCGCCTCCCGCCACGCCACCCGCGGCCCCGAGGCCTCCGACGGCAACCGGCGCCGCCCCCGGCCAGCCCGGCGGCCTTCCTCCGGGTATCCCTGCTGCGCCCCTTCCCCCTGAACCCATCAGCTCTCCAGGTGTGTATCGCGGGAACGCCGCCGCCGCTCAGGCCCCGATCCGTCGCGCGAAGAAGAAGGGTGTGAGCTGCTGGCTGGTCGGAGGGATCATCGCTGCTATTGTTCTGATCTTCGGCGGACTTCTCGTGTTCGCGGTTTTCGCCCCCGTGTTCAGCAAAGCGCGAGGGAAGGCCATCCAGACCAACTGCGGGAGCAATCTCAAGCAGATCTCGCTAGCCATGCTGATGTTTGCCCAAGACAATAACCAGACGCTGCCCGACCCCAGCAACTTCCGCGAGCAGATCAAGCCCTTTATGGGGCCAAACGCGGAGCAGCTCTTCACCTGCCCGGCATCCGGCAAGGGCGAAGAAAGCTACGAGATGAACCCGAACCTCGCCGGAGCCAGTTTGACCACGATCAACAACCCGGCGCAGGTGCCGATGGTCTACGATGCCGGGTTCCCAGACGGCAAGGGCCCGCATGAGGGGGGCTGGAATGTCGCCTTCTGCGACGGCCACTACAAATCGGTGTCGCAGGGCGAGGCCTCGCAGTATCAGCTAGAACCTTATTGAAGCCGCCCAGTGGATGGAGGGTCCGCGGCGAGTTGATGAAGTGCCCTGATTGTGGCGCTGATTTACCCGACGATGTGCTTGCCTGCCCGAGCTGCGGGGCCGATGTGGGCTGGCAGGTCCAACGTCAGGACGGCGTCGCCTTTGGGCCGTACGATGAACGCTCGCTGCGGCTGTTTGCTCGAGAGGGACGGCTGGCGCTCAGTGACCATTGCCGCCAGGGCGCCCAGGGCGCTTGGGTCCCAATTCAGGCAGTAGTCGGGGCCGTACCAACCCCGCCTCCGGACCCGGCGGCTGAGGCCCCGCGGCATTCAGCATCGCCGCTCAGCAGTCGCGGGTGCTGGATTGGATTGATTCTGTTTCTCGTGCTGGGCCTGGCAGCGGTCATCGCCCTGGTCTGGATCATTTACCGCTCGTACTCCAATAGCCCCGCGCAGAAGCAGACCGCCTGCATCAGCAATCTGAAGCAGCTCGGCACCGCTCTTGCGATGTACGTCTCAGACAACGATGACCGTCTGCCGCTGGACGCGACTTGGCAGGTCGGCTTGAGCGGGTACCTCGGCGGCACAGCGAGCTTTGACTGTCCCGCAGCAGGTTCACAGCCCAGCTACACATACAACAATCGTCTCGATGGTCTGCGCATCGCTGACGCGAAAGATCCGTCCTACTGTGCCGCACTTTTCGACGCCACGCTTACAGATCCTCACGCGGTTCGGCATCCGGTCGGCGACAACTGTCTGTTTGTTGATGGGCACACCACGACGGTCCCGAAGGGCTCAGCCGGCCAATACAGCCTTGATCCAGTGGCGCAACGCTCCGGTGGCGGGTCAGTGATGCCGTCCCAAGGTCCTTAGCTTATGTCAGACTCTCGATTCACGATTCCGCCCAGCCCTCCGCCCTGCCCCTCTTGCGGCACGCGTCTCACTGCCTCCGACGAGCGTTGTGGGTCCTGTGGCGTTGATGTGCGCTGGTCCGCCATCGGTGGCGGCGGCCGGATTCTGGGGCCTTGGAGTTGGGCAGGTCTTAGCCAAGCCATAGCAGAGAGACGAGTTACACCTTCGGACCGAGTCCGACAAGGCGGCGAAGGAGAATGGGAGCCCCTGGAGATAGTTGTCGCTGACGCGGCCGTCGAAGCCGCAGAGCGGCCTATCGAGCAGGAGGAGCCGGGCCGAGGCCTGTTGCTCCGGACGCGCCTGATGGGCATCATCCTCCTGTTGCTCCTGGCCCTGCCCTTCGCGGCCGGTATCTTTTACTCCATCGGCCGGCCCCGCGCAACCGCCACAGCTCGATGCGCCGCCGTGCTCCAGGACCTCGGTCACGCCGTCAGCATGTACGCCGCCGATTACGATGGCCGGTTGCCACCGGCAATCGGGTGGGAGGCGGCTCTCGTGCGCCATAGCGGCTTCACCCGAGCCTTCGTCTGTCCCGCGGCGCAGCCCGACGAGCCGAGCTACTTCTTCAACCCCGCACTGGGGCGCAGCCTCATAGAGGACTATCGCCGGCCCACCGAGACCGTCCTGGCTGCCGACGCAACCCTGGGCCGCGTGAACGCGGAGGGGCGACCCGCCCCGCCTCGGCACGAGACGGGAGAGAACGCTCTGTTCCTAGACGGGCATGTCAAGTTCCTGCCGCGTGAGAGTCCGGCCCGGTCCAGCTCGGCACCAGGAAGGCCATGACATCCCGCGAGAGAATCATCGCCGCCTTTCGCCTCGAGAAGCCTGATCGCGTTCCCGTTTCCCCCTTTGGTCTCGGCCACCTGGACCCGGAGGGCCCAGCGGCACGCGAACTCATTGAGAAGACCGACCCCTTCATTTCAGCCGGGCTCGGCGCCGACCCATTCTTCGGCCGGGGCCTCGAGTCTGACAGCTCCACCGAAGGCGAGGTCACGCGGACGGTGTATCACACGCCTCGCGGCGAGCTGATCCGCGTGCGTCGCCGCACCACCGTCACCAGCGCGACAACGGAGTTCCCCTGCCACAACGCGGACGACATCGAGAAGTTGCTGTCCATACCGTATGAGCCGCCGGACCCGAATGTGGACGGCTTCATGCAGTGGAAGCGGCGCGTCGGCGAGCAGGCCATGGTTTTGGCGGGCATTGGTGACGCCGTCTGTGTGCCCGCAACCTGGTGGTCACCGGAGGATTTCGCTCTGCTGTGGGCGGATGCGCGGGATGAACTTATTCGCCTGGTCCAGGTCATGGCGGACCGGCTCAACGCCTACATTGATCGCGCCTGCCGCCTTGGAGTAGACGCTTACCGTATCGTCGGCGGCGAGTATGCCAGCGTCCAGCTCGGACCTGAAGCCTTCGACCGCCTGGTGCGCCGGCCCGATACCGAACTCGTGCAGATCATGCACCAGCACGGTGCCTGGGCCTACTTCCACAACCACGGACCGATGAAGCGTTACTTGGATGCGTGCGCGGACATCGGCATTGACGCGCTCGATCCCCTTGAGGGGCCGCCCTGGGGCGACTGCGACCTCGCATACTGCAAGGCCCAGATCGGAGATCGCACGTGTCTGGTCGGCAATTTGGATGACATGGAGGTTGTCGAACGCCTCGACAGGCAGACGGTGTGCGAGCTCGGCCGCCAATGCCTGGAAGCCGCCGGCCCCGTTGGCTATTGCCTCGGCGGCACCGCCTCCGGCACCTATACGGAAAGAGCCGCCCGTAACTTCATCGCCCTGGTGGATGTCGCCCGGGAATTCTCTCTGAAAACAGTCTGAGAGGCGCCCCTGAGCCGAGACCCAGGGCTGAGCGATTCAACTGCCCTGCGGTCCCGAGGTCGTTTGACAACGAAGGAGGGATACCATAGAATCAAACTGGCGGCGCGTGCAGCGCCGCCGTCCAGCGGGTCCCCAAGGCTTGCTAGGCTTTGGCGACCTTGTTCTTCTTGAGGCACGATGTGCACACTCGGACGGTCTTGACTGTTCCTGCTTCCTTGATCCGTACACGCTGGAGGTTCGGCAGCCAACGGCGCTTGGTAGCGCGCATGGAATGGCTGCGCATGTTTCCCGAAGAAGGCTTTTTTCCGCAAATCGCGCAGGTCTTACTCATTACATTGTCTCCCACAATTGTACACTGACAGCAGAACTTGCAGTTCCAAGGCCCAGATCTCCGGTGTCTAAGAGTGTATCAGAAGTGGCCGCGTTTTGCAACCGGCGCCGTCAGACAACCGGTCCGAGCGTCCCCGTAAACACAATGCAAGAATAGAGAGGGCCATCTCCGGAGAGATGACCCCTCTTGCCTCGACACAGCGCACGGCGCGGGGGGACAGTGCAGTCTGGTCAAGGCAAAGAGTAAATGTCGCAAAACGCCTTTATGTTGGCTGTTAGTTTAACGAAAATGTCTTCGCCATGCTGTAACCTGCTTCACGCTTCGGCACAACAGGGAAACGAAAGAGACTTCGCCAACACACACCTGCCAGTGACAGCTCGCCAGGCGGCGGGTGGCTCTCCGTTTTCTCCGACGGTAGCTTCCTGCCGCGGCCGCAGTCCACTCGGCCCGTCTCAGTCGGCACAGATGGCAGTTGCCGAAAGCCCTTGACAGCCAGGCAGGCCTGATGACCTCCTTCAAGGAACGCTTGATTGCGATGCTCCAGTCCAGCCAACATGTGCCTTTGCCTCCCAGTTCCAATCGAACCGCACCACTGCCCCCCAAGGCCCACCCGGCACGGATCTCGGGAACCGCTCTGGTGGGCGGCGTCCATCTGTCGAACGGAGTCGTCGGCACGGCCAGTAGCTGGCGCTTGGTCCTCACCGGGCTGACGTTCCCGCTCCTTATGGTGCTCGCGGCTGTGCCGACCTTTGTGGTTGTCTACGCCGCGCAGCAAGGGAGCGACCATCCGCTAATCGCCTATTGGGTGCTGGGCTTCCCTGCGGGCTCGAGCATTCACGAGTACGTCCTGTGGCGGGTGTTCCTGAACGCGGCTTATCTCTTGAGCTTCCTGCTGGTACTGCGGCTCAGCCCCCTTGCCGGCTATCACGCAGCAGAGCACAAGGTCGTGAACGCCATCGAGAAATTCGGTTATCTGACGTGTGACCTCGTGCGGCGAATGCCCCGCGCACACGCACGTTGCGGCACCAATCTGCTGGTCCCGGTGCTCACGCTGGGGATCTTTTGGCCCTTGAGCCAGGCCGGATACGGCTTGGCAGTGCTCGGAGCTGCCCTGATCGCGTTCGTCCTGCGCGTACCTCTGGGCGCGCTGGTGCAGAACTGGGCCACGACGCGGGAGCCCTCGGAGAAGCAGCTTCTCGCCGGCATCGAAGCGGGGCGCAAACTACTGCACCTGTGGCGTCTGAACCCGAGCGCGAGAGTCACCTTCTGGCAGGCTTTGTGGCGACGAGGGTTCCCTCAGATGGTCTTGGGCCTCGCCCTCGCAGGCTTAATGCTCAACATCCTGCAGAGCAACTACTACCACTGGCTGGATTGGTGAAGCGTATGGCAGACTCGGATGAAGGATTCGCGCTGGACATTCGCAGTGCACTCAGCGGACTGGTCGGCCAAGCTGTCACGGCGGCGGTTGCCGATGGGAGCCTACCCCCAGGCTGCCCGACGGAAGCGCAGATTGAGGTGCCGCGACAGCCAGAGATGGGCGACTTCTCCACAAATGTCGCGCTGACGCTGGCCGGAGCCGCCAAGCGGCCACCTAGACAGATCGCCGAAGTGGTGGTGGCACACCTCCCGGCGAGCGATGATCTTTGCGAAAGCGTCGAGATCGCGGGTCCGGGCTTCATCAACTTCCGCCTTAGCCCTCGTTGGCTCCAGGGCGCCCTAGGGGAGGCGCTCCGCCAGGGCGAACGCTATGGCACTTCTCGAACGCATGCCGGCCAGCGGGCACTCGTGGAGTTCGTCAGCGCCAACCCAGTGGGGCCGATTCACATCGGAAACGCCCGTGGCGGCCCCCTCGGGGACGTAATCGCCAGTCTCCTGGCGGCCACGGGCTACGAAGTGCGGCGCGAGTACTACATCAACGACGCGCCTAACAATACGCAGCTCCAGCTTTTCGGAGAATCGATCCGCGCGCGGTACTTACAGGCACTCGGGAGGTCCGTTGAATTCCAGGACAACTGGTATCAGGGTGAGTACATTAAGGACTGGGCCGAGCAGCTCCAAGCAGAGAAGGGCGATGCGATGGCGCACCTGACCGGTCCGGAGGGCGCGATCGAGTTCGCATACGCGGCCTATCCGATGGCGCGTCGGGTGTTGGAGGAAGACTGCGCTGCCCTGGGCATTCACTTCGACGTCTGGACGCAGGAGCGCCGGTTGGTAGCCGAGGGGAAGGTGGACGAAACCGTCGGCGAACTGCGTGAGCGCGGTGCAGCATACGAGAGCGACGGGGCCCTTTGGCTGCGCTCCACCGACTATGGTGATGACAAAGACCGCGTGCTGATCCGCCGCGATGGCCGACCTACGTACATCGCCACCGACGCTGCCTACCACAAGGACAAATTCGAGCGTGGGTTCGATCTGCTGATTGACATTTGGGGAGCGGACCATGCGGGCCACGTGGCGCGGACCAAGGCGGCAGTGGCCGCGCTAGGGTACGATCCGGAACGGCTGATCATCATCATCTGCCAGATGGTGCGGCTCACTGAGGGCGGCCAGACCGTTCAGTTGTCGAAGCGACGCGGTCAGATTGTATCCATTCGGGACCTCGTGCAGGACGTGGGTCGTGACGCCGCCCGGTTCCTGCAGCTCACGAAACGGCCCGAAGCGCACCTCGACTTCGACCTGGAATTGGCTCGCAAGCAGTCCCTGGAGAACCCGGTATACTACGTGCAGTATGCTCACTCGCGAATCTGCGCCATCTACCGGCAGGCCCGCGAACTGCGCTTTGAGTGGGAGCCCGCGGCCGAGGCCGATCTGTCCCTGTTGGCTGAACCCGCCGAGTTGGCGCTCTTACGCAAAATCGCTGACTACCCGGACTTCCTGCAGTCAGCAGCGGAGAGTCTCGAGCCACACCGCCTCACTGTCTGGAGCCAGGAATTCGCGCAGCTTTTTCATCAGTTCTACGCTCAGTGTCGCGTGTTGGGCGATGATCCAACGCTGTCCCGGGCTCGCATGGCCCTGGTCAGCGGTGCGCAGATCGTGCTGCGCAGTGTGCTGGGCATCCTCGGCGTGACAGCGCCGGAGAGGATGTAGCGGTGATCGGGACTGGATCCGGCCCGAATACAGCCACGCCTCCGGGGCGGCGGGGGCGCGGAAGCCTCCCGTTATCAGCCCACGGCGCGCGGATAGCTGTCTTGGTGGCTTGGCTTTGCGCCTCGGCGATAGCCTCGGCGGCCAGCATCACGGGACGTCTTCGGCTCGGAACGGGCCCTGCACCTCGAGGCTTCGTTATGCTGAACACGGGCCAGACTGCCGCCTGCAAAGCTGATGGTTCCTTCGACCTCACCAACCTGTCTCTGGGCGCATACGCACTGACGGCCATGGCGCCGGGCTGCCGTCCACAGCGCGTGCAGATCCGTCTGGCACCCCATCGCGACCGAGCAGTAATCAGCGCTGACCTGGCCCCAGCGGACGTAGGCGTGCTGTGGGGTAAAGTGGTTCAGGCGCGTGGCGAGCGACCTCGGCCGGCACGGATCTCGGTCCGGGATGCACAGGGGCAGTACGTCGTAGCCACTGACGCCGCTGCTCGGCCCTTTTCGTGGTCGCCGCTCGCACGGCCCCGTCTCGGGCCTCCGGCGGCCGAGTGGTTCTGGTCGCTGGGGGAGTTCGCCGTGGCTCTACCACCCGGCGAGGCGGCGGTATGCGCCTACTCCGGCTACGAGTTCCACGTCGCACAGACAACGGCCCAGATCAAGTCCGGCGAAGTGACGGAGCTGACGATCCGGCTGGAGCGGCCCTTCAGTATGGAGCGCGCCGGCGGACTGATCGGCACCTCGCCCGGGCGCGAGGCGGGGCCGGAGCAGCGCTGGGCCTGGACGTGCGGCGATGCCCTGTTCCGGGTCGTCTGCGACGAGTGCCCACGCCGCGCAACCGTGAACTTGCCGCTGGCTGCCGCCGCGGCCCGCGCCGAGGGCCTGGAATGGATGTTTTTCCCCGGAGAGGCCAGCAACGATGGCGTCGCCGTCAAGCGGGAGAGGCTCTGCCGTGAACAGACGCGACCAGGCTTCTCCTGCTGGCCCGGCAGGATCACCTCAGCGCCGTGGGGTGGGACCGTCGCTATGCTCGGTCCCGCCGGCAAGCTCGCGCGCCAACTGGAACAGCCGCTCCACGAGGCGCTTGCCGCAGCAGAGCAGGCCGGAGGATTGGCCGTGCACGTTCGCGATGCCTCCGTCAGTGACGAACAAACCAGTGCCGTCTGGCCCTGGGGACCTGAGCTCGCCTTCGATCTGGTGGCCGGTCCCGGCATGGTCAAAGCCCTCGCCCTCGAGTGCACCTCTGCCGAACCCAGCCCGGCCGAACGAACATGGTACACGCTTCTGGACCACGGCTACCGCATAGCGCCCGTCTATTTCGCGCCCTCGTGTCTCTCCTGCGGGCTGCCGCCAGTGTCGGGCCGAACCTACGCGCGGGTGACGACGTGGCCTCCTACCCCGGACGCTGTAGCGGCGGCGATCCGACGCGGCCAGACCTTCGTGACCAGCGGTCCGGTGATTGCCCTCAGTGTCGCCGAGCCCTTCGCGGCGGGCCAGGAGGCGCAGGTGAGTTTTCCCGGCGACATCTTGCCCTGTGATGACCGGTTCCGGCAGGTCAAGTTCCGAGCCTGGCAGCTTGCTTTTCCGGAAGACGGGATTGACGAGGTGCAGATTGTGCGCAACGGCGAAATCGTACGCCGGTATCAGGCCGATCCCGAGCACAAGAAGGAGTATCGCGGAAGCTTCGCGGTCCGCGAGCGCGAGGCCGCATGGTATGTCGTGCGGGTGGTTTCGTCGCGGCGCGATGCCGACGGCGCAGCACACGTAGCGTGGACCAGCCCCCTGTACTTCCGCCCCCCGGGCTCCCCGGCGCTCCGGCCGCTGACCAGTCAGATCAGTGGGCGCGTGACTTCTGGAGCCAGGCCCATCTCCGGAGCCACCATCGAAGCTCTCCTGGCCGGGAAGGTCCTTGCCACGGCCCGCACGGACGCCCACGGCCGCTATGCGCTGACTGCTCCCCTGCGGTGCGCCATCCGCGTCAAGCATCCCCAATACGCACAGCGCCGCACACCCATGACCCCGGACGGCGCACCGCGGCTGCACGACACCCTCAAGTACATTGCGTGGGACGCACCCGCAGTGAACCGCCGCTTGCACAACGCCACGCCTGAAGACCTGGCCAATCAGCACTGGCAGGAGGACTTTCGACAGGCGTTGCGCGCCGTGTCACTGGATTTCGAACTGGAACGGCGAGGATAGCCGATGCCGAGTCGGAAGGGACAGGAGGCTGCGACGCCGAAAACAGAGCCTAAGGCGGTATCGGCCACCAGAGAGTAGGTGTCTCAATGCCAGAGATGAGGATGGCGGGCAAGGGGCTAGTGGCGGTGCTTGCACCGGTTCTGCTGATCTGCTGGGGCAACGCAGCGTGGGCGCAGTCCACGGAGGCCCGGGACCACTATCGCGATGGCATGCGGTACAAGCGACAGGGCGACCTTCCGCGCGCCATTGCAGAGTTGGAAGCGGCCGTGGAAGCAGACGACAAGTACGGGGACGCCTGGTGGGCGCTGGCGAACATCTATCAGAGGAGTCATGAGGCCGGCAAAGCGCAAAAGGCCTTTCAGAAGGTCATTGACCTTGAGTCCAAGCCCGAGCGGCTCGAGGCAGCACGCAGATACATTGAGCAGACTGGCGGCACAGTCAGAGGGACCGGAGGGGTCCCGTTATGGGTGTGGATCACGCTGGTTCTCATTGCGGTAATCGTCGCAGCGGTCTTCCTGATGCCGCGCAAGAAGGAGGAAGCGGCGCCAGCCCTTGCGCCGATCACGCTGGGCGATGAAGAGCCGGCCATGGATCTGGACGCGCAGCCGGAGCAGGGCGGCCAGGAACAGGAGGCCGCGCCGAAAGATGAGATGGAGCGGATCATCGAGCTCATTGACACTGCGCCGGCCAAGGGGGAGGAGTTCGAGCATCTGGCGGCCATGATGGGCGCCGCCGCCATCGAGGACTCGGCCAACCTGGACCGGATGGTGGACCGCCTGATCCCCTTGCTGAACTCGTCGGACCGGGACCGCCGCATCAAGGGGTACAAGCTGCTGAGCATGTTCGAGGGCGAGAACGACCGCATTGATGGCGCGCTGGAATCCTTCGATCGTTCGGATATTACCGACGCAGAGCTCGAGCTGTAAACAGCGGGGTCAAGGGCCGCCCCAGACTGCGTACAAGGCAGATTACTCGGCATCCCCGCCTTCGCCCGTGGTCCGTGCCTGACTCGCGTCCTGGGCGGGCTCAAGGGGCCGCGTCGCCAGGTGTAGTCCGACCGCCACCAGCGCAGCGCCCACAAAGAACGCTACCCCCACCTTCTCCCCCAGCAGCCACCAGCCGAGCACAGTGCTGACGATCGGCGCCACATACTGCATCGGTCCCAGGGCACCGGCGTCGGCTAGCGCGGCACCCAGATACCACAGCGCGAATCCGGCGGCCGTCGGCAGCACTGCCAAGTAAGCCAAGGTCAGCGCCTCGGGAACATCGAGGCCAGAAGGCCGGCCCCAGAGCAGCGCAGCCGCCCACAGCAGGACTGATCCCCAGACCATGCCGGCCGCCGTGGCCTCGATCCCGCCGTATTTGCGCGAGGCCGACTTGCCCAGCACAGTATACACCGCAAAGCTGAGCGCCGCTCCCCCCGCCAACAGACCACCCCAGAGGTCCGCCGTGCGGCCCCGAAAGGCCCCCGTCAAGTCGAAATCCCCGACCACCACCAGCGCGCATCCGACGAGCCCCAACACAACGCCTGCAGCGCGAGCGAAGCCGACGCGCTCGCCGACCAGCGGCGCCAGGGCGGCAATGAAGATCGCGTTCGCATTGACGATCAGGCTGGAGATGATGGAATCGGTGTAGCGAGCCGACAGCATCACCAACGCGCCCAGGCCGAAGATCCCGGTTGCTCCCAGGGGAAGGAAACGGGGCCAGTCGCGCAGGCCCTTGCGCAGGGCGGCTCCACGTCGGGTCGCCGCCAAGTAGAGGCTGAGAGCCGCCGCACCGCCGCTGAACCGCAGAGCAGCGGCGTAGAAGGGTTCGAGGCCGCGGCGATCAATCAGAAAGCGCGCGGCCACGAACACGGTACCCCAGAGAATGCTCGCCAGGAGGCCGCACAGGAGGCCGCGGCGCTCATCTGGCAGTTGGGGATTACTCATCGCCCATTATGAGCACAATCATAGAAGGGGCAACGGGCCGCCCACAGCTCAAAGCCGCGGCGGCCCGGTTGCAGCACTACTCAAGCTGCTAGCCAAAATCGCCGGAACTGGCTGCCTGGCCGAATATCGCCGCGAACATCACGAAATACGCAATTGCGATGATAACGCTCAAGACGACCGAGGCGATGAAGATGATCAGACCCCACTTGTCCCAGGCGTCCATCACATCGTCGTACTCTTTCTGACTGCTGAACTGGCGGCTCTCCAAGGCTATTTCGTGCCCTTTGACGCCCTGCCAAATCGCAAAGACCC
Organism: Candidatus Zipacnadia bacterium; assembly: GCA_029820995.1. Lineage (GTDB taxonomy): Bacteria > Armatimonadota > Zipacnadia > JALGUG01 > JALGUG01 > JALGUG01. Next base: position 20,642 of record JALGUG010000059.1, read on the forward strand.
AACCAACGCACCCGAGAAGACCCAGCAGACCAAGCCACCACTGCATACCGATAGCCCAGATCCAACCGAGCCCAAAGCCGCCCCAGCACCAGCCGGGCTTGGGGCGAATGGCCCCCCTGGGAGCGGCAATGCCAGGAGCCGGCACTCCGGGAGTGGGCACCCCTGGTGCCGGTGGCTGAGGTACCTGGCCGGGAGTTGGTGGCCCCACAGGCGGAGGAGCGGGGACCGGGGGTTGCGGGGTAGGTGGCGCAGGGGTGGGAGGCTGTGCGGCCAGTGCCGGCGGCCCGGGCGGTTGTGCCGCGGGTGGCCCCGGTGCCGGCGGTTGTGGGCCGGGGGGTGCAGCCGGCGGGGCAGCGGGTGGTGCGGCAGGTGGCCGCGCTGCAGGCGGCGCCGGGGCCGGCGGCTGAACA
>JALGUG010000319.1 GCA_029820995.1 Candidatus Zipacnadia bacterium
TCACACATCGCCTCTGAGACGTGCAGGCAATGTTCGCAGTACACGGGCATGATCTCCCGGTCGTGCGCCTGCAAGTGCGCGATGGCCGGGCAGCGCGCGACTTCCAGCGTGAGTACGCCACCCTCCAGCGCCAGCGCGACCTGCGCCCCGGGCTCGTGGGCAAACAGATACTCCCAGTGCCGGCGCAGTGCTGCAAGCCCTTTGTCGCGGATCCTCGCCGTGACGAACCTGTAATGCTGCGCTCCCATCTCGCGCCAGTACTTCCGCAGTCCGCCCTCGCCGAATTGTGCCCCGACGAACCGAAATGTCGCGTTCACGGCAAAGTAGAAATCCGGCGCCCCCATCCGGTCCACAAAGTCAAAGGAAGACGGCTCGGGTGGAGGAGGCGACGTGCAGACCCGTACGCGCTGCCGCTGATTTGCCACCCACCCATCAATCCTCTCGCTGATCCAGTCCTTCCGCAGACGAATATCCTTGTTGCCGACCAGTTCGCCGGGCTTCGAGGGTCCCGGGTCATCCCCCTTGCGTCGCACTTCGAGGTAGCACTGCCCGCGATGATTGTGCTCGTGGTGGCACACCACGCCCGCTTCCTCAAACACCGGCAAGATCCAGCCCATGCAATGGTCACAGTAATCATGATAGTACGCAAAGCCCTGTTGCTGGTTATAGCCCAGCGACGGGCAAGCGTACATGTCAATCCGGAACACGTCCTTGCTGCTGTAGATGTCGCTGCCCGCCGATTCTTCTTCTAAGGTCGGCGTCCAATACTCCACCATGCCCTGAAAACCGCCCGGGATCACGTGCGCCCGACAGTGGCGCTGTGAATCCATTGAGATGGCTTGCTCCCAGTACTGCCGCACTAGCTCCTCGCCGCGCTCGCGACGCAGCCACTCGAAGGTCCAATCATAGTAGCCCGTGAACTCGCTGCACCCGATCATCGTGGTCCTCTGCGAGCCTTGCGCAGGGCCCTCACTTTCTCGTCTTCACTTCGTACACATGCGCCGCCAGCGGCGCGAAGGTATCAGTGACCTTTCCGGCCGCTATTCCCACTTGCCGCCCTTCGAACATTACATCGAGGGAGCCCTGCTGCGGGACCGTTCTGGGGGCGAAGGTGACTTCACACTCCTGCTTGTCTCGGTTGACCGCGATCATCACAGTGCGGTCGGCACACTTCTTCTCCCACAAATGCACTTCGACGTTCTCCATAGGTTCCTCCACCCACGTGTGGACCTCGCCCTCGGCCGTCAGCACCGGTTCCAGTGTCTTGATCTCGGCCACCGTCTTGGTCAGGGCCTGCCACGCCTCGGGCACATTCGCCACCGTGTACGACCTGGGGCTGCCCTGGCCGTACCACCACCAGATCAGCCCGCTGGAGTTGTGCACCAGCGCCATGTACGCGTTCGCCCGCATCACGCGAGCGTCGGGCTGGAACTCCGCGGGGTTGGGCTGTCGGCCCTCGCGGAGCAGCGAGCTCTGCCGCCGGTCGTAGCAGTGGAGGATCAGCGCCAATGGGGTGTCCGCGTGCAGCGATCGCCGGTGCTTCTCCGGTCGACTCGAGACGTAGGCCGTGCTTCCGTACACTTGGGTCCAGTGCACATCCAGCGCATCGCGGTACTTCGGGACCGCGGTGTCCTGCGCGCAGGTCACAACCACGGGATGGAACGGGTCCAGCGCCTTGATCAGCCGGTAGTACCGCTCCAGCCATTCGGGGGACACATACTGGTGCGTCAAGTCGGGCTCGTCGTACAGATACCAGGCCAGCAGAGCCGGGTGTCCCATCAGCGCGCCCACTCGCTCGGCGACGAACTCCTCGTTGCCCCTCATCAGCTCGGCCCGGCAGATCCCGATGAAGGCCTGCAGCCCATTCTTGTGTGCCGCGTCCAGGTAGTCCAGTGCTTCCTCGTTCGTCCCGGCGCCATCCCACTGGTACGAGTGCACGAAGTCAAAGCCGCCGGCGGCGATCCTGGGCATATCCTCGATGCGCACGCCATACATCCCCAGCAGGAAGCGCTTCTTGCCGTTGATTGCGACGCCGCCGTCCTTCAGCCACACTTTCTTCGGCAGCGGCTTTGAGTACGTGAACCACGCTTTCGCTTGCGCCCAATTCCCCGCGGCATCGTTTGCCCTCAGTACGGCCGTGTGCAGCCCTGTGGACCATCCCACGTCCGGCGCGTAGGTTGTCTGTCGGGCATCCCACTTGGCGTCGGCAGTGACGTCTCGGCCATCAACGCTCAGCTTGATCTTCGTGACCCGTACATTGTCCGAGTACTCAATCTTGATCGGCTGCTGCGGCTGGGCCAGCCAGCCGTGTCGGACCGCGATCTTCGGCTCCGTTGTATCCTCGTCGAGCGAGGCCGTCTGCTGGAACTCCCACACGGGCGACACGGCCGCATTGTCCCGCGAGCGCACGCGCCAGTACCACTTGCCCGGCGGGATCGGCTTCTCCCACCTCGCGACGCCGGTATCCGCCTCGCGCACCTTGATCGTCGCTTGAGCCGGGAAGCTGCGGTCCTGCGCTAGCTCCGCGTCGCAGACCATCGTCGCTCCCACCGTCCATTTCAATGTGGGAGTGTTGTCATGCACGCGGGTCCCCGTCAACGGGCTAATCAGACACACATTGTGTGTTATCTCGGTCAGGCGGACATCGTCAAACCAGGCGGTGCCGTAGCCCCGAAGCGCCAGGTAGATAATCGCATAGCCCGCTCCTTTGGGCGCCCGCACCTCATTCGTCACCACTCGTCGCCACTGGTTCGTACCGTAGATCCCCTTGGCGTAGCTCCCCGACGCAAACCACTCACCTTGTTTGTCCGCGAACTCGATGATCACCGTTGCCCCGGTGGAGCTCATGCCCGACGGCGTGCCGGCCTTCACGTCCTGGGTCTTGACGTACCCCTCAGCCTGGTAGCGCCGTCCCTCGGTCACGGGAACTTGCTGAGTTATGTATACGTGGCCGCGCTCTTCGACGGCCCCTGTGATGACCAGTTTCGCGCTTTGCTTGCCGCCGTGCTTGACCATCTTGTCCAGGCCGGCGGTTGGCCCTTTCGACCACTTCTCCAGTCCCTCCTCAAAGCCGGCATTCGCCACCGGCATCTGCTCGAACTCAATCGGCTGCTGCGACACAAAGGCCGCCCGCCCGGGCCGCTCGCCCTCCGGTGTCTCCAGCACTTCGAGCTCCACGCTGCTGTGTGCCTCGCGAGGCTGATCACCGCTGGAGCCGATGATCACCACGAAAAACAGCCCGCCGTTCGTACCGCGCCGGTCCTGCATCTGCCAGGCCCCCACGGTGCTCTGCGTCCGGATGATCACGGTCCGCTGAGCCTGCTCGAAGCGCATCTCCTTGATTCCGTGGATCGGCATGATCGGTCCGCGCAGCGAGAAGTTCCGCAGCCTCTCACCGACCCACACGAGGCACCGGTCCTCGTCGGTGCGCACCGCTTCCGGCACGAGCTGGACCGAGAACTCCGATGGCCCCGCGGCCGTCACCACCATGTCCAGCGAGAACGTCGCCTTCTGCGGCGTCAGCTCCACCTTCAGCGTGGCGTCGCAGTTATCCGCCTGGGCCTTGTGCCACGTCACCGTAGCGCCTTCGATCTTCCGCTCGGCGCCGGCCATGTTGAAGCGCGTGCCCTTCCACGCCGGCAAGTACCCACCCAGGCCCCCGCGCCGGGCCAACACCTGGCCCCGGTATGCGATACTCACCGGCCCAGTGTTGCCGAGCTCTACTGTCCAGGGCCCAGCGGTCACTGCCCCTTGCGCACCCGCCGTCACGGCGGCTACCAGCATTGCGCACCAGCAAACGAGTGTCACCTTGTTCGCTTTGATTTTCACGACTCGGCTCCCCTTTCGTCCAGGTACCGCAAGTGTGCTGACCTCTTAGCCCATGCGCAGGTGAAGTCCTTCACACTGAGACAAACCGCCTTCCGCAGTCAGGAGGAGCGCTCGCAGTGGGGAGGAAATAGGGCCCGGCTGCGGCAACACCGCGTCTGCCATTCTCTTGGTCTCGTCCGTCACTGACCGCCAGGAGGTTTGTCTCTGCCGTGAGATCCACTAGCTGTCGCTTCGTCGCGGTTCTGGTCGTTCTGGTTCCACCGCTGGTTTGCTCGGCGCTTGCGGCGCCGTCGGTTGTAGAGGCCTGGCTGCGGCCCGACCTACACCACCCGGCCTTCGACGCCCCACTACAGCTCCTCAGCACGACTGCTCGCGAAGGAGAGGGCGCCGACTACGTAGAGATCGCCGCCGGTGCGACCGCGACTATCGGCGCCGTTCAGGGGCCGGCCATCATCTACCGCATCTGGTCCACCGCGCTGCAGCCCGAGCAGATCCTGTTGACGATGAAGCTCGACGGCCGCGATCAGGTCCTCACCACCAAGGGCGCGCTGCCCGAGGGCGCGCCCGCCGATGATCCCCTCCGCGCCCTTGACGGCGCCGCGTACTGGTCGTACGTGCCTGTACCCGTTCGCACGAAGGCCGAGTTCGTCGTGCGGAACCTCAGCCCCAGTGAATCCAACAAAGCCTTCTTGCAGGTCGGCTACCGCTCCGTTTCGGCGGCCGAGCTGGACGCTTTCGACGCACCAGCAGTGGCGCAGCTCCGCTCGGCCCTGACAGCCCGACTAGGCGATCCCAAGGCGGGCCTCAGCGCCCTCGAAGAGCA
>JALGUG010000320.1 GCA_029820995.1 Candidatus Zipacnadia bacterium
GGAGCACCGCGGCCGAGGCTTGGGGCAGGCGCTCATGGTCGCCTGCCTCAACTGGCTCAAACCGAAGCGCCCGCGCCCCACGCTACTGATTACGCAGCCGTTCCGCGTGCCGGCTGTCACGCTGTACAAGAAGCTCGGGTTCCAGGTGAGACGCGAGCACCGGACGTACGTCCGACAGTTACGCCGGTCTGCGACGTCTGGAGCGCCAGCACTCCGCTAACCCCCCAGTGCCGGCAGGCTGTGGATCTCCCCACGACGGCCGGGCCGCGGCCGGCCGAATCTCACGTGAACTGAACTTTGGCCCGCGGCAGGAGTCGTAAGGGTCTGTCGCGACAAGAACGGACGGAAGAGAGCGAGATGCCATGCTGGGCCGCCCGTTCCCGGTAGTTCTGTTTCTCTTGGTGCACCTCGCCGGCTTTCACGGCGCGTGTTGTTGTACCGCGCCCGCCCGGAAGGCGTGCTCTCGAGCCGAGGAGTTCTGCGGCTGCAGTGGGCCCCTGGCGGACCAGGAAGATTCGTGCGCGCGCTGCGGCTGTCACGAGGCGCTTGAGTCGGATGCTGATCCGGCGGTTCTAGTGGCGGCACAGACAGGCGCTGCGCCCGTCGCGGGAGTTCCGACACTGCTTCGAGCTGAGGCGCGGACCTCAGCCGACGGGTTCCATGCCAGCCGCAGCTTTGTCCCCGACGTTCCCATACCATCCCCGCCGTATGGACCTGTGTCGGTGTACGTGCCCCCCCGTTGTCTTGTGCGTAGGTTCCCCCCATAGCAGTGACTGCCGTCATACCGTGATGATCGAGTTTGAGGTTGCATGGTTGGTACGGAGCGAGCGATCGGCGGCGGCCGAGGAAGTCACGGCGGCCCTCAGGGCAGTTCCTGCGCGAAGCTAACAAGGCGCCGTCCGGCCTGCTCCAGAGCGGGGAGCTTGTGATCGCGAGAGAAGCGGGTAACAGTCACCAGGTCGAAGGGGCGCATGCCCATGTGGTCACAGTAGCGCTCCAACTCAAACAAGCAGGTGACGCAGCCGCGCCCCGATCCGCCGGCCGCGGCGATCGTCAGGACCGGCTTGTCAACGAGCTTTCGCTCCCGCGTTGTGCCGATCTCACAGCGGCGCAGGCGATCGAGGAAGCGCTTGGCCGACTCACTGACTTGTCCGAAGTAAACGGGAGTGGCAATGATTAGCGCATCGGCCTCGCGGCACTTGGCGCGAATCGTCTGGAAGTCGTCCTCGATGGTGCAGTCCCCCTCGCGCCGACACTTGCCCCAGCCGTCGTCGCACTGAGCGCAACCGGCGATTTCCAGATCGCAAAGGCGGACCAGCTCAACTTCGGCATCCGCAGCTTTGGCCCCACTGACGGCCCGTTCAACCGTCGCGGCTGTCAGGCCGTCTTCATTGGGGCTGGAGTGAAGGGCCAGGATCTTCATCAAGGGGCCTCCTTGGTCGGCGCGTTCCCTAGTCCCGAGACGCAACTGCCGGACGATGGCGCATCAGAGGGCGAAGGGTCACTGCTGAATGCGCTCCAGGGCGTCTCGCGCCTGCCGGGCCCGCTCCGTGTTGGGCTCGAGCTGAATCAGCTTTTCGAGATGAGGCACTGCCTGCGGTTTGCTCCCCGCTCCGATATAGGACCACGCCAAGACCCAGTGGGCGTCGGCGTAATCCGGCCAGATCTCGAGGGCCTTGGTGAGCTCGGCAATGGCTGCCGGCCACTGCTTAGCCTGCTTATGGGTAAGCCCGGCAGCGTAGTGCTGCCGCGCCTTGGCCTGAGCAGCTTCGTCAGGCGCGGCGGGCTGCTCGGCAGCTTTGGGCTCCGTCGGCGCCTTGGTTGGTTCGGGCGCCGCGCCGGGTTCCGCCGATGCGGCGGCGATCTCCGTAGCCAGGGGCCGCACGGACTCCAGGATCTGTTGCAGAGCTGCGCCGTGGGTGCTCTCCCACTCGCGGGGCGAGTGGGAGACGAAGGCGACCAGGTCCTCCCCGTGACACAGGGCGGCGCAGCGAGCAACAAAGACAACCTCGGCGTCGAGTTCGGAATACTTGACCGGGATCTCCAGTGTCAGTTGGCGACCCACGAAGGGCCCGGCTTTGAGGTCCTCCCGCTTGATGTCACGGAAGGCGCCCAGTTCCAGGATGAAGGGCTCGGTTGCCGACTTTCGTCGCTGCTGCTCCAGATCCGCACGGAGCGCTTTCTCGAACTTCGCGTTGACCGCAGTGCAGAGCCTATCCAGTGCTCCGGTGGGATCCGCCTGGTACTGAGCCCGGGTAACGCCGAACGCCGCGGAGACCTCGGGCCACTTCGCAGCGGCCAGTGTGCAGTCCAGGTACTCGCCTTGCTTGCCGGGCGGCTTGATCTCGACGGTGTTGGGCTCGCCTGGTTTGGGGGTCGCCTGCCAGGTCTTGGGAAAGCTGAAGCGAAACCGCGTGGTCTCGTAGGCTGCGCTCTCGGTGGGTGGGCCGGGCTTGCGCACCAGGCGGAAGGAACGCAGGCTCGCCTGAACGGTGCGCTGGGGGCCGAGCCCTTTGGCCCACGCTCCCAGCAGGACGAAGACGTACGGCGGCGCGGGCAGGAAGATGGCCTCGCCCTCAATCGGGATGGGAGGCTGCTTGAGCTGGAGCGAGAGCTGGTCCCTCTTGCCGGCCAGCCCGTTGACCGTGATGCGCCGGTGGGCGGCGAGGGTAGTGAAGGTCAGGCCCTCCCGGCGCATCTTCTTCTTCGCCAGCGCCAGCGCCGCATGGCGGCCGAAGTCCAACGAAGGCGCGGGGTACGCTGAGATGATGACGCGGCCCAGGTCGTGCGGGTGCTTGAGGTGCTTGAGCTCGCCCATGGCGACGCTGGGGCGCAAGTCCAACCATCCCACGGGCGGTTGGAAGGTGAAACCGTACTGCTCGTCGCGAACGACGGAGCCGAGTTGTGCCTGGACCGCCGGCGCGGCAGCGGCAAGGACGACGAGGACTGGAATCGGAACCAACGGGCGGCACATGGTCAGTGTCCTCCGGCTTCCCGGCACGAAAGCATAACGCAGCGGTGCTCGCTGGGGTCGGCGCTAGGTGTTCCGGGCCTGGCGTTCGCGGTATCGGATGAGCTCGAGACCGATGACGGTAGCCGGCACACCCGTATAGGAGGCCAGCTTGTCCAGGATGCGCCCCAACTCGCGTTCGTGGTGGTGAACCGCCTGGGGCTGTTCGGCGCGCATCCGCAGGTCGGCTTCGGAGACCATCGGCAGCACGTCCAGCAGGAAGCGGGCCAGGCCCTGCGGCAGGCGGCGCAGCCGAACCTCGGCGTACCGCGCGACGACTTGCTCGCTCAGACGCTCCCAGCCGGCCGTGTCGGTTCGCGCCGTCATGCGTTCGCGGGCGTCGGCCGCTATCTGGCGCTGCATGATCTTGCGCCGTTCCCGCTCGTGCTCATATCGCTCCGGCGTGTCGCCCTCAATAATTCGATAGTCCAGCCGGCGGCCGGCCTTGGCCTGCAGCAGGCCCAGAATCGTGTTCTTATTGACGCGCGTCTCCAGGTAGCTGGCCAGGTGGAACTTGTCGTTGGCGATGCCCAGCACAATCGTGTCATCCTCGAGGCCCAGCGGCTTGGCGGTTGCCGCGGCTTCCCACAGCGTGCGATTAATGTCGCCTTCGCGCAGGGCAGCATTGACCTCGGCCCAGAGAGCAGTCAGATCGAGTTCGGCACTCACAATGAAAACCTCACTTTGATGGTGACCGCGAGCAAGAAGGGCCACGACGGAGTAGCTGGAATTATAGCACAGGGACCGAAGGGGTGTAAACGGCGGTCAGTTGTCGGCAGCAGCATATCAGCGATCAGATTACGCCTGCCGGCGGAGGGCCGAGGGCCGGTCGTTGCCGGCCGATTGTGGCGGAGAGTGCAGGCCGGGCGCTCTGAGAAGGGGGAGGCCGTCGCCGTGGGATCACAACTGGAAGGACTTCAGGCGACATACGCTCGGGCGCTATTGGGCGCCGCGGGGTTCGGGCCCGAGGAGCTGAAGCGGCCGCTAATCGCCATTGCCAACTCCCACAGTGAGCTGCCCGCGGGACACGTGCATTTGCGGTGGCTGGCTGAGCGGGTCAAGGAGGGCGTGTGGGCGGCGGGGGGCACGCCGGTCGAGTTCAACACGATCGCGCCCTGCGACGGCATTGCCCAAGGCGGGGGAATGCACTACATTCTGCCGTCGCGCGAGCTGGTGGCGGCTTCGGTGGAGATGATGCTGCGGGCGCACCCCTTTGACGGCGCGGTGATGATCGCGTCCTGCGACAAGATCGTGCCCGGAATGCTGATGGCCGCCGCACGGGTCAATCTCCCCACGGTCTTCCTGCCGGGCGGGCCGATGTGGCCGGGTCGGGACCTCGAAGGGCACGTGCGGACCACGCCGGACATCAAGGAAGCGATCGGCGCTCAGGAGGCGGGCAAGATTACCGCGGCCCAGCGGGAGGAGATTGAGCAGGAGACCTGCGCAAGCTGCGGCGTCTGCAACATGATGGGCACTGCCATGACGATGTGCTGCCTGACGGAGGCGCTGGGGCTCGCGCTGCCGGGATCGGCAACGCTGGCGGCCGTCAGCCCCCGCCGCGCGCCGCTGGCCCGGCAGGCGGGGCGAGCAGCGGTGGAGGCCGTCCAGCGCGGCCTCA
>JALGUG010000321.1 GCA_029820995.1 Candidatus Zipacnadia bacterium
GCGTCTAGCGGAGGCCTATGTTCCGCTGGCAATCTTCCTGGGGAGTGGTTTCTTCCTGGAGCTTCTTGATCGGCGGCTGGAGGGCGTTGAATCGAGACGACGGGCGAAGTATGCCTGGCTGGCGTGCGCCGCCTTGTTGCTGGTGTACGTGTTCCCGTTAGCGGTTGAGCTTGGCGTTGGCGGCCCGGGATCGCAGCGCCGTTCGCCGACAGGTGACATCATCCGCGAGGTGATGGCGGGCAAGGAGCCGCCGAAATGGATTGTCACGAACGTTCCATGGGAGACCGCTTGGGAGGGCGACGTCCCCTCGGTGTGGGTACCCCAGACCCTGACCGAGTTCCGCGAAGTCCGGCAAAAGGTTGGTGCTCCCTCGGCTATTTTCCTGACGCCGCTGTTGCGCGCTCAACGGTCGCCGGACCGGTTGGGGCTGTGGTTCGTATGGTGGGCTTTTGCCACCTCAGGAACAGCGCTGCCGGTGGATGACTTCTACCCTCATGCGCGGCTGGGGAAAGCTAAGACATTCGTTGTGTTTCGCCAGGGGAAGCCGCCTCCCGAGGCCGGCTTTACCGTAGCGAAGGAAATACCCGCAGAAGGGATGCCGCCGGCCTTGGGCCGTCCGTAGGCTCGTGGCCTGTGCGACATGCTTCTGTGCAGATCGCCCGCGGTTGTGCTTCACTGGCCAAGGGCCCGTCTGCTCCTCTGGTACGGGGGATGACAATCAGTATGAGGCAAATGCGGCCGGTTCTGGTAGAATGGGATTAAGTGTGCATTCCTGACCACGGGACCTTCGGCGCAGGGCGCGGAGGTGCCCGACGATCCGAGAACCGCATGGACACCAGAGGGTACTTGTTCGTAAAGCGACTGCTGGACCTGATTGTGAGCGGAGTCGGCTTAGTACTGCTGGCGCCTTTGTTCGCGGCTATTGCCGTAGCCATCAAGCTCGAATCGCCCGGGCCGGTATGACCGCGCGAAGGTCGCCCACTTGAATGAGCAACGCGGCCCGATCTTCAAGATCCGCCACGACCCTCGCATCACCAAAGTGGGCCGGTACTTGCGCAAGCTGAGCCTGGATGAACTTCCGCAGCTCTGGCATGTGCTTATGGGGCAGATGACCCTGGTGGGCCCGCGACCGCCCATTCCTGAGGAAGTTGCCGAATACGAGGCCTGGCAGCGGGAGCGTCTCTCGGTGGTCCCGGGTTTGACGTGCACGTGGCAGGTCAGCGGGCGCAGCCATATCCCCTTCGAGCGGTGGGTCGAGCTGGACATCGAGTACGTTCGAACGCGTTCCCTGTGGCTGGATCTGAAGATCCTGCTGCTGACTGTGCCGGCAGTGGTCACAGGCCGCGGGGCCTATTAATGGTTCCGTGGGCCTTGACGGTGCGCCGCCCTGCTCCTATAATAATGTCCGCGTTGATGGTTGTGGTGCGTGGTCGGTGGAGTGCTTCGGGGGTTTGGGGTGAGGGCGGAACCGGAGTGAACCTTCAGGTCGCATCGGAGTCTGAACTGGTGGCGCGGGCTGCGCGTGAGTGTTGGGCGGCGTGGGTCCGTGCAATGCCAGTCGGGGCAGGAGGGGCCGCGGAGATATCCGCGGGAACCAACATGAGGGCCAGGGCGTTACGCAGAGACGGGCACGCGATCGAGCGGGTTTCCGAGGGTCGGTTGGCACACGCTGATCCGCTGTCGGAGGACGCGGTTCTGGTTCGGCGAGCCCGAGAGGGCGATGCGGCGGCTTTTACCAGGCTGGTAGACAAGTACCAGTCCAAGATTTATGGCATCATCTATCGGATCTGCGGTGAAGGGGAGGACGTCCAGGACCTGGGCCAAGAAGTGTTTATCCGGGCCCTATCCGCCATTCGGCGGTTCCAGTACAACGGGGAGGCGAGCTTCCGAACCTGGCTGTATCGCATTGCGGTAAACATCTGTATCAACGAGCTGCGCCGACGTAAGCGGCGGCAAAAGGTTGAGGGCGCGTCGCTGGAGGAGAGCATCGAGACAGCGCATGGCAGCGTGGAGCGCGCCATCCCCGACAGGACGCAGATGCCGCAAACAGTGGCGGAACGCAAGGAGACACAGCGGACCGTCTACCGGCTGCTGACATTGTTGTCGGCTCACCACCGCGCGGTGCTGACCATGGTGGATCTGCAGGGGTTGTCGTATGAGGAAGCTGCGGAGGCGATGGGGTGCTCGCTGGGGACGCTGAAGTCGCGGCTGTCGCGGGCTCGACAGGCGTTCAAGAAGAAGTATCAGCGGTATGCCTGTGACGGGGCAATGGCAGGGCTGCTCGCAGAACAGGCACGGGCCGACTAGGACAGCGGTTGATCGGACTGCCGACGACCTCCGGCCCGGAGAATGGACAACGGGATGCGTTGTTCGAAGGCACGAGGTCTATTCTCTGACTATCTGGATCGGCGTCTCGATGCGGCGCAGCGTGATGCGCTCAAGCACCATCTAGCGTCGTGTCAGGAGTGCCGAGCTGAGCTGGCACTCCTGCGCGAGGCCATAGCGGCGTTGCGGAGTCTGGAGGCCCCAGTGCCTCCGGAGGATTTTGCGGCCCAAATCAAGGAACGAATCCTCGCGGTGCAGGCGGCGTCGGAGGAGCCTGATGCCAGGGCGGCAGGAAGCCCGGCCTGGGGCTGGGCGCTGGCCGCGGCTTTCGCGCTGGCTGTCGTGGTGGCTGGGCGCTGGTATATCAATCGGCCCTTGGCTGAGTTAGGACCGATATGGTATCCGTCCGTCGTGCGCCATGCGACATCGGTCGCGGGCGGGAGGATGACCGGGTCCGATATGGGGGTATTACCCTCGGCGCCCGAGCCAGTGGTGGTGACGGCGAAGGGCAACACGGAGGTGGCGCCCAGGCGTCGGAACCGGGCTTTGGGCAGCGCGGTGTTCAAGAGGCGAGTGCGTGGGCGCCGCGTGCGTTTGGTCGCCTGCCGCAGCCGTAAGGCTCGGTCCGCGGCAAGGGCGGTTGTGGAGGCGACGCCTCCGGAACCGGCTGTGGCACTCGAGCCTCAATTGGGCTGCTCGGTGCGTAGTCGGCCTGGGATTGCTCCAGTTCGTCTCGCGAAGGCAGTGCAAGCACCGGAGGTGCGCCTGAGCCCGGGGTTAGAACCGCGTGATCCGCTGCGGCGTCCGGTAGCTTTTGAGTCATACGCCCCGTATCAAGTAGCGCCGGCAGCACCAAGCGACAGCGGTGTTACGATGACGACTGTGGGCGAGAGCGATGAAACGCTTAACGCCATACACGTCCTGGAGACCGTGACCGAGGACGATCAGCTTTCGGAGCTATGACAAGCGCCTGCCCGGAGAGTCGGGCGACGTACTTAGTAGCGTTTTTCCCGGCCCTGCTTATGTTGGCAGGGCCCCTCGTTGTGGCGGCAGAGCGCGTGTGCTCGACCGTGGCGGGGAATGTCTGCACCCTCTTGGTGGAGCAGTATTCCGACTGCGCTTCCGATCTGATACGTGCCATTCTCACCACTCCAGAGCAGGGGGCCACAGGAGGAGCACTTTCGAAATGAGCCCTGGCTCGGCACGCTTGGACGACCGTCGCTGGTACCTGGCCGCCGTTGTGTGTGCGGCCCTCGGGTGTGTGGCCGCTACGCTATGCCAGGAGGCGGCGCCGAAGATCAGCATCCATGTGACGAGCCGCCCCCTGGGCTACATCGCTCAGCAGGTCCGAGAGCAAGCACGGGTGCCGCTGTACGCCCACGAGGACATAGACGGTCGCCGTATGGTCACGGTATCGGTGTCCGGCCGGGACCTGGTGGCAGTCCTCAACAGCATTTGCCTCTGCAGTTTGTCGGCATGGGACTATGCCTATATCGTCATGCCGGCCGAGGCTGCCGCGCAGTCGCCCCAGTGGAATGGATGGCAGAAACCGCCCTCGGTCCGGTTTGACCTGGAGGCTCGAGAGACGACGTGGGATGAAGCCGCAGATTTGCTGACGATCAAGTCCGGCGCGTTGGTGGGCGTGTCCAGCGACATTGCCCAGCAAAAGGTGGCGCTTCCCGCGACGCAGGGAGCTGAGATCGAGCAGATCCTGGAGAGGGTGGCGGGGCCGCCAGTGGCCGTGGTCCGGGGGATTCTGTTGGTAGGTCTGGACCGCACCTCAATCTTCGCGCGCCTCAGCGCCTTCCCGCGGGCGCAACGGGAGCAAATGGTGCTGAAGCTGATCGCCCAGTTGGAGGCCGTCAAGAGTAAAGACATCGAGAGGGTTTTGCGGCGCGAACAGCGTGAGTTCCGCAAGCTGCCGAAGAAAGAGCGTATCCGGTTCATCAAACGTGCCGCCGAGAACATGACTGTGGGGGTGCAAGTGCTCAACGGTTTGAGCCCGGAGGTGCGCGAAAGGGCTCGGGAGGCACTGCAGCGGTGCTTCGATGCGGGCCTGGAGATCTACCAGGATCTAACAGAGGAAGAACAGATCGAGACCACGCCCATGATCGAGGCCATGGGCAAACTGAAGCGCTAGTGGGCGATCCCGGCGTATCGCTAGGGTTTTCGGGCGCGAATCGGGCAGGCCTTGGAGCCCGGAGTGCAGGCGCGACCTAGGCTTGAGCATCGCATCATAGGGCGGGAGAGGCAAGAGAGATGTCTTGGTACTGGTCGTGCGCTACTGTGGCTCTGTGGAGCGTCATGCTTTGTTCCGGCGCGCTGACGGCGCCGCAGAAGTACAACCTCGCCCAGTGTCTTCCTCTGCGCACGGGCGATACTTGGCAGTGGGGAACCAGCAAGGAAGGCAAGATCGTTCCCCACCTCACGACCGTTGTGAAAGGTAAGCAACAGGCGGAGGGGATCTCGGTCGTTGTCCGGGAATGGAGCGACGGTGAAGTCGAGCATTTCCGCCGGACGGACAACGGCGTCGAGTGGTACGGTGGGAAGGTCAAGTCCAAGATCGGGCCCGTGCCCTGGCACCTGAAGGACCCCATATTGTTTCCCTGTGAGATCGCCGTTGGGGAACAGCGAGTTCAAACCTGCGCAGGCACCCTGGGGCCGAAGCTGCCGCTCCCTAAGCTGAACCGCACGCTGAAGTTCACCCTAAGGCTGGACGCGGTGGAGGACGTGACGGTTCCCGCCGGGCACTTTCCTCAGTGTCTCAAGGTCACGATGACCTTTGACGCCGGCTCCGTCTTTGGCACTGACACCCGCTTGACGCGGACAGCGTGGTACGCCAAGGGGCTCGGAGAGGTGAAGATCGAGAATACGGAACACGGCAGCAGCCCTCGCGTCCACCCACTGCTAAGGGCGACTATCGGCGGCAAAGAGTATCCAGCCCCGTAACGTGTCGGGTGCATGGCGTTTGTTGCACCGCGCACGCCCTCAACGCTGTACCTCAGATCCAGAAGATCCTGTTGCCTCGCGTGCCCGTGATCTGATCCACGATCAGCCAAAGCCCGTTGGCTGCGAACTGACCGAGGATGAGCCCCAGAAATGCGGCCCGCATCCTGTGATAGAGTCTGTGGCCGCCGTAGCGCAGAATGGTGCGGCCCGCATCCTGTGATAGAGTCTGTGGCCGCCGTAGCGCAGAATGGTGACCTTTAGCAGCCAGCTAGTGAAGATCGTGAGCCAAACCTGATCCATGATCCAGACGGGGGCCAGTGCAAAGCCGAGGGGGTGGAAGGGCCACCACAGGAACCGCTGGCGCATTGTCGCCAGGCCCATCATCAGCAAGGCGCCGACTCCCGTTAGTATCCAGCCGAGCACGTTAGGTCCCTGCGGATGAAGAATCTGGGCGCTGATCCAC
>JALGUG010000322.1 GCA_029820995.1 Candidatus Zipacnadia bacterium
CTGCGCCAGGTGGTCCGCTGGGCCGCCGGGCGTGTGCCGGGCGCCTATCTGACGGAGGTCGAGTTGGCGCCGCAGACGGTTGTCGGCCGACAGGAAGTAGGGGCCAGGACGAAGATCGGCGGGCAGGCCGCGGACTGTGCGGTCCGGCTGCTGGTGAACGGCAAAGCGGTCAAGGGGACGCGGTTCACCGTTGACCCGGGCAGCTTCGACCACGTAGATGTGCCGTACGCTCTGGAACTGGTGAAGGGCGGCAAGGTACTGGATCGCCGCGATGCGATGGTGCAGGCGCAGCACCCGTATCACCTGGAGGTCCAGTGGGCGGCGCAGCGCTACTGCCTTGCTCCCGGCTGGCCGCTGGAGTTTGACGTCCAGCTAGCCCGCCGGGATCTGCCGGAGGTAAAGGCGGACGGCGCCAGTGTGCGCATGCGGTTCTCGGGGCAGCCCGTGGACGTGGCGGGCTTTGTGGATACGTGGATCTACGAGCAGAAGGGCGAGAAGGTCATCCACGACCAACTCGGGGCGCTGGAGGTCAAGGCCGAGCAGACTGCGGAAGGCCTGCTGCCGCGCTGGCACGTGACCGGCATTTGCCAGGCGGGGCGTCAGAGCGGCGAGAAGTGGGCTGAGGACCCCAGGTATCTGCAAGTCGAACGGCAAGTGCGGACAATGCAGGACGGCGCGGTCATCGTGGAGACCGACTACGAGTTCCTGGCGGATGTGAAGGTGCAACGGCTCCCGCTGCTGGTGACTCTCCCGTGCTCGCTCTACGGCGGCAAGAGCTTTCGGTGCGAGCAGAAGGAGGGCGTGCGCGAAGGCGTGCTGCCTGCCGAGCAGGGCGGCAAGATCTTCGACGGCACCGGGATGAAATTCACTGTGGAGACGGAGGCCGGACCGCTCAGCATCGAGTGCCTCAACCCGTCGCTGCGCTGCTGGCTGCGGGACCTGCGGCAGTACAAGATGTCGGTCTTCCGCTTCGAGATCGAGGCGCCGGTGGCCGGCCAGGAGGTGCGCAAGGGGCACAAGTACTCCATCGCTCTGCGGTTCGCTGGGCCCCGGCCGCAGGGAGTGACTGCCGGGCTCCCTTCGCCGGCGGGCGCAAAGATTCGCGCCGAGGCCCGGCCGGCCGAGGGTGGCGCAGTCTGCTGGCAAGCCACCCGTCCGGCGCAAGCGACGACGGAGTTTCGCGACAAGCTGCCTCGGCTGCGTCAGGGAGAGTACGTGCTAACGGCCAGTCTACTGGACGGCAAGGGGCAGACCATCGTCTCCGGCGCGGCGCCGCTCCAGGTTGTCGCGCCCCTGGATCGAGCGAATTTCTATCCGATCATGACGATAATCGGCGACAACGGCGGCGGCCACAGTCTGGACGACGCGCTGCTGCGGGCGCGGCTGGACGACATTTGGGCGCACGGCTTCAACTGCGTGGCCACCATGGGCGGCATACCGCGCTGGGCGCGCATCGGGCGCGACTTCGGCGGCGAGAGGGCCGGCGCGGCGGAGGCCTACGCCCAGGCACTGGGCATGGCTGTGTTCGGCGAGTACCAGCACTACACGAATCTGTCCCGCGACGGCAAGGCCTCCCCCTGTGTGCACTCGCCCGAGTATCGCGCAGCGCTGGAGAAGCACACGGCGCCGTACCTGGAGGCCGCCCGGCACATGCCGCGGCTGCTGAGCATCAAGATCGTGGACGAGCCGGTGGTGACGCCGAAGGCGATGGACTACTGCGAGCACTGCCGGCGAGTATTCGCTGAACGCTACGGCGGGGAACTCAAGCCGCTGGACAAGCTCGCGGACGATCCGTTCGGCAAGTGGAAGATGGCCAACTTCCTGGGCGACTATGTGGCGGATGCCTATCGGACCGGCATGGCGATCAAGCGCGAGGCGGGAGCACAGTGGGACCTACTGGTCACGTACATGGCCACGGGCTGCGGATTCCAACGCCCGCTGAGCTATCAGCAAGATGGGCTCGATTGGCTGCGCCAGTCGGATCGGGGCGACTTCGATGTTTACCCGTACTTCTATCCCTCGTCGCAGAAGATCCGGATGCTCACGGCAGCTTACGCCATGGCCGCGATGCGCGACTACGCCACACACTTGAGCAAGCCGTGGGGCTTCTACGTCGAGCTCGACGACCGCAATTGGCCGTACCAGAAGAACCCGAAGGAGGCCTCGGCAGAGTGCGCATACACGGCCGTGTGCCACGGCGCGGACTACCTGAACAGCTTCATCCACAGGGTGTTCGGCTCCGGGACCTCATCGCGGCCCGAGCGCTGGGCGGTGACCGGGCGGGAGTTGCCCAAGATCCGCCGCATCGGGCCGATGCTCTGTCGGCTGAAGCGCCCACGCGCGACCGTAGCGCACCTGTTCCCCGTCTCGCAGCAGTACATCAACAACGGCTATCCAACGCCCACGTACGCGTGGCACTGCCTGAACAGCGGCTTCGGGATGATTGACGTGTACAATGAGGAGATTGCGCGCGAGGCCGGGCTGGACCAGTACCGCGGATTGTTGCTGCTGAGCACGACCATTCTACACGCGGACATGATCCCGCAGTTGGATGAATGGGTCAAAGCGGGCGGCGTGCTGGTCTATGACCAGGCACTGGAGGAGAACCACAAGGGTGAGCCAGTGCAGGCTCCCTGGGCACGAGAGACCGAGGCGACAACGGCGTTGGCAGGGCTGCCGGACCTCAAGTATGCAACCTGGAAGCACGGCAAAGGCACCGTCATCCATCTGGCCTTTGACGCCAATGAGCAGTACAAGGACTTCGTGGAGAATGATCACTTCAAGGAGGCCGCGGCGCTGCGCTCCGGGCTGGGGGGGGTATTGCGCGCTGCCGGCCTGCAGGCGTTGGCGTCGGTGCGCGATGCGCAGGGACAGATGGAGGTCGGACTGCGAACGACCGCGGACACGGCGCTGCTGATCGTGGTGAACCACAATTCGGAGCCGAGCACGGGCGAGGTCGCGGTGCGCGGGCTGGGCTTTGCTCCACGCTTCGCGGTTGACCTCGGGACCATGAAGCCGGTCAAGTTCGCACCCTCCGGGCAGGGCGCCGCACTGACTGTTAACCTGCCCGGGAGGCTCGCGACGATGATCGCACTCTATCCGCGGCAACCCAAGAAGGCGGAGTTGCATGTGACGCCGGCGAGGGTGAGGCGGGGTGAGGATTTGAAGTGGGAGCTCGCGCTAGCGGGCCGGCAGGGGTGCTATCTGGCGGAGTTCACGGTCCAGGATGCCAAGGGCCAGGAAGTGAAGCGCCTGGGCAAAGCCGCGGCGACCGAAGGAGGCCGGGCGACGGTCGTGGTGCCTGTGGCGGTGAATGAGACGCCGGGGGCATACACAGTGACGGCGGAGGTGCCGGCCGCGGGGTTGTCAGCCTCGGCGAAGTTCGCAGTGAGATGAGCCGCTAGAGCCACCCGGTCATCTGGGCGAGCAGCCGGGCATATTCGATGAAGTTCGGCCAGGAGATGTCGGGCGGAACGCCGTGGTCGCAGCCGGGAATGTAGCCGCCATCCTCCAGCAGCGGCGGGATGACGCGGTGCAGCTCGTCCCTGAGGACGTCTCCGCCTCGGGCAATGGCCCGCTTGTCAATGCCGCCCTGATACGCCATTCGGCGCCCGAACTGTCGCCGGAAGTCAACGATGTCGTTCTCGGCTGCGACCTCGATCGGGTCGCAGCAGTTGATCCCGACCTCAATCCACAACGGGATCAGCTCCCCAATGTAGCCGTCCGAGTCCATGTCAATGACCTGCACGCCCGCGGCTTTCGCCTCCTGCACCCAGCGCCGATAGGCCGGCAACAGGAAGCGGCGGCACATGTCCGGCGAGATCATGCTGTGACACTTATAGGCCATGTCCTCGGAGATGCCCACGCGGTCGAGCCGGCCCGAGGCCAGGATCGGCGCCATGGTCTGGGACACGAACTCGGCCCAGAAGGCGGCCATCTCGTCCACGAACTCGGGATTCTCGGCCATCAAGAGGCAGAGACCCTCCATGCCGCACCATTCGCGGAGCTGCCAGAAGGGCCCGTTGAAGTGGATCGTGGTCACGTAGTCGCGATCGGCCATGCGCGACAGGCGGTCCGCGAAGTCCTCCGGGAAGCGTCCGGGCGTCCGGGGGTCGTACCGCTGCTTCATCCGCTCCCAATCCTCCCGGGTCTCGACGGGGAACTTGTGCCATTTGCGGGTCACGAAGTCCTTGGCGGCACGGATGTAGGTGTAATCGTAGCGGTCTGAGATCTCAACGATGGCGCCCATCCAGTCGGAGACGATGTAGTGCCCGTCCTTGTGCTCCAGGACCTTTTCCTCGAACTGGGGGATCATGCGGAAGGACACGCCCGGCTGCACCTGCGGCTTCGTCTGCTCGGGCTCGAACCCGAGGAGCTCATACAGGGCCGCCATGTAGTTCTGGTCTTCGGGCAGGCCCTGCCGGTGCCAAGCGGCGAGGGTGGACTCGCGGGGGCCGCCGGGCCGAAAGGGGATCTTGTCGGGGTTGCCGAACAGGATGGTCTCCAGGTAGCGTTCGCGGGGATTCACGAGTGCCCTC
>JALGUG010000323.1 GCA_029820995.1 Candidatus Zipacnadia bacterium
TCCGCCCCGCGTTGCCCCTGGATGGCCTTCCCGTCAAGCTGAAGCGCTTCCGTGGCGGCCAGCGCCAGCTCCACTTGCGTCGCCGTCGCCGCCACAACGTGCAACGTCCCCGTAGCGAAGTTCCAGTCCAGGTCAACCGGCGCGTCCGCAGAGACGAGCGCTCCCTCTATGCCCGCCCTCGTGAGCGCCCGGCCGTACAGATGGTCCTCCGCCAGCACGACCAGATCGCCCTTCAAGCCCTCGTACTCCCCGACCACCGCGACCGCCGGCGCGGGCAGCGCCAGCGCGGCGGCGTTGTCCGCCACCCGCAGACAGGCCAGGCGCGTGTCGTTCCCCGCCGGCCCTTGACCGATCAGCGAAAAGAACCTCAAGTGCTGCCCCTGCTTCACCGGGCCCAGCCATTCCATGGTGGCGGTCCTGCCGTGCATGGTCACCTTCACCGGGTCGCACGTCCGCAGCTCGAACGCCGGTGGCCCGCCGGAGGCCGGAGCCCCCTCCGGCCGAATACTCAGTCCCGCGAGCCCGATGTAACACTTCTCCTGGCCCGGACGTTGCGCGACCACCTCCGCGCGCAGCCGGTGCTTGCCCGCAGCCAACTCATGGTGCCCCAGCTCAGCCCGCCCCGGCACCGCATTCGGCGCGTAGTGGTCGTAATCCTCACCCACCCGCTTCCCGTCCAGGAACAGGCGCACGCTCCCCCGGTCCAGATAGTTGACGAAGTCGGCGAACAGATCCCCCGTCACCGCCTTCGGCAGGGAGAACTCCATCTCCAGCCACTGCCCCGGCGAGGTGGCCCGCAGCAGCATAATCCCGATGCTGCGCAGAGGCACCAAATACTCCGCGCCACTCGGCTCACTGCGGCACGTCGCCTCCAGAGCGCGCACACTACGCCAGCCCGGCGGCAGCGCCGGCCCGCCCGCGCCTCTGATGCGCAGTGTCTGCGTCTTGGCGCTCCAGGAGCCGCCCACGGTGTCCCACAGCGTCTGCACCTCAATGTTCTGGCTGTCGGTGCGGAACGCCAGATCGTCCACCACCAGCGCATACCGTCCCGTACGCTGCGCCAGCGTGCGCCGCCAGTTGCAGTACGCGGCCTTCGGCACTTCGCCCACTGCCGTGGCCGTCCCGCCCACCACGTCACAGTACCTCAGCGCCGCGTTCATCGCGACCTGCGGCTCCACCAAGCCGTCCGCACGGGTCAGAACCTGGTTCAGATAGCCCTGGAGCAGCGTCCGTCCCGCCAGCCGCAGCTCCAGGATGGCGAAAGTGTGGTACGGGTTCCGCGAGGCCCCGTTGAACCCGTCAAGTAGCACGAAGTCCCCCGACGCGTCCGCCGCGCTGCGATAGCTGCCGAATAGGAACGATTCGTCCAGTGGCAGACCGCTGTTTCGTGCCTGCCACATGGGCTTGGGCAGGCGGTTGATGCTCCACTTGCCCACCAAATCGTCGGGCCGCGTCGGCTGCAGATGTTCCTCCGGCCAGAACGACTGCCCCAGACGAAACGCGTCCAGGTCCACGCCCGTCCGGTCGCGGTACGTGAGCCAGCGCCCGTCCTGCGTGACGTATGCTGTCTTGTGCAGAAAGCCGATCGAGGCGGACCTCAGCGCCCAGTCCGGCACCCGTCCGGAGATCAGCATCTCCTGGCCGCGCAGCAGTGTCTGCAGTACCCCGTTCTCCAGCGGTTTGCGGTCGCCGGTCAGCACCATGTAGGTCAGAATCGGTGCAATGCCCGTGTTGTACCAGAACAGGTTGTCGCTCTCGCCGCCGACCCAGGCGTGCCGGTGCAAGCTGCTGAAGGCCAGTTTCGCGCCTCGCACGCACTGCGCCCAGATCGGATTGGGATAGTCCTTCTGGAAATATCGCCCCAGGCAGTACAGCGAGATTGCCGCCCACTGCCCGTGCCGCGATCCGACCGCTCGCGGCGTAGTCGTCAGCCCGTATACGCCCTCGCCCTTCCGGTGATTGAGCTGCCGCGAGAAGGCGTTCGTCACCTTCAGCCGCTCCGCATCCGTGAACACCGGGCTCTCCTCGATCAGGTCCCAGAACAGGATCATCATGTGCGCGTTGTAGTGGTATGGCCCGGCCAGCGGGTCGTCCTTGTTCTCGATGCGCTCCCCGTCAATCTTGGTGATCTCCGCCTTCGCCTTGTCGTCCGGAAACGCCAGCCGCAGCGCCTCGCGGGCCTGAAACTCGTCGCCCGTCATGTAGTACATCGCCATCCGCTTGCTGATGCTGTTCCAGCCGAAGTACCCGCTGGACCGGTACCCGGCCGAGGCCTCCCAGATCTTGAAGTCCGTCAATTCTTTAGGCACCTCGATGCCCTTGCCCAGCTTAATCTCCGCCGTCCAGCCGATGGACAGCGCCCCCTGCTTGCTCCCGGCCCGCTTCAGCAGCTCCACCAGCTTCGCCGCGCCCGCCTTCACACCCGCCGCGTCGCTGCCGCCCACAAACACCACATTACGGCCGTCGCCGAAGGGATTGTGCAGCGTGCGGACCACGTACCCCTCCGGCCCCGGATAGCGCAGGTCCAACAGCGTGTAGTACAGGTCGTAAAGCCGACCGATCGTCTTGTTCGTAGAGCGATTGCCCAGCGCGATCAAGTTCCCCTTGATCGGCACTGCCGCCGCGGGCGATTCATCCGTCGCAATCGGCACCGACACCCCCGTCAACTTCTGGATCGCCTGCTGGATGCTCTGGGCGTCCTCGGCATAGACGCCCGATGCCGGCGCAACGATGGTCACGTTCGGCTGGCCGTCTTTGACCAGGTCGGTGGTGAGATAAAGGTCCTTCAGCTTATCGTATACGGGCGGCACGGCCTCCGGAGGCGGCGGAGGTGGCGGCTCAACGCCGGAGACGAGTTTCACGTTGTCTAGCACCACCTTGGGAGTTGGGTCCGCATGCGTGTACAGATAGATCGTCGCACTCTTCGTGTCGGGCGGCGCCGTGGCCTTTACCGACACTTCCTCGAACTGCTTGCTGTTCCCCGTCGGCAGCCCCGTCTGGGCGAATTTGCTCGAGGGCTGAAACCGCAGTTGCAGATACGCGCCGGCTGCCGATGCTCCCGCCACCTCTCGCACCCGGACGCTTGCCTGATACGTCAGGCCTCCCTTGACCGGTACCGTCTGCACCAGTCCGATTTCCTTCGTCGGGTCGCCGTCGGCCAACAGAATCGCGTGCCCCCCGTCATCACCTGGCTCCAGCAGCCTGATCTCCTGCCCCGTGCCGCCTCCGCCGTACAGCGACCAGCCAACGGGCAGTCCCCCTTCGGTCATTCCCTCCTCAAACGAGGGATTCTTCAGTGGCACCTCCACGATCTCACCCCGGCAAACAGTAGCCGTCAGCACCAGCCACGCGCCGGCACACAGCCCGACCCACGTCGAATGCTTGCCTCCGCTGACCATGATTCGCCTCCGCTCAAGGGTTGAACTGTCGGTTCAGTTCGCCAGCCACGTCAGGGGATAATTCCCGTACTCGTAGAAGGCCGAGTACAGCGCTCGGATATTCTCCAACGGCACTTCCTGCCCCACCTCTCCGTGCAGGATCACCCCGCCGTTGAAGTTCCCGAACGCCGCAATGGCCTCCTTCACGGCTCCCACCACCTGCTCCGGCGTTCCGTACGGGATAATCCACTGCCGGTCAATGTCCGTGCGGATGCACACCCGTCCCCCGGCAATGTCCGCCACACGCTGGGTGCCCATGCACACATGCTGGGGGTTGAGCACCGTGACGCCGATCTCAATCAGGTCCTCGATGATCTCCAGAATCCAGCCATCCACATGGAACCACACGTGTACGCCCGCAGCTCGCGCCGGCTCGAACATCCGCGCATATCGCGGCTTGAAGAACCGCCGCCACATGTCGGGGTGGATCAGGAGTTGGTCCTGCGCCCCCCAGTCGTCTCCGAACGTAATGCAATCCACTCCGGCGCGCACGTACCGCTCAATCGAGTACAGATTGTGCTCCACCATGCGGTCCGCCAGCTCGTGGACGCCGCTACAGTCCTCCGCCAAGTCCATGAAGTAGTTCGCCGGGCCGCGCAGATGCTGCATGTGCTGAAAGAACCCTCCGCCCGAGGCCATCACGAACTCCTCCGGATGCCGCCGCTTCACATCGGCCGCGAACTGCTCATAGTGGCTCTCCGGCGGATGCGGCGGAAACTCGTACGACGGCCAGTCGTCCCACGTGGGAATGGCCGGCCGCAGCACCTCTCCCGACGTGTACCCGCGCATCCGCCGCCACACCGTCCCCCAGCCGTCCTGCCACTCCACCACGTCCGTGATCTCTTCCCCCTCCTCCAGCTTGGGCCGTGTATTCGCCTTGATGCTCCGGTTGCCGAAGTCGTCCGGGTAGCGATCCGCCAGGTCCAGCAGAGCCTGACCGTGTCGCCAGATGGCGCCGGGAAAAACATAATGATGCACGGGACAGCGGTCCGGCCCGGTGAACTCAATGGCCGCCAGCAGACGCTCCCGAGACGTCATTTCCGCCATGAGACCCTCACCCTCCGACACGCCCTTGCTCCATCACGCCCGGCG
>JALGUG010000324.1 GCA_029820995.1 Candidatus Zipacnadia bacterium
TCGCACATCTCGCGCACCTCGGGCTTGCTGCGCGTCAGCCCGAACTCGGCAAACATCGCCGGCTTGCCGAAGGCGCGCACCTTCCGCTGCCAGCGCGGAATGAAGTCGGCCATATCCACCGCCTGCTGCTTCATTACGTCGCTGAAGTAGTAGTACCCGTGCATCTGGGCGAACTCGATTTCGGGCCGCTCCCACAGCTTCTCGTTGAAATTGCAGGAGCCCAGGCTGTTGACCGTTACGTGCTGCCACGGGTCAGTGCTCTTCAAGTACCGACACATCTCCGCGGACCAGGCGACCACATCGTCCGAGTAGTCACTGTAGCCCGCCACGCAGTTGATCTCGTTCCACAGCTCCCACGCCAGCAGGTGCGTGCTGTATCCCCAGCGCGCCACGCAATAGCGCAGCCGATTGCGAAACATCCGCCGGGCTTCCTCGTTCAGAAAGAAGTCGTGCTCCGTCTTGCACGGGCCGCCCTGCGCCTGGGCGTAGACCGGCTTGTCGCGGCCGAACCGGCGCCAGTTCTCCAGGCACAGCTTGATGTAGATACCGTGCTTCTCGGCCAGGCGAAACACGTAGTCGAGCTGCCAGGCCCGGTCCATGCGGTACACGCCGGGCTTGCCCCACTCGATCCCGAAAGCCCACTGGGGCATCCACAGCCGTGCGTAGCTGCACCCGTTGGCGCCCATGGCCGCGAACCATTCGTCATAGGCCGCGGTCCCGCGCCGGTCATACCAGCAGCAGTTGTCGCCGATCGCAAAGTACGGGGTGCCGTCATCGAACTCGAAGTACTGCGGGTCCTGCTTGCTGACCCGCACAAAGCCGGGCCGATCGCCTTTGGTGGCCTCGAAGCTGACCGGCTTGCTGGTCACCTCGCCGGAGCGGTCGCGAGCGATCAGCCTTACCTCGTGCCGACCCACTTCGGTGGGCGCAAAGCGCACCTTCCAGGTCGCGTCGCCCTGCGGCGTCAGCAGCTCCGTCTCGTCGCTCACTTCCCGTTGGTAGCCCTGATAGAAGAAGCCGGGCACCTTAAGCTCGTGGCCCGACGGAGTGCGCACGAGGGCCTCCAGCGCGACCTGCCGCTCATCGAAGGGCGTGTCGTAGGTCGCTCTCAGGTCCACCGTCAACTCGCACAGTTCGTACCGTGGCACGCGCTGGGCGGAGAGCTTCACGCTGTGAATCTCGAGCTTGTCCTGCGCCTGAAGCACTGTCCTGGGCATCGCATATTCCCGCGGGTCGTCCGGCAGAACCGTCAAGGCCAGCCGCCATTCCTGACCCGGCTGGACCTTGGTCGCCGATGGCACGATCTTGACGAACGCCTGGTAGTTTTCGCCCTGCCATTGCCGCGTATCCTGCACGTTGCAGAACTGCGTGCGGGGGAAGCGAAGCGACAATTGCGGCCTCTCGCCCCCGCCGAACACGGCAGCGCGGCAATTCCCGCTGACGAAGTGGTACTGCTCCGGGGCCTCCCGCGGGAAGCTGGTCTCAGTCTGCGGAAGCAGCAGGAGCTGCTTGCCGGCATAGAGCTTGATGGGCAGATCGAACACCAACGAGACCTCGTTGATCTCCATCTCGGCCTGCGGCCGGAGCAGGTACTCGATATCGAGCCCCTGCTCACCGCGCTTCACCCGCTGCTCGAATTGCCAGAGCCTCCCCGAGACCGGCTCCTTCAGTTGGCCGCGGAAAACGCCGCCGGCGGGACTCAACTCGGGCGCCGTCGTGATTTGCGCCTTGCTTTGGATTACCGCTTTCCAGCCTGGGCCGAAAACGTAGAGGGCCGCCTGTCGAATTCGCACAGCCTCGCCGGTCGTCAGGGAGAATGTCCCATTGCTTTGGAAGGCGAAGCGGTCTCTGCCGAAGTCGAAGTGCCAAGCCGGCGCCGGCTGACCCAGAATGGGTCCCGTCAGCATCGCCATGAACAACACCGTGCTCGCGGCTGAGACTGCGCGCATGGCGCTCGCTCCTTCAGTGTGTCACACTGCCGGCTCTGGCCCAGCCGACGCGAATAGCCTTGGGGCAGCAAGCACTAGCTCCCCGCGAGACCCAGCTCTTCGGCAATGCCTTGCATCGCCTGCAGGACGGTGGCGACATGTTCGTCAACCGGGACGCCGAGCTCCTCGGCTCCGCGGATGATATCCTCCCGGCGCACGGCGGCGGCGAAGCTCTTGTCCTTGAACTTCTTCGTCACGGACTTCACCTTCACATCCCTGACGCTCTTGCTCGGGCGCACCAGGGCCACCGCGACGATGAAGCCGGTGAGCTCGTCCACCGCAAACAGCGCCTTCTCCATGGGTGTCTCGCGCGGCAAGCCCAGATAATCCGCGTGCGAGCGGATCGCTCGAATCACGTGCTCCGGGTAGCCCCGCTCGGCGAGGATCGCGGCGCCCTTCTCCGGGTGGTCGGGCGGATCGGGCCAGCGCTCGTAGTCGAAATCGTGCAGCAGCCCGACGATGCCCCACTCGTCCGCATCGCCCTCCAGCTTCTCGGCATAGGCTCGCATCGCCGCCTCCACCGCCAGAGCGTGCTTGCGCAGGTTCGCGCTCTTCGTGTATTCGCACAGCAGCTCCCACGCGCTATCACGGTTCATCATGCGCTTCCTCCTCGTCATCGGCACCCACATAGGGCCGGTCGAACCACAGCGACCTCGTCCGCCGCGCCCGGTCGCGCGCTGCCGGCTCCACGTCATCTCTGTTCACGAAGACCAGCGCTGATTCCTCTTCGTCCAGGTACACATCATCGGCCTCATACACGTCGTCCTCGCCCCAGTCATCAATGATGTCCTCCCCTGTTAGCCACTTCCTTGCCTGCGAGTACCACAGCAGTGGGTTCCACCATTCGTCCTCCTCCGGCGGCGGCAGATTCTGAAGCCACCACAACAGGATAGTGCCCCCCAGGACGAGCAGCACTACAGTCGCCCACGGAGGCCACCAGGGCTCTGCCTTCGCCCCGTCGCCCGCGAGCCATTCCTCCGGTACCCTCAAGGCCAACGTCGAGCGCTGCAGCGGAGCAATCCAGTCTCTCCGCAGGCTGAGCTCAACCCACTCGTTCCCCGTCTCGGCGTCCCACCGTATGGTGGCGTAGCGCAACCGGAAGCCGGCGACGCGTGAGCTGTGTGATTCCCGCGCCAGTTTGCGCCAGAATCCGAGGTCGCGTATTGTAACCAGCGCGCCGGCAGTCATGATTTCGACCGGGAAGCGGAGGATGACCTCCTGTTCTCGAACCTGTCGTGGCACACCCGCCACGGTCCACTCGACCTGGCACCAGCCCGAATCGTCAGTCTTGTGCCAAACGGGATCCAGCACGCGATAGGTCAATTCAACCTCGCAGTTCGCGCCGGCGGCGATTGACTGCTTGAGCGTGACGATCCGCGTCTCCTGGCCGGGCCGGGCCACATCCACCGGCACGTGCCTGCCGGCTGCGACGGCCAGCACGCTGAGCAACTCGTTCCGAGCGGCGAGCCCGGCCGTGACGCGATAGCGGGCCGCCTTGGGCGCGGTGAAGGTGCGGCGCTCCTCGACCCGCGCTTTGCCGTGGTCGGTGAAGGTCACGGTGGTGCTCTGCAGGTCGTACAGCGGCGCTTCCTCCTGCGCCGCAATGGGTGCGGCGAGGCAGACGGCGAGGCTGACGTGGAGTGCAATGGTCGGGGCACAAGAGTGGGCCATCAGCGCACACTTCCTTGGGCCACCCGGGCCGGGGGCCGGATGTTTTGCGGCCGGGCACCACAACAGGCGCATGACCGCTCCGGCGGCAGGCACGCCTGCCTGTAC
Organism: Candidatus Zipacnadia bacterium; assembly: GCA_029820995.1. Taxonomy (GTDB): domain Bacteria; phylum Armatimonadota; class Zipacnadia; order JALGUG01; family JALGUG01; genus JALGUG01. The sequence goes on from JALGUG010000324.1 coordinate 3,765, forward strand.
TAACGGATCGCCCGCCATTGTTCTTACAGCGTGCAGCAGGAATCTCGACGCTGCGCGACAAAGCGGGGCATGGACGGATGGCTTCGACTTGGGAGGAACGGCTCGTCATGGCCGGCATCAGCTACCACATCCTGCAGCCGCCACTGGACCCCAGCTTTCGCCAGTGGTATCCGTACTTCGATCCCGAGAACGAGGAGTTCAGCAGTCCGGCCTGGGCCCGGTGGATGCCCCGGACGGCGACGGACGATCTACCGGGGCTGAGGCACCGCTTCGTTGCCGCGCGGGATGAGGACACCGGGCAGTGGGTCGGCGGGGTCTGGGGCTGCGTGTCCAAGACCGTGCCCGAGCTGGTTCATTTCGGGTGGTTCCTGGTGGAGGAGGCCTATCGCGGGCGCGGCATCGGCTCGGCCATCGTGCAGCGCTTCATTGACGCGTACGAGGCCGAGGGCGCGGAGATGATCATGCTGCCCACGCAGGTCAAGAATGAGCGCGCGCACGGGATGTACCTCAGGCGCGGATGGCGGGATGCGATCGTGCAGCCGGAGGGGATGCAAAGCTGCTTCATGGTGCGCGCGCCCCAGGGGCACTACGAGCGCTTCTTCCACGTCCCCGCCGACGCCGCAGTCACGCTCGGGCCCGTGGAGTATCGCGACTACATCGCCCTGGACTACCTGCTGAACCGCCCGCAGGTCGCCTCGCGGCTCTATCCCGCAGGACTGCTCGGCCGCCGCCGGTTCGTCTCCATGCT
>JALGUG010000060.1 GCA_029820995.1 Candidatus Zipacnadia bacterium
CTGCTGCTCTCCAGCCCGCTGAAGAGAGCGAAACAGACCGCCAAGTTCGTGGCGAAGAAGCTGAATGTGGGGATCACAGTTGATGACCGCCTGGGCGGGGGCTGCGACGTGGCGGCGCTGCGGGAGGCCGTGGCCGCGCACGGGGCGCCCGAAGCGGTGATCCTCGTGGGCCACGAGCCGGACTTCAGCTCGATGGTCGAAGAGCTCACTGGCGGCCGGGTGGACGTGAAGAAGTGCGGACTGGCGCTGGTCGAATGTGAGGTTATCGAGCCCGGCGTCGGGACCCTGCTCTGGCTGCTCACGCCGACGCAGTACTGAGCCCAGCCGGCTCAGCGCCCGCGAGGAGCAACCGGCACGACCATCTTCAGGCAGGGGGGATTATGAGGTTGTCCAGACGTCGGCGACGGGCGGCCCAGGACACGCTGATCGTGTTCGCTCAGGCGCCGGTCCCGGGACAGGTGATGACGCGCCTGGTCCCGCCTCTGGGGCCCGCGGGCGCCGCTCACCTGGCCCGAGCTTTCCTGCTAGATGTGCTCGCCTCTTGCCGGTCGCTGGAGCGCGTGCGGCTCGTGCTGGCCTATGCTCCGCGCGGCACTCGGCCCATGTTCGCCGAGCTCGCGGGCCCTGCATGGCGGCTGATGTGTCAGCGCGGCGGGGACCTGGGTCAGCGCCTGCAGCACGCCTGTGACCGCTGGCTGCAGGTGCCGGGCGACCGTGTGGCGATCATCGGTACCGACAGCCCGGTACTGCCCCCGGAATTCATCGAGCAAGCCTTCCGACGCCTGGCCGAGGCCGACGTCGTTCTGGGGCCCACGCCCGCCGGGGCGCACTACCTGGTGGCCCAGCGATATCCATCGCGGCGGATCTTCCGCAACGTGCGCTGGCGCAGCGAGCACGCGCTGCGGGACCTGTGCGCCCGGGCGCGCCGGGCTCACGCTACAGTCGCGCTGTTGCCGAGTGGGCGCGATGTGGACAACGCCGTTGATCTTGCTCGTCTCCAGCGCCAGGTGCACAGCATGGGCCCCGCCCTGCTGCCGCATACCCGGGCGGCCTTGGACCGCCTCTCCGCCGAGCTGTTCGTCAGCTCCGGCGACGCCGCGGACCTCGAGCACCACGCCGGGGCCTAACTGCCGCCCTTTGTCGGCTCCACCAAGGCGCTGGGTGACGGACAGCCACTGCGCCGGCCAGGATGACTATGCGCTGCCCGAACTGCGGTACGAAGGTCCCCGACGATACCCTCACTTGCCCGCGCTGCGGGGCCGATGTGGGCCTCACGGCCCTTGCGTCCTCCGGGCAACAGTTCGGCCCGTACACACTGCGCCAGTTGCGGCAGTACCTGGCCGAACGGCGCCTGGATACGAACAGCCAGGTGAGCATCGCCGGCCGGCCGCCGGTGCCGGTATCGGAGGTGCTGGGCGTGTCCCTGCCGATGGAGGCCCCCGGCACCGCTCCGCCGCCGCCCGGAGCCGTGGCGCCTCCGGCGCAGCCTCCTCGGCGAATTGTGTCCGGCCCCGAGGCGCGACGCCGCAAGCGGACCGCCTGGCTGGCGGTCCTCGGCTGCCTCGGCCTGCTGATCCTGCTCGGCGGCCTGCTGGCCGCCATGCTGCTGCCTGCCGTCAGACGGCAGCAGGCCCACGCCAACCAGACCCGGTGCCTCAGCAACGTGAAGCAGGGCAGCCTGGCCATGCTGATGTACGCCCAGGACTACGATGAGCGCTTCCCGCCCGATACCAACTTCGAGACCACCCTCTATCCCTATGTGCGCAACGCACAGATCTTCGTCTGCCCCAGCGCCCAGTCGCCGCCGAGCTACGGCATGAACGCCGGACTGTGCGGTCTTCACCTGACCATGCTCAGCCAACCGGCGCAGACAACAATGCTCTACGACTCCACCGCGGAGGCTGACCTCGTGGGCCGCCACAACAACGGCAACAACGTCGGCTTTGCAGACGGGCACGTGAAGTGGTACAAGGTCGGATCGGTGAAGCAGTACATGCCGGTCAAGACCATAACGCCTCAGCCGAATCCATAGGAGGTGCCCTCCCATGGCGCTCTACCCTCACCAGGCTTCGGGTGTAATACTCGCATGGGCCCTGATCCTGTCCGCTACGGCGCTGGCCAAGGTGCCGGAGAACCTGCCGGAGGCGGAGAAGGCCATCGCCGACACGGTGGACCCCTGGGGCCTATCGTTCAGCGATCAGCTCACCCGCTTCCAGCAGCGTTTCACGCCCCAGCCGAAGGCGACCTTCTGTATCGGCGTCACCCACGATCTCGTCAAAGTCCTGCCCAACAAGTACTGGTTCCGCGGGCCGAGCTTCCTCCCGTTCGCGCCCCCGACGCGGCGGGCGCCGGAGCGCTGGGCGGCTGCCGGCGAGACGCAATCCTTTCAGGTGGCGGTCCTACCCCGGACCGGTGCACCCCGGGCGACCTACAAGATCACCGCGGAAGTTCAAGGCGCAGACCAGAGAGTGCCGGTGGAGGTCTTCCGCGAGGTCTTCGTCACCACCGCCGAACCCGCCTACCCGCGACTGGCCGGCGACCGCTGGCCCGATCCCCTGCTGCCAAGCGCCGAAGTCACCGTCTCCGGCCTCGATGCCGGCGTTTTCTGGGTGGATGTCAAGCTCCCGCCCGATCAGCCCTCGGGCGAAGTCGCCGTGCGCGTCCAGGTCACCGACGGCCGACAGACCGCCGGCTGCGTGGTGCCAATTCGGGTGGTCGGCGGCCTGAAGCTGGACCCGAAGGCCTACCCCTTCGTCGGCTGGTTCCGGCCCCAGTACATGGGCAAGAGGAAACTGAGCGACCGGCAGTTCCGCGACATGTGCGCCCTGGTGCTGGAACACCATCTCCAGCCGATTGACGCGCTGGTGGGCCGGTGGGACGAGAAGGACCCGGCGAAGTTCGACGAGTTCTTCGACTTCCTCCGGGACCGCGGGCAAGCGATCTTCCAGCTCGACAAACCGGGGCCGCCCGCCTTCGAGGCCCTGTACCGGCACGTGAAGGCCACGGGCCGGTTGTCGCAGTGCGTGATCTACAGCAACGCCGACGAGCCCGACGCGGAGACCTTCCGAACCAAGAACATCCCCTTCTGCCTGGAGATGCACCAGAAGTACCCCGGCCTGCGCGTCTACCTGGCCTCCGAGTACCACCCGCACATGGAGCAGGGCTGCGACATCTGGATGACGGATATCTCGTCGCACACGTACGATCCCGAGGGAATGCGTGACCTGAAGGCGCCCGAGCTCTGGCATTACTACTGCCACCTGCCGGTGCGGTGGCAGATGCGCGCGCCGCTAACGCTGGCGCCGAACATGCAGATTGACAACCCGGCGCTGGAGCACCGGCTGGCTCTATGGGTCTCGCGCTACTACGGCGCCAAAGGCGTGTTCATCTGGGCGGGCTTTTCGGCGCGCGGCATCCCGGAGGACTTCTGGGAGACGCTCAAGCTGTCGGACAAGCCCAGCGGCTTCCCGTATGCCGGGATTCACAACGGGAACAACTACCGGGTCTATCCGCCGCAGACCGAGGATGGGCCGGTGCTGCCCTCCGTGCGGCTCAAGGTCACCCGCGACGCGCTGGAGGACCTGGCGCTGTTCGCGGAGGCGGAGCGGCTCCTGGCCGAGGGCAAGCTGCCGCCTGAACAGGCCGAGAAGCTCCGCCAACTCCTCGACCCCACCCCTGCCGTGTTCGTGCATCCGCAGTACTTCGACCGCCTGCCCGAGACACTGCTCGCCCGCCGCCGGGCGATCCTGCGGACCTTGGCCGAGGCGCTGGAACCCTCCGGCCCGGCCTAGCAAGCGGTGTGCGCAAGCTATACGCTCGACGGGCCATGCAGTACCCTGATTGCCGAGCAAAGAGGTGTCGGAGGCAGAATGACGAACTCGAAGGTGTGGAGTATCGAGCCCGAGAGGAGCAACGAGCATGAAACAGTTGATTCGACCCCTGCTGCTGTTGGTCTTGACCGTCGGCCTGGTCGCGTCTCACGTGGCGGCGCAGAACGTGGCCGGCCAGTACGAGGTCACGGTCAGCGGGGCCAACTACTACATGGACCGCACGCCCGTCAAGGCAAACATCAGCGATACGACGACGATGACGATTTCCCAAGACGGCCACCAGGTGACGGTGTCGTTTGGCAGCTTCGCCGGTTCGAGTGCGGCCACAATGTTCAAGGGCAAGGTCGGCAACAATCAGATCTGCGCAGTGTGGTGGTACGAAGGCAGCCCGCACGAGACCAAGGTGCTCTGGGGCACGGTTAACGGTGGCCGGATCAGCGGGCATCTCATGTATCCCCGGGTCGCGCCCCGTGCCGGACTGGTGCCCGGGTGGACGGAGATCACGTTCAAGGCCAAGAAGAAGGTCACCGCTGCCCAGCCGTCGCTCAAAGAGGACTGCATTCCCTTCGACTACCGTCGCCTCGAGGTGAAAAGAATCGGCGGCCGGTGGAAGATCGTGGAGGGCGACCACTGGCTGCTGGACTTCGGCGGCAAGAAGAACGAGGCCGAACAGGCGCTGAAGATCATCAAGCATTACCGCATGAACAGCCAGTGTTTTGTCGGCCGACCCGACCCCTCAATGACGTACTGCCTTGTAGACGGCCGGGCGCCCACCGGCCCTGCTCCCGGCGAGGACTGCGTGTCACACAACCTCGGCAACCTGCAAGTCAAGAACGTCAACGGTCGGTGGAAGATTGTGGACGGGGCTCACTGGCTGATGGACTTCAACGACAAGGAAGACGAGGCCCGCACGGCCCTGAAGATCATCAAGAAGTACGGCTTCACCCGCCACTGCTTTGTCGGGCGACCCGATCCGTCCTTCGAGTACTGGCGCAAGTGAGGCCGGTGATTGGCGTCTCAGTCTCCGTCAATCAATTGCATCTGCTTCGACTTGGGTGGTGCTGAAAGCCCGACTTCATCCAGTGCACACGGGGGCAGCGGCAGCCTCTCCAAAGCGCGAGGCTCAACCTTTATCGCCCCGCTGCCGTACGACTTGCCGACCAACGCCAGGTTGGCGACCGTCTGCGGCTGTGACAGCACTTCCCAGAGCTGGCGCAGAAACTCTGGGTCCTCCTGCCGCGGATACACACACAGGAACCCGGTGGATGGGACCACTCCCGCGAGGTTCCTTATGAACCGCGCATTGCGGCGCCCCAGATAGGCGAACAAGATCGGGGGCACCGCTCTTCGTTCCATCTTGTACCACGGGCGACGCGTCGAGATCAGTGCTCTCTGGGGGAGGCCCAGTCTCTCACCCTCCTGCAAGTAGGCGCGCACGGACGGCGGAAAGCGCTCCAGTGGGCGGCCGTCTGGGCAGAACAACAGTGTCGGCCTGCCTGCCTTCTCCAAAGCCGCGATGGTGGCCGTGTCTGCTCGATCGCCGGGGACGTCCCGTGTGCGGCCGATGGCGGGGACGAGGAACTCATCTGGTATTTGCAGGGCCTCCGCTTCCGATCGCCTGAGCAGAAAGAAGTCGTTGGCGCCCGTGGCGATGCCCCGCATGACGCTAGCGAAGTCCCCCAGAACTGCCCCCGTTTCACCCACTTCACTTGGCGCTCTGGACAGCCCCGTTGCCAGGCCCTCGCTGATGGCCCGCCGCTGCACGGAAACCGAGGGACCCGGCGGCTCTTGGCATCCCCTGAGCAGCCAGTCCCTCAACTCCCACGAATCCCCCTTATCGCACCTGACCCAGAGAAAACTGTCCTGGGGCTTCGCCCTGCGAATCATGAGTATTACGGGATTGGTGTCCACCCCGGGGAAGGGCGACGCCTCAGGAACGAACGTGACGACAACCTCCAAGCGGTACTCCCGAGTAATCCACTGCCAAAGAACAGGGGCGAAGACGCCCTCGCACGTATCCGCGGGCATCACGAACGCCAACCTGCCATCCGCCGCCAGTAGACGCAGCGCACGCAGGAGGAAGTACACGTGCAGGCCGGCACGACCGTCCAGCGGGGCACCAATCAAGTTGACGGCAAGCCCACGCAGTTCGCGCTTCAATTCGCGCGACAAGCGATGGTGTCGGATATACGGCGGATTCCCTGCAATCGCCGCAAGGGCGGTGCATGGTGGATCTCGCACGAAATCGCGAATCTGAACTCCGGCCAGTGCTCTGGGACCGAGTCCGGCGCCCTTGGCCTGCTCCAGAACGTCGGGGTCTATCTCAGTGCCTCGGAACTCAAGGTTCCTGTCAATCGCCTCTGATATGGACTTCGTGGCGCGCAAGAATGCACCGACACCCACCGCCGGGTCGAACACGGTGCTTGCGCCTCCGCCCACGACATAGGCGACCATCGCTTCCGCCACCCAAGCAGGCGTCCAGAACTGCCCCTTCTGTCTCAGGGCTTCCCTCTCCGGTCCCGCAGCCGGGAGCTTCTGGTGATGTTCGCGCATGTCAGTTCCTGCCGGCAACCTCGTCCAGTACCGCTATGGCCTCCGCGGTGAGCCGCAACGCGCCACCGGTAAATCTCACGAAGGGTAGAATGTGCCCGTTCTTGTCTGTTATGTACTCTGCTACCAGCTTCGGCTCCTCCAAGCACGATCCCAGCGGGTAGGCGTACTGATAATAGATCTTGTAGATGTTCTTCTGCGTCGTCGCGCCCCCTGGAGCCTGGAAGGTCTGTGGTGCTGCCTCTATCAGCTTGCTCTTGATCAGGCGTTCTGCCCTAGCGAAAGCGATCCCATAGGCCAGATCGTAGAACACATGCCAGATGTGTATCGGAATCTTTCGCCGCGCCTGCCATTTGCGAAGCGGCCCCCGGTCCTCGTCTTTCACTATCACGGTCGGCAATTTCGCGCTCTTGGGTAGGCCTGGCCGCCACCCAAGCCTTTTCATTGGCCGCAGCTCCGAGCCGTAGTCGGGCATTTGCTTCGCCCGCCAGAGGCTGTTCTCGCATTCGACGGCGATGACTGCCCGCGAAAGCAGATCATCCAACTTCTCTTCTTGAATGAATGGTAGCTCCCTCTCGCCACCCAGCCGCTCCACAGCCTCGCATACCCTCTCCTGATCCGACTTACGAAAAATGAGAACGTCCGGACGCTTCATCTCGCCGAGCCCTGCCTGCTCCAACCGCTCGAAGTACAACTCGAATTCATGAATGTCTTCGCTGGGGGCGGTGCTGCTCGGGCCATAGGGCACAGCGAAATAGCGATCTGTGGCATTGACTGCCTGTACCACCCGCTCTTCGCTCCACCGCCCTTGCGACCAACGCATTAGGAAGTCGCTTCCGCGCAAGCGCCGGGGGTTGAGCACGAAGGCGGCCCACGGAACGGCACATTGCCTGCGAAGTTCGATCTCCACGTCTTCCGCGGCTACGCTCAGTGCCCTGTCGAACAGATGCATGTCACCCTTCGCCTCTATCTCGCGTCTGGCTCTGCTGGTCGGCGCCCGCTTTGGGCCATCACCGGCGTGAATCAGTCCGTCATTCGCGGACCGTGTGCTGCCTGCTCCGTCATCGTCTCTCTGACCATGCACCGCACCTCATCAATCAGCCGATACTCCCCCGCACTCCCATCGCGGCATTGCCAGTTCACCCACCCGTTGCACGCCGGCCAGCCGGCCACGGCCGCGCCGACCTGGTGGATCGAGCCCCGGTACCGGCCCGAGGTGATAGTGCCGTCGTCGTTAACGACGGCTACGGCGCGGGTCTTGACGTGCGTCAGTTGGTCCCCCGGTTTGAGTAGGCCCAGCTCCACTAGCCGCTTGAACGGCACCCGCTTCGGCTTCACCGGCGGGCCGATCTGCGCCCACTTCCGGTCTTCCAGCGAGGGCACCGCCTGGGCAATTCTCTTTCGCGCCAGCTTGACGTATTGCTCATTCCGCTCAATGCCAATCCACTTCCGCCCGAGCTTCTTGGCTACGACTGCGGTCGTCCCCACGCCCAGGAACGGATCGAGCACCACGTCGCCGGGGTGGCTGCTGGACAGAATCACGCGATAGACCAAGGCCTCCGGCTTCTGCGTCGGGTGCGCTTTGCGGCCACCGATCGTCACGCGCTCCTCGCCGGTGCAGAGCGGCAGCAACCAGTCGCTCCGCATCTGCTTGCCCTCGTTGAACTGCTTCATCAGGTGATGGTTGAAGGTGTACTTCTTCTGCTTCTCGCTCTTCTTGGCCCAGATCAGCGTCTCATGCGCGTTGGTGAAGCGCACCCCCCGGAAGTTGGGCATCGGGTTCGTCTTCACCCACACCACATCGTTCAGGATCCAGTAGCCGAGGTCCATCAAGACCTTGCCCACGCGGTAGATGTTGTGATAGCTCCCGATGACCCAAATCGTCCCCGTATCCTTGAGCACTCGGCGGCAGCCCGTGAGCCAAGCTCGCGTAAACTCATCATACGCCTCGAAGCTCTCTTGCGGACTGCCCCGAAACTGGTCCCACTCCTCATCCACCGCGTCCACCTTGGTCATGTTGGGCCGCCAGAGCTCGCCGCGCAGTTGCAAATTGTACGGCGGGTCCGCGAAGATCAGGTCCGCGCACTTCTCCGGTAGCCGTTCCATCTCTTCGAGGCAATCGCCGCAGATTACCTGGTTCAGCGGCAGTTCGGCGCTCATCTGCTTCTCCATGTTCGTGCGAGGCCGCGACCATTATACATCATCCGGCGTCGCCGAGCCCATGCCCCAGGGCCGGCCGATATCCACCAGCGGGATCTCCGGCTCCGCGCCGGGCGTGAGGCTCTGCAGCAGCTTCACCGAGGCGTCCTCGATCATCTGTCCGGCCTCCGGGACCAGCTTGCTGCTCAGTGCCATCCAGACCTCATATCCGCCACCGTTGGGGCCCATCGCCTCCGCCGTCGGAACGTACCCGATGCAGCCGTTCGCCAGCTCGACGACGAAGGTGTAATTCAGCGGTGACCGCTCCTTGATGTTCAGGCCGAACTGGCAGAAGTACTCCGCCGGGTTGGCGATGAAGGCGGCCGGTCCGATCTGGACCGCCTGGATCTCGGCCGTGACCTCGGGCTCGATCTTGTTCTTCTCATTCAGCAGGATGGCGTCTCGGGCATACCACCAGTGGTAATCGCGCGGCGCGTCGGACTTGACCAAGGCCAGCGCCTTCTCCAGCCGTTCGGGTGGGACTTCACGCGTCTTGATCTTCAGGAAGGTCTGCTGCGCCGCCACGGGCGTGAGCTCGCCCGGACGTGCCTCGGCCAATACCTTGAGCACCTCCGCACCGACCTTGCGGCCGATCAGTTGGGCGTAGTAGTTCCGCGTGTCGGGCGGCTGCTCCCGCGACAGATTGTCCACTTGCGTAATGTCTCCGCAGGCCCCGTTGAGGAACACGACTACGCTGTCTTGTTCGCTGGCGCCACGAATGGTCTCCTGCAGGTAGAAGGGCCAGTCGGCCGAAAACCCCGGCTCACTGCTGGTGGTGCCGTGGCAGGCGTAATTGACGACGCAGCCCAGGAACTTCCCCTCGAGGCTCCACGCGCTCACAACGCCGACCGCCGGGTCAATCGGCCCCGCAGGCTCGACGATGTCCGGGTTGCCCTTGCCCGGGTGGGTCATTTGCCGGCCGTTCTTCATCTTGAACCGCCGATTGAACACCGCTGAGCCCTCGTGCCCGACCCCAACCGCCACCCTCGCCTCCACCTTCCGCTGATCGGCCAACGTAACGGCCGTCGCAATCTGGCCCGCCAGCCATTCATTGTACGCCGGATCGGCCGAGGACATACACTCCTGGGCCAGGTACTCGCAGAACTCGGGGTCTTCCGCGTGTGCAAACTCGCCCGGATAGGCGCCGACCGTCGGCCCCGCGCGGTGCGAATGGGACGCCCCGACCATGACATGGCCGCCCGGAATACCGGTTCGCTCCTCCTGCTGCCCGCGCGCGGACCGCACGACCGAGCCCTTCACCGAAAGCGCGTCAAGGCCGACCAGCGCCACACGCTCGCCGTCCGCCTCGAACACCGCCGCCTTGACGTGCAGCGGGTCGTGCACCGTTTGCTGAAAGCCCTTGGCGAAACCGCCCGGCGTCTCGGCTCCCAGAGGGGGTGTGATATCGGCAATCGCAAATCCGACCTTCATGGTGTTCGACCTCCTATCTTCCCCCCGTCCAGCCCGCCTTGGGGAGCAGTCCCGGCCCCAGCCCGCTCCAAATGAAGAGCTTCTTCGTCGCATCCGCTTTCACCTTACTCCACCGTGCCTTTTCCGCCCAAGCCTCACGGCACGGGGCCAACCGTCCCAGTACGCGCGACGGGCCTGGAAGCTCTTCCTTCCAGGCCCGCCTAACTGATACGCAGGCGGCGCATCAGAAGCTGTCGCCGCACCCCTCACTGTCCGCTTGATCGGCCTCGCACTTCTTCTTGACGAACGGCGACCGTCTAAGTTCCCTTCATCTGCCTTGACTCCTCCCCCGTGGGTCGAAAGGTGAGGCCCGGACCCCAGGCCCTGACGCACAGAGGTCCCGCCCAATCGCCGAGGAATTGCCCATCTGACCCGTCCAGATTCGCGGGGGCATAAGCCCGCGCTTGTCTGCGGAGCAGCGCCTCCGAGGGGCCGCTGCAAGCATCGGCGCCCTCCCTTTGAGGCTCGCGGTCAGACCTGCTCGACCGGCGCGGCGGCCGGCGGATTATTCTTGGCGACAATTGCCTGGTGCTCGCTGAGGGTGCGGGCGTGGCACTTGCGGCAGATGCCATGGGTTATGTGCGGTCCATTCAGGCGCTTGCGAAAGGGCACACGGACCTCCCCCACGAGCAGGCAGCGGCACCATGAACACTGGCGAATGAGCATCTCTGGTTCACCTCGTGTCTTGGTCCGATGAGGGCCGCGATGTCGTGCGCTTCACCTTATTCAGACGCGGTTCCTTGTAGTATAGTTGCCCTTGTTTTCCGAAGTTGCAGACAACCGCGTGTAACCATACCGCGACAAAACGGCGGGAGCGCCGTAGCTCACAATTGGGAGGGAGAACATGCCCGATCTGAAGATCGCAATCATGCTGGGCAACCTCAAGATGGAGCCCTACGAGGGAATGAAGAAAGTGGCCGAGCTCGGCGTCCCCGGCATCCATCTCAGCGCCAGCGGCCCCTTCGCGCCCGAGAATCTGGACGCGGCAGGCCGCAAGCAGCTCGTGGCGCACCTGAAGTCTCTCGGCCTCGAGGTCTCCGCGCTTTCCGCCTGGGGCGGCCAGGTGGACCTGGGCGATGCGGAGCCCTCAGCCGAGAACGTCGCCTGGGGCAAGCGCCTGCTGGAACTGGCCACCGACCTGGAGTGCCGGATCTGGCAGGCCCACGTTGGCATTATGCCCGGCGACACCAGCGACCCCCGGTGGCAGACCTTCATGGACAACATGGGCCAACTGGCCCAGCACGGCGAGAAGGTCGGCGCCTGCCTGGCCATTGAAACCGGCCCCGAACCGCCGCCCGTGCTCAAGCGGCTCATTGATACTATCGGCAGCCCCGCCATCCGCGTCAACTACGACCCCGCCAACCTCATCCTCTGGCCCGCGGGGTTCGCCGAGCGCGAAGGCCGTCCGTACGACAAGGAGCAAGCATTAGCCGAGTTCCAGCCGGTCGAGGGCGCCAAATTGCTCGCCGAGTACATCGTCCACACCCACGCCAAGGACGCCCTGGTGCACCCGGACGGCAAACGCCAGGAGGTCCCGCTGGGCACCGGGTGGATTGACTGGCCCAAGTACGTGGGCTATCTGCAAGACGCGGGGTTCGACGGGTACTTTGCCATCGAGCGCGAAGTCGGCGACGATCCGGTGGGCGACATCACCAAGGCCGTGGAGTTCCTGCGGACGCTGTAGGAACGCCCTTCATCGTGCCGGCCCAACCGGGGACGTTCCTCCGCCCCGCGTTTCACGGCTCGAATAGCCGGCTCTTCTTCAGGCCCCACTTGTGGAGCCGATACTTGACCATGGTCCACAGCGTGCCCAGCCCGTAGACCACGCTGGCCCGAAACCCGACGGACGACCCTTCCTCGAAGTATTTCGTCTGTACCGGCACTTCGTGGATCTTGAACCCAAAGGCGGTCGCCTGGGCCAGAACCTCCGTGTCGAACACAAACCCGGCGCTGTTGCGCAGGAACGGAATCGTCTCCAGGAACTTCCGGCTGTAGGCCCGGTAGCCGGTATGGTACTCCGAGAGGCCCTGCCGGAGGACCAGATTCTCCACGAACGTCAGGAACTTGTTGGCGGCGAATTTCCAGATCGGCATGCCGCCCTTCAGCGCACCGCCCGGCATCAGCATCCGCGATCCCAGAACGATGTCGGCCCGGCCCTCCGCAATTGGCCTCGTCATGTCCGGCAGAATCTTGGGGTCATACTGCCCGTCGGGGTGCAGCATTACTACAATGTCCGCGCCGTCGCGCAAGGCCTCCATGTAGCAGGTCTTCTGGTTCCCGCCATAGCCGACATTGTGCGGGTGGACGATCACCTTGAGCCCCAGTCCCTGGGCCACCTCGGCCGTATCGTCAATGCTGTGGTCGTCCACCAGAATGATTTCGTCACAGGAGCCTGGGGGGATATCGGCGTAGGTGCTGCCGAGCGTGGCTGCGGCATTGTATGCCGGCATCACGACCGTGATCTTGGGCTGGGGACCTTGACGCTCGGGCATCGTATGTGAGCCTGGCCGCTAGAAGTGCCGTCATGACCTCAACGACCAAGGACCATCGCGCCTGAAGGCGTTCGTGCCGAGGATGATCGCGCCCCAAAGCGCTCGTACCGGAGCGATGCCACTGCTGCTAATCTCCCGGCGTAATGACGATCCGGCGGTTTCGTCCTTCGCCCTCAGAGTAGGTGTCCACTTGTGGATCGTCGCGCAAGGCGAGATGCACGACACGCCGTTCATAGGGCTTGAGGTCCGGAATCACGACCTCCTGCTTGGTCTCTTTGACCTTTTGCGCTTCCTGAATAGCGAGGCGCTCAAGCATTGCCATCCGCCGCGCTCGGTAGTTCTCCGCGTCCAGCAGCACGCGCCCGCCGTGTTCCACGCGCCGGTTGGCGATGACCGCCGTCAGCAGTTGCAGCGCATCCAGTGTATCTCCGTGCCGGCCGATCAGCAGCCCGACGTCCTTGCCTTCCAGCTCGATGCGCACCTCCTCCTCACTGACCTCGGGCGCCTTCACTGTGCACTCCATGCCCATCAGCTCTACCATCCGCAGCACGGTCTCGCGGGCGACCCGGCCCAAAGGCGCGAGCTCCGGCTGACCCTCCTCCGGCACCTCCTCCACCCAGGGCCCAGCCGCCTCGGCCTCGCTCACCGCTTCCGTCGCCGGCGCGCCGGACCCCTCATCCGCCGACGCTGACCTCTCCTCGGCGGGCGGCGCCTCCGTCGTGGTCCCCGCGGACTCCTGCGCTACCTCCTCGCGCAGCGTGGCCCGCACCTTAACATGATGGCCGAGGCCCAAAAACCCTCGAGTCTCCTCCACCAACTCGACCACGGCCGTCTCTTCCGTGGCCCCCAACTCGAACAGGGCCTGCTCCTTGGCCTCCTCAAAACTGCGACCAGTCGCCTCTACGTATCGCATCCGGCAATCCCCTTTCGCCTTTGAGGGGCAAGTCTGCTCTGCAGGCTAGCTGCGCCGCTTGCGCCGCGGCCGCCCTCGCCGCCGCCGCGCTTCCTCCCGCTGCCGCTCGGCCAGGGTCTTCCGGTCGCCGTTGCTTGAGTCCTGCGAGGCCCTACTCTTGCCCGGATTGCCCGGGGAGGACCCGAAGCCGGGGATGATCGTCTCGATCAGGCTCTTCTTCTTGGCGCCACCATCGCCCGGTATGCGAGCCCCGGTGTCGGCGGGCGGACCCGTGTCACCCGGCGACACGCCCTCCTGGCGCATCCAAGCATACTGCAGGACGATGTAGATCATGTTCGTGGCCAGCCAGTACAGGATGAACGCCGCAGGGAAGGTCTGAAAGAACATGAAAAATAGCAGCGGCATCATCCACATCATCATCTTCTGCGACTGCGCCTGCTGCGCATCGGTCGCCGGTGGCTGCAGTTTTTGGGTCAGAGCCTGGAAGCCGATCTGGCTCACGGTGTAGACGCCCAGCAGTAGGATGTTCGGGTTCGCCAGGTTGTCCATCCATAGAAAGCTCGTGCCGTCGAACCTCACGATGTACATGCGGATCCCGCGGTACAAAGCGATCAGAATCGGCAACTGGATCAGCATGGGCCAACAGCCCCCGAGCGGGTTCACCCCGTGCTCGCGGAACATCTTGAACATCGCCTGCTGCGCCTTGCCCTTGTCCTCCTTGTACCGTTCCTGGATCTCCTTCATCTGCGGTTGCAAGGCCTGCATTGCCTTCGCCGACTTCATCTGCTTCAGGTTCAGGGGGAAAGTCAGCGCCCGCGTGATGATGGCCATCAGGATGACGCCCAGCGCCGGATCGCCGCCGCAGACCCGCGCGAACCAGTCCATTACCTGGTAGAGCTTGTTCTCCCGGTTGATTTCGTCCAGCGTCGGGCCAATGGCGCTCCGCAGGTCCTGCTTGACCCACTGCCCCTGGTCCGCGTCAAAGACGTACAAGGGCCCCACGAACGTCCGCCGCGCCTGAGCGTTTGAGTCCTGGTCCCACGCCCGGCTCAGCGCCTTCGCCGCCATCTTCTCGTTGCCCAGCTCGTCTCGGGCAATAAACGCCGCTCGCACCAATGCGAATACGGCATACGGATTGTTCCGGTAACGCCCCGCAAAATGCTGGTACGCCTGAACCGCCCGCTCCCATTTGCCGGCCCGATCGTACTGACGCGCGATCCGCAACTCGTTCAGCGCCGCCGAGGGAGTGATCTTGCTGGCGTACAGCACCGGCCGCGAAAGCTCGCTGCCGTCCTCCTGCGGCACACGCTCCACGTCCACGACAGCCACAATCTCTGCCGCAAAGTCCGCCGGAATCCCCTTGTCAGCCTCAAAACCGATGGTCTCGGCTCCCGATTCCAGACGTCCCTGCGCCCCCTGTTTACCGTCAATCCAGAACGTCCCCTTCTCGCCCTTCACCGGACTGAGAACGCCCTCCGTCACCACAATCTGGCCTTCGAAGAAGTGCGGCTGCTCCTTGATCGCCGGCAGCCAGACCTGTCGCGGCAGCTTCTCGCCGGCCAGTCGCTTCTTCTGTCGCGCGAACCAGCCCAGCTTCGTCTGACTGTCGCGCCCGAGCTCCGCCAGGTGCTCCAGCCGCCGGACTTCGTCGCGCAGGTCCTTGGGCTTGTGCACGATCAGCGCCGGCGGCAAGCCCTCCTGGCTTTGAGGCTCAGCCGCCGCCGAAGCCATCAGCCAAGGCAGGACCAGGGCCGCCCACCACAACCTTTTGATTGCCGGATGCCTAACCACGATGCGCTTCGCTCTCCTCCACGCTTCTAACGCCGTCTGGCGAGGGCACCGGATCGTACCCGCCGGGATTGAACGGGTGGCAGCGCGCCACGCGACGCAGTGCCATCCAACTTCCTCGCAGAAACCCATACCGCTCCAACGCCTGGCGCGCGTACTCCGAGCAGCTCGGATAGAACCGACACACCGGGGGCAGCAGCGGCGACACCCGCCGTTGATAGCTGCGCACCAACCAGAGGGCAATCTTCGTCATTCCTGGACGCCTCGGCGCGGATCCCGCCCCCCGTCTGCGCCACTCATTCCTTACCCCGCGCGTGCCACAGGCCCGCACCCACCAGCAGCCTTTCCACTTGCTGCTCCAGTTCGCCGAAGGTCAAGTCGGCAGCCGACGCCTTCGCACTAAGCCACAGGTCGCACGGTACCCGCAGCTCGGCCGACCGCGCGCGCACAATCTCCCGGAGCCGCCGCTTGAGCTTGTTGCGCACCACGGCCTTGCCTACGGCCTTGGCGACCGACACCGCAGCCCGAGGATCGCCCTCGTCCCGCTCACGCCAGCGCAGCACCAAGTGGGGACCCGCCCGACGTTGGCCGCCTTCCCTCAATCGGCGGAAGTGCCGTTGGAGGCGCAGGCTGCGGAGTCTGCTACGGGCACACATGAGCCCGGAGAATACCTCTAGGCGCTGAGCCGTTCGCGGCCCCTGGCCCGACGACGAGCGATAACGCGCCGGCCGGCCTTGGTGCTCATCCGGTGTCGAAAACCGTGCCGCCGCTTGCGGCGGAGCTTCTTGGGCTGATAGGTTCGTTTTGGCATTGCTAACCCACCAAACGTCGGCCGGCCTGCAGCAGCCGCTATCCGCTCTGCTCGTGTGCCGGCTCGGGCGATCACAGATGCTTCCGGAGGTCCGCGTACAAACACATACGCCCGGTTTCCCTCTGGCGCTGCGCGTAGCGCGTCGGACCCCGGGCTGAACAGGGCTGCTACTGACTCCAGAAGAGGTCCTAATATAGCATAATTGCCCGCTCCGCCGCAAGACGCCCGGCACTGGCCCACGTGGCCCAAGGCGGCCAAGCCGGGTCCTCACAATGAGCCTCCGAGCTCGTCAGCCCAACCGTCACGCCACGGTCGCCTCCCAGCCCCACCTTATCCCTCCGCCTCCAGCGCGATCTCCACCACCGTTACCCCCTTGCCCGGGACCCGTACCGCGAAGGTCGAGCCGTCCGGCTGCACAAGGAGGGACGGATAGCTGGTGAGGATGTCCACGTTCGCGATTGTCCGTCCCACGTCTACCCGAGGCCGCACGTAGAATGGGCTCTCGTTCTTCAGAGCCAGGCGGAGCTTCCCGTTCGCCTCCTCGGTGGCCATCACCGTCACGCCCCCGCCCTCCTCAACGACCCGGCACGCTCCGGTGACCGTGGTGATAACGTCCGCACATGCCCGCAGGAAACCCGGGGAGACCGGCCGGAACGCGAAATGCTCCCAGTACCCTCTGGGCTCCTCCAAGGCCCCTACATCCTCCGGGAAGGGCGGCGGCTCCCACGGCTCCACGCGGGGGACCTCCCCCGGCTCGGCTCCGTACACCAGGCAGACCAGGGACCGTGGTCCACAGCAGTCCGCGAACCGGAGACCAGGCTGCGGGAGGCCCTCCTGGTCGGACCCGATCAGGATGACGGGCCCCGCTCGGTACCCGAGGACCCGCTCAAGCTCGTCCGACGCCAGGAGGTGATGATTGAGGACCAGGATTGCCCCGGCGACGTCCTCGAGGTCACTGATGTCCACCGTGGTCTGCACCGCAGCGCCACAGGCCATCAGGTGAAACAGTAGCCGGTGGACGGTCCAGCTCCTGGTTTGCGTGAAGTCTGTGACCTGGCTCCTCATGATCTGGTCCGACCAAACCAGCGTCGCGCCCAGCACCTTGCGCGGTGAACCCGAAAACGCCAGGTTCCACCTGCTTCGCAACCAACTCCAGTGCTCCGGGTCCAGACCATCCCCCAGGCAAACCAGAAACCCGTCCGCGCAGGGCCGCAGCACGCCGCCCCGCTCCGTGCGGAACACGTTTGCCAGCGCGTAGATCTCCTTCTCCAGGAGCGTGGGGTTGTGTCGGATCGCGTCCCATTCCTCCACAGTGTCATGAGTATTGTGCAGGAAGATCAGCCTCGCCTGGGGCACACAGGCCCGGATCAGCATCAGCATGGACAGGAAGTCGAAGTGCCGTGTTTCATCGGCGGTGCCCTCGGGCGGGTCCATGCTCAGCCCGGCGGCAACGGTCTCCACAATGATGCCGTCCACACCGGCCTCCACGATCCGCTGATAGTCCATGCCGTATCGGTACAGCGACTCCCACGGCGCGCGACCCCAGGCGGAGTTGATGATCCCCTCCTTCTTCGCCGCATGAAGCGCCTCCAACGCCTTGCGCCAGAACCGCGTCCAGCGTCCCGCGTAGAACTCAATCCAATCATGGCGCACATGCCGCCACAGCCATGTGGCTCGTGCCTCCAGCTTCTCCGTGTCATGCCCGCAGGGCTGGATCACGACCTCCGGCAGCTCCAGTCCCGTCGCCTCGGCGAACTGCGCGACCATGTCATCGGACACGGAGACCTCGTAAACGGGTCCATTGAGCGGCCCCCAACCGTCGGCCCCATGCCAGCCGTCGAACCCGTAGTACCCCAGCACCTCCACCAGCTTGGGGATGAAGTAATCCTCGAAGTAGCTTCCGTCCTTGAGCCGCGACAGGCAGTTCAAGGCCGAGGCCCACCCGTGGCGCCGGAACACCAGGCAGGCCTCCGGATGGTCGCTGAGCCACTCGTGGTGGAATCGGTTCCCATAAAAGCGCGTGAACACGGTCAGGTACGCCCGGATCCCGCGCCGGTGAAGCTCGGCGATGAGGCCCATAAGCTGGTGATTGGTCCAGGCCTGTCTCTGGCGGTGCGGGTTGAACTCGTGGCCGTCCCGCGAGCAGAAGTCCTCGGGCAGCGTGATCTCCTCGCTCACGCTCTCGTGGGACAGTACGAAGTCGGGCGAAGTGAGCAGCAGACAAATCCCCGCCGGCGTGAACCCCGCCAGGTCCAGGTACTCCTGCACGCCCAGGTCCGGGTGGCGGTTGTCAAAGCCGATCAACTCGGTCCAAATCCATCGCTCGTGAGGGCGCTCAATGTGGTGCATGGTGGCCTCCCTCTCTGTGACCACTCTGACCGCAGGAACAGGGACCGACGCTCCGGCACAGCCCCTAGGTCCCCGGTCCGCGCGGCGCCATCTCCTCCGGTGACAGCCCCAGCAATCGCCCCATGTTGCCGCCCAGGATCTTGCGCTTGTCCTCCAGCGAGATCCGCGCCCATCCGACCCACCCCAGTTGCGGCGCGGCGTCGCGCATCACGCAATCGGTCCCGAACAACACCTTCTCGGCGCCGACCTCGCGCACCAGATACTCGATCAGCCCGTACGTAATCGCCGTGTACGTGATCTCGCAGTACACGTTGCTGTGCTGCTTGCAGACCTCCACACACTTCTCCGCCACCGCATAGCTCTGCCCCACATGCGCGAACAGGAAGTTCGCTCCCGGGTACTGCTCCGCCAACTTGTCCACCTGGCCGGGCGTGATTGCGTTCCCGCCCAGGCCGCAGTGACACAGCACCGGCGCGCCGCGCTCCTGGGCCCACTGCAGCAGCGGCTTGTTCCTCTCTCCGTCCAGCGGGTACTGCTGCCGGGGCGGGTACGGCTTGAACCCCTTCACGCGTCCGGAGGCAAACACCCGCTCGAACTCCTCCTCGAACAGCTCGGGGTAGTTCGGATTCAGCGTACCGTAGGGAATGATCCGGCCCGGATAGCGCTCGGCAGCCGCCAGCATCACGTCGTTCCCGGCACGGTCGCCGAGGAGAATGCCCCCCCATGAGCTCGCCAGGCACTTGTCAATCCCCAAGCGGTCCATGGTCCCGATCAGGCCTGCGGCATCATTGTACGCCAGCGCGCACTGCCCCACACCCATGCAGCCGTCGTCAGCCAGGTGGGCATGGGCGTCGAACACGAACTCGCCGCTCAGCGGCTCTCCCGCCCGCAGCGCCGCCACAATCGGATCACGCTCCGTCTCCGGATACTCCTGCGTCTCCACCGGCCCGATCAGTCGCTCCAGATTCCCGTGCGCGATCTTCTCTCGATCCTCGTCCGAGATGTTCTCGTACAGCACCATCATCTTCGCAGCGCCGGGACTGCGCAGGGGCCAGTCGGTCCCGAATAGCAGCCGTTCGGCGCCCACCTCCCGCACCACCCGCTCGAAGGCCCGATGCCCCTGGAAGGCTGCCGTCTCCAAGTGCAAGTTCTGATGCGCCTTGAGCAGCGGCACTAGGGCCCGATCCTCGGACCACGCCACCCCGCACAAGACCACCGGCAGATTCGGATGAGCCCCGCACAGTGAAGCGATCTTTTCCAGCTCCGTCTCGCTCCGATCCACGAACAGCGGCACCGCAGCCTGCTCCAGCGCAGCGAACAGGTCGCCGCACACCAGCTCCGAGGTGCCGAATCCGTGGCTCTTGGGGAAGATCCGCGCGGCGCGGGCGCCCCGTGCCTTCATCTGCTTCACCAGCTCCTCGCCATCCGGCATTTCACCCGCGTGACTGGGCAGAACAACCCAACACGAGCACAGGTGGTTGATCTGCTCAATCATCGCGTCGAGCTCTGCGTTCCGCCTCGCGGGGAAATACTCTTTCGCTGCAGCACTGTATACCAGCGCCCCGTGGATCTCATAGTATTCCAGGTCCGCCAGCGCCTGCTCCAGCGAAAATGGCGTCTCCACGTGCCGGGAGCCGCGTTGCCCGACCATGCAATTGCAGTCCACGAATTTCATGCTCACACCACCAATCAATTCGGCGGCACTAATGGCCCAGCACAGCCTCGGCGCGCTAGGCCTCCAGCGGCACGATCCTGAACTCCGCCACGTCCACCAGTCCTCGATCCGTTAGCTTCAGTTCGGGGATCACCGGCAGCGCGAGGAAGGATAAGTGCATGAACGGTTCTGCCAGCGGACACCCGAGAACTCTGGCCGCGTCTCCGAGTTTGTCTAGATCTGCGCCCACATCGCTGAGTGAACCGTCACTCAGCAGACCAGCAAGCGGCAGCCTCAGGCGTGCTTGGATCCCTCCGTCCGCCACTACAGCTTGCCCCCCACCCACCTCCGCCACAGCC
>JALGUG010000061.1 GCA_029820995.1 Candidatus Zipacnadia bacterium
ACCTGCCAGGCCGAGCAGGCCTCCGCGTTCCGCTCGCATTCGCTCTGGGTGAGGTACCACTTGCCATGATGGGCGTGCAGGATGCCGCCCTGAGCTGTCACGAAGGCAGCCAGACGCTCCGTGTCGGCGCCGGGCTCGTCAGTGTACCGAAGCACCCGCCGCCCGAAATCCGGGTACAGAACCGAGCGGTGGTCCGGCACGTCCGGGGCGCGGTCGGGCCGGTCGCGAGGCGTACGGTAGCTCCACTCGTACCCCGGCAGGATGGCGAAACCTTCATCTTCGAGGTGCGCGGCGAGCGTCTGGTACAAGTGCCAGTCGCCTTCGAGCAGGGGGGCCTCATAGAAGTCGTTGTCCGTCAGGGCCACGAAGTCGAGACCGGCCTTATCGCGGGCGTAGCGCAGCAGCTCGTCCGGTTCGCCCTCGGCATCGCCCGAGAGAGTAGAGTGGCAGTGGGGGTCGCCCCAGTAAAGCCCGTATTCCTGCCCAGCCGCGCGGATGCGGGGACGTTCCACCGGCCGGGGCTCGTTACAGACGAGCTGCACGCCCTGCCACCCGGTCCAGGTCTCGGTCCGCAGCGGCGGGTACTCGCTCGGCGGGCGGAGCTCAAGCGCATCCAGCACCAGTGCCAGGCGATCCGGCCCGCTGCACAGTACACCAGCAAAGGGCACCTCCCGGCCGACCGGCCGTGAGGGCAGGACGTACCAGTAGTAGCCGCGACGAAGCTCTACGGGCTCGGACCAGGCCGACCCGTCGAAGTGGCGGCCACAGAGCACGCCCACCGACTGCGTCGTCGGCTGGTCGTGCTCCTCCTTGCGCTCCCAGACTAGCCACATCCCCTTCGCCTCGTCAGGCAGAAGCAGCGGCTGCCGCCGACGGCCGGGATAGCCCCAGACGGCACCCTTCGGCAGCAGGCCGTGAGCCAGGTCGGCGCAGGTGCCGTGTTCGTCATCGCCGCAGGGCTGCCAGCCGTCCGGTTGGCGACGCGCGCAGCGGACCGTGGCCCACTGGTCAATGACGCCCTCTGCGTTCTGTACGTCCGTCAGGTGCAGCCAGGCGGCGAAAGGCGTCCCGTCATTCGCCACGGCGATGTTCGGACAGAAGTCCCAGTCCGGGCCACTGGTGAGCCTCTCAGCGGCGCTCCATCTGCCCGACCACTGCGAGGCCCACACAGTATAGCAAGCTCCGGCGTATTGGTCCCACACGCACCACACTGAGCCATCAGCGGCCTCACACACACACGGGCGAGAGCCATTTTCGCCTCTTCGAAAACCCGAAAAGGCGTCGGGCTCCGTCGGAGCAAGATTCTCCGCCGAACTCCACGAGCCGTTGTGCCAGAGCGCGGAGCGCAGACGCAGGCCATGGTCATCCAGCGCAGACCAGACGGCGAGAGCGGCGCTTGCGGGCAGTGCTGCTGCGACAGCCTGGAGCGGCTGTTCATCGGCGCTGCTCAGGCAGACCTCCTCACCCCAGCCCGCACCCGAATAGCGGCGCCCCAGAGCCACACAGCGCCCGTCCCGCCAAGCGCACCACACCACCCACACGCACCCATCGGACAGGCAGGCTACGCTCGGCGCACCCTCCGCGCCCGACACCGTGCTCACCGCATGCACCTCTCCCAGCTTGTCGCCATCCCGACAGCGGGCCACGACCCGCTCGGCGCCTCCGTCATGCACCAGCCACGCTACCCACACGCGGCCGTCGGCAGCGACGTCCAACGCCGGGCGCATGTGGGCCAAGGCCGAGAAATCCGTCGTCAGCATCAGCGGGGTCATGTCAAGTCCAATCGCCCTGGGGCAATCGAGCCTGGCCGAGGGCGCCGTTGATGCCCAGCCGCTCGCGTAGAAAACTGAAGTTGATCTCGCAGCTCTCCTCGGGCGGCAGGCTCGTGTAGTCCAGGTCCACCACGATCCAGCCGTTGTAGCCGCCTCGTTTGAGGATCTGCCAGACTGGCGCAAAATCCACAGTGCCGCGCCCCAGCTCAATGAAGCGCCGGTTCTTGTCCAGGTCCTTGAAGTGGACGTACGCAATGCGCTCAAGATACTGCTCGAATACCGCCGGCAGGTCGAACCCGCCCAGAGCGAGCTGGGCCGTGTCCGGCGTGAAGCGCACCAGTTCGGGGTCCGTCAACTGCATCAGGCGGTGGAAGGCCGGCGGGTACTCAAACATCGTACCCCAGTGTTGGTGCCAGCAACAGGTGAGTCCGCGCTCGCGGGCCATCTCGCCCATCTCGTTGGCCGCCCGAGCGACTCCCTGGATGTCTCGATCGGTGCAGCCGCCGTCCCGCTTGCGTCCGCCGTCAATGAGCAGGAACTCCGCTCCCACTGCCGCGCAGAAGTCGGCCGCGCGGCGCACCGTCTCCTGCTCCTCGCGGATCGCGGTCCCGTCGGCGAACGAGCAGCCGGTGTAGATCGTCGCCAGCTCCAGACCCTCGTCGTGCAGGCGTCGCGCGAAGGGCTCGGGTGAGCCGTAGTACTGCTCCAGGCCGCGTCCGCAGTACTCGAGTCCGTCCCACCCGACGCGACCACTGACGCGGGCGCAGGTCCAGAAGGCCTCAAGATCGCGCCCAAAAGTCGCCGGATGATAGCCCAGCTTGTTCACCATGCCGTCCCTCGGCTGCCCGGCTCAGAACTGCGCTTCCTCGCCTGGCCGGAGGATGACGCACTTGATCCCCAGCGGCTCGATCAGCGCGGCATAGTCCTCGGGATCACACTTGATCACGTCGAAGGCCGACCAGTGCGTCGGAATCACAGCCTTGGCCTGCAGGAATTCGGCAGCCTTGGCCGCGTCCTTCATCCCCATGGTGAAGTTGTCCCCGATGGGCAGAATCGCCACCTCCAGCGGGTCCAGCTCACCGATGAGCTTCATGTCGGAGAACAGCGCCGTATCGCCTGCGTAGTACACGTTCCGCCCGTCCATCGTGACCACGAAGCCGCACGGCATCCCCGTGTACTCGATCAGATCATCGCCCACGACCGACGACCCATGCCAGGCGGGCGTCAGCTTCACGCGGCCGAAGGGGAAGTCATGGGCTCCGCCAATGTGCATGGGAGCGACCGGCGCGCCGTGCCGCTGGCAGTACATCGTCAGCTCGTAGACCGCGATGATAGGCACGTTGAGCCGCTTGGAGATCTCAATCGCATCGCCCAGGTGGTCCGAGTGCCCATGCGAGGGCAGGACCGCGTCCACCCGCACATCGCCGGGGCTGCACGCGGCCTCCGGGTTGCCGGTCAGCCACGGATCGAAGATGACTGTGTGCGTACCGTCCGACAGCGTGTAGCAGGCATGGCCCAGTGAGCGAATGGTCAACATGTGCCTCACCCTCCATTGGTGGCGAGTTCGTGGGTCGGGCCCTCGGTGCGCCGTGACTACCTGATCACGACCCGTACTTGGCCAGCAGGTCCATGGACAGGCCACAGGCCCAGTGCAGTAGGACACAGGGCCACACCGACCGACCACGATATGACATCCAGCCCAGCGCGACTGCCGCTACAATCGCCGACCAGCATTCCAGCTCAGGCTTCTCCAGATGAGTCATCGCGAAGGCGGCGACCGGGATCAGAACCGCGGCCGGGCCGAAGCGCGGAACGAGGGCTAGGATGAGATACCCCCGAAAGAAGAACTCCCATGCGATCCAGTATGGCCCGAACGCCAGCTCCGAGAGCCAGAACATCCGCGCCGCTTCCGGCCCCGGAGCCGCGCCAAAGCGGTACTGCGGGTAATAGCTGCCAAAGCTCGGTTGCCGCGACGCTAGGTAGACCAACGGCGTCATGATCACGGCATAGCCCAGCAGGTACGGTGCCCACACCCTTGGCTTTCCCAGGCCCAGTCCCAGGTCGCGCAGAGTTAGCCTCAGCGCCAGCGCTACAAGCAGGGGGATCACACCGAGCAAAACAGTGGTGCTGCCCAGCCAGGCGAAGAAGGCCCATTTGAGCTGCAGGTCGGAGCCCAGGCGGCGGCCCAGATCGGCCTTGTGCAGCTCGTAGGCGACGACGAGCAGAGCCCCGGTGAGGATGATGATCCCCTCCCGCGAGCGGGCGAGTCCCCACAGCGGCAACAGCTCGCGGCGCCAGAAGCCGGGCGGTGTTGCGCTATTCGCAGTTGTGTCGTTTGTCCGGTCGTCGGTCGGTTCCGTCATGCCGTGTTCGTGGGCTAACGTGGGCTCTCCCAGACCTGCAGGCCCTCGTGTTCCAGCGCGAAGTTCAGGATCCGGCCGTTCGCCGCGGTGAGCGCCCGTCGCACCGAGCTTTCTCGGTCCGGCGCACACAGGAATACCATGCAGCCGCCACCACCTGCACCGCAGATTTTCGCCCCCAGCGCTCCCGCTTGGAATGCCGCCTCACGCAGTTCGGCCATCTTGTCCGTCATGGCCTCTGTGCTGAGCACCAAACGCGCCTGTGTCTCGGCGTTCAGTTGCGCCCCGAAGCTGTCCAGATCGCCCCTCTGCAGGCTCTCCCGCATCTCGCCGGCTACGTCGCGCACCCGTCTCATCGCCGCGACTACTTGCTCGTTGCCCGCCAGATAAGCGGCAATCATTCGCTCGTTGGCGTCGCTGGAGAAGCGGGCTTCGCCCGAGTAACACAGGACCAGGTGCTTCTCCAGCTCGTACGCCACCCATCGGGGCAGCTCGAGTCGCTCCACATCTACCTCGCCCCCGCCCCTAAACCGCAGGTAATTCATGCCCCCCAGAGCCGCCGCGTACTGATCCTGCGCCCCGCCCACGATTCCGAGCACACGGTCAAGCTCATAGGCCAGTTCGGCAGCGTGCAACTGGGTCAGCGCCTCCCCGCCCTGCCGACTGCAGCGGAGCGCATCCAGGGCCCCCAGGAGCGAAACCGCCACGGCCGACGAGGAGCCGGTCCCGGAACCGGGCGGAGCGTCACAGCGCACTGTCACTTCCACGCCGCAGTCCAGTTCGATGGCGCGCACCGCCGCCTTCAGCAGGTCCAGCGTCCCGTCGTACACCAACTCCGCTCGCGAGCTGGCCCGCAGCGATTGCTCCAGCTCCTCGGCGCGCATGACCACCGTGTCCTCGGTCAGCGGCCGAACGGTGCAGTAGGCGTACCGGCTGATCGCGGCACTGAGTACCGCACCGCCGTCGCGATCGGCCACGGCCGGGATGTCGGTCGTCCCGCCGGCGAAGTCAATGCGGACCGGCGCCCGGCTCCGGAATACCATAGCTCCCAGCCTCGAAGTCTTGCCGCCTTACGCCGTCGGCCCGATCCGGTTGATACCGAATTCCACCGCGCCCAATTCCTCGGCGCAAGTCAGCCGCCCTTCCGCCACCTGCAAGGCCAAGTCAAACAGCCGCCTACCCGCCTGTTCGATGCTTTCGGAGCCGTCGAGGATCGTGCCGGCGTTGAAATCCATGTCTTCGGGCATCCGAGCAAATAGCGCGGTGGTGCTGGCGATCTTGACCACCGGCACTCCCGGGCCCCCGATGGGCGAGCCCCGGCCCGTCGTGAATAGCACGAGCTGCACGCCGCCGGCCGCCAGACCCGTGACCGACTCGACGTCCTGCCCCGGCGTGTCCATGAGCACCAGGCCGCGCTTGGTGGGGCGCTCCCCATATGCCAACATCTGCCGGATGGGTGTCGTTCCACCCTTTCGGATGCAGCCCAGAGACTTTTCCTCGAGCGTCGTCAGGCCACCACGCCGATTCCCCGGCGACGGATTGCCGGTGCGCACATCCGCCCCGGCCTGACGTGCCTCGCGCTCGATGCGCGCAACCGCGGCGGCCAGCTTCCGGCTGACCGTGGGATCGTCGGCCCGAGCCGCCAGCAAGTGCTCGGCGCCGATCATCTCGGTCGTCTCCGCCAGGATCACGGTCGCTCCTTCGCCCACAAACAGGTCCGCGGCGACACCGACCGCCGGATTGGCCGACAGGCCGGAGTAGGCGTCCGATCCGCCGCATTCCGTGCCGATCACAAGCTCGGAGACGGCGCAGGCCTCGCGCTTTGCTCGGCGGGTGTCGGCCAGGAGACGTTCCGCGATTGTGGTTCCCTGCGCGATGGCGTGGCGCGTGCCCCCGACCCGCTGGATCACGATCGTCTCGACGGGTTTGCCGGTGGGAGCCACTGCCTCGGCCAGCTCCTCGGCGGGGATGCCCTCGCACCCCAGTCCCACCAGCAGCACTGCGCCGACGTTCGGGTTTCGCGCCACGCCGGCCAGCGCTCGGGCGGTCTGATCGCGATCGGCGCCGACCTGGGCGCAGCCGTGCTGGTGGGTCAGGGCGATGGCTCCCGGAACGGCGCGGCCAATGCGGTCGGCGACCGTGGTGGAGCACGCAACCGTTGGGAGGACCAGCACATGATTTCGCACTCCCACCGAGCCGTCCGGACGCCGAAAACCGGTGAACTCCAGGGCCATCGCCTCAGGCCTCACTTCCAACCGCGGCTCGAATCTCCGAGGCGCTGATAGCACCCTCGCGCAAGATCTCGACATCTGCGTCGAGCACGCGCACGACGGTGGAAGGCAATCCCAGCGGGCATGGGCCGCCCTCCAACGCGGCGTCCACATCGCCCCGGAGCTGATCGAGCGCCTCCTGCAACGTGCCCGGCGGCCTCCCGCCCGCGGGATTGGCGCTCGGCGCCGCGACAGGGCATCCGGCGAGCCGGATCAGCTCACGGGCGAGCGCCAGACCGGGGACGCGCAGGCCGACCGAGCCGTCTGGGCCCAATGCTTCCGCCGCCAGGCAGCCGTCAGGCAGCCCCGGTAACACCAGGGTCAACGCGCCCGGCCAATACCGCCTCATCAGACGCGCTGCGTAAGGCGAGATCTGCGCCAGCTCCGCAGCTTGCCCGACTTCGGCGAGCAGCACCGGCGCAGGCTTCCCTTCGGGCCGCGACTTCAGCTCCAGCAGCCGCCGCATCGCCTCCGGGTTCGTCGCGTCGGCGCCGTATCCGTAGACGGTGTCAGTGGGGAAGATGATCACTCCTCCGGCCCGAAGCACTGCCGCGGCCGGCTCCGGGCACCGGTGGACCGAACTGTCGCGCGAGTTGTGGTTGTCCATGCGGTTTGACTCGGTACGCCTCACGAGCTTTTCACAGCCAGCACTACGCGCGGGACGCCGGCCAGGTCACGGCGGATCCTGATGTCCGCCGTCGGGTCCGATCTGCGCCACAGTTCCGCCACGGCCTCCGCTTGGCCTGCCCCCACCTCAAATGCGGCCGCGCCTCCCGGACGGGCAAACTGCAGACATCGTGGCACAACCCGCCGGTAGAAGTCCAGGCCATCGGGGCCTCCGTCCAGCGCCACCCGAGGCTCATGATGAGCGATCTCGGGCTCCAGGCTATCAACCTCGGCTGAACGTACGTAGGGCGGATTGGACAGGAGCACGTGGAGGCCTGATTCGAGAGCCAACTCACGCAGAGGGTCAAGGTCCGGACCCCACCGGAAGTCCACCCGGTCCGCCACGCCCAGCTCGACCGCGTTCTGCCGGGCCAGCTCCAGTGCGGGCGCCGAGATTTCCGTACACACCACGCGGGCCGTCGGGATCGTGCGCGCAAGGCTCAAACCGATGGCACCGCACCCGGTTCCGATGTCGGCCACAACGGGCCCCGCTTGCCCCCTGAGCAGCTCCAGCGCTACATCAACCAGCAGTTCCGTCTCCGGGCGGGGGATGAGGGCTCGGGGGTCGGATCGAAAGCGCAGGCCGTAGAACTCCTCGAATCCCACGATGTAGGCCAGGGGCTCCCGGCGCAGGCGACGCTCCAGTGCCGAGGCGAGTGCCTCGCTCTGCCCTGCCTCCATCACTTGATCTCGGTGCACGTGTAGCCAGCCGGCATCCACCCGCAACACCAGGCGCAGGAGCCAGCTCGCCTCCGCCTGAGCGTCCGCCACTCCGGCTTGTTCCAGCCGCCGCTGCGCCTCTTGCCACCATTCCCCCACGGTCCGGCGGCTGCGCATATCACTCGCCGGCCGCGAGGCGCTCTTGCTGGTAGTGAAGCTCCAGCGCCTCGAGCAGCTCGTCCAATTCTCCATCGAGAATCGCGGGAAGATTATGGAGCGTGAGGTTGATGCGATGATCGGTCACCCGATCCTGAGGAAAGTTGTAGGTCCTGATCTTATCGCTCCGGTCGCCGCTCTTGACCTGAGCCTTGCGCGTCTTGGCGATTTCCGATTCTTGCCTCTCGCGTTCCATTTCTAGGATTCGAGAGCGTAGCACGCGGAGCGCCTTTTCCCGGTTCTGGTGCTGCGAACGTTCGTCCTGACAAGAGACAACTAAACCCGTCGGCTTGTGCACGACCCGGACAGCGGTCTCGTTCTTTTGCATGTGCTGTCCGCCCGCGCCCGCTGCGCGCATGGTGGACCATTCCAGATCGTCGGGACGAATCTCCACGTCCACCTCCTCCGCCTCGGGCAGAATCGCCACCGTAGCCGCGGAGGTGTGGATCCGACCGCTGGATTCCGTCTTCGGCACGCGCTGCACACGGTGCACGCCGCTCTCATGCTGCAACACACCATAGGCACCGGGAGCCGATACTCCGAAAATCACTTCCTTGTACCCGCCGATGCCCGTCTCGTTGGCACTAATGAGCTCCCACTGCCACCCCCGGCGCTCGGCGAGCCGCGTGTACATGCGGAACAAATCGCCCGCGAACAGCGCAGCCTCCTCGCCGCCGGTGCCGGCGCGGATCTCGACAATGGCGTTACGCTCCGTCGCAGGGTCCTTGGGCAGCAGAAGCAAGAGCAGCTTCTCCCGCGCTGCTCGAGCCTTCTCGCGCGCTTGCTCCAGCTCCGTTGCTGCCAGTTCGCGGAAATCGTCCTCGGTACTGGGGTCCTTGAGCAGCTCTTCGAGGTCCGTGACCTCCTGCTGAAGCGCCCGATAAGCTCGGGCCTGTTCGACTTTCTCCTGCAAGCCGGCATGACGTTGCGCCAGCTCGCGATACTGGTCCATATTGGCCAGCACTTCCGGATTGCTGAGCTGCCGCTCGAGCTGCTCAAAATCGCGTTCCAGCTTCTCCAGGACCTCTTCCATGTCTCCAGTATATCACCGGCGAACTGCAGCCTCAATAGCGAACGTCATAACCGCGTTCACGCGTCCGCAATCTACCACCAGTTGACACAACCGGTGGTTAAGCCGCAATCGCACACTAGGTGGATGAGGCGGGTTGGGCCTCGGGAGATGCCGCCTGAGGTGTACTGACTTCGCGGATGGACTGCTGGGGCACGCTAACCGTGGGGCAGACAGCGGCCAGGGCGTGGATGGCGACTTCCAGCATCCGGTTGTCCGGCTCTCGCGTGGTGATCTTCTGCAGCGCCATGCCGGGCGCGATCAGCACGCGGGTAAACAGGCTATGGCGATACTTCCCGCCCAGCCGCAGCAGCTCGTAGCTAATCATGGCCACCGGGACCAGCAGCAGCAGCCGGAGCGGAACGCGAATCCACCACACTGGCCACCCCAAAGCCCATCCCGCGATCAGCTTCACGGCGATGACGATCAGGATGAAACCGGTACCGCAGCGCGGATGAATCGTGCTGAAGCGCCGGGCATTGGTGACCGTCACCTCTTCGCCCGCTTCGAACGTGTTGATCACCTTGTGCTCGGCGCCATGATACTGGAACACCCGCCGAATCTGCTTCATCAGCGAGATGCCCAGCATATACCCGATGATCACCACCAGCCGCACCCCGCCCTCCACCACATTCCGTGCCGTGGACTTGGGTGCTGTCGGCCCACCACCCGTCACACGTTTCAGCCAGCTCGACGGCGTTCCGGACGGCTGGTCCGCCGTCTGCGATGTCACTGCTGCCGGCGGCCCGGGGATGGTCCAACCGGCAACCAGCGTGGGCAGCACGGCGAACAGCCCCAGACCGAGGCATATTGACAGCGTCAGCGTGGCGTACATCAAGAACCTGGGGAAGCCCTTGGGCTCCTGAGAAGGACGCTCTTCGGCCTCCGACCGGTCCGCGTCCTGCGCCGGCTTCGCGGCACGTAGTCTCTCTTGCTCTTCATTCACTGCCACTTGGGCTGAGAAATCAAGGCTGCGGTATCCAAGCACGAAGGCGTCAATGAACCCAAAGAAGCCGCGGATCAGCGGCCATCGGGCCCAGCGGTGACGTGCCGTGAACGTCTCCACGGGCCGCTTTTGCAGCACGATCCGCCCGTCCATCCGGCGCACAGCCGTCGCGTACTCGTGGCGATTGCGCATCATCACGCCCTCGAGCACTGCCTGTCCGCCGTAATACCCGTCCTCCGGCTCGCCATGAGGGGCGGGCACCGCACGTTCATCCGCTTGGCGGCTACCTGGGTTCTCGGACATGTCGCCTGAAGGCCTACTTCTTGGCCTGTTCGCTCGCGGTTGCCTTGTCCTTCAGGCCGTAGCGCTGCAGGAATCGCTCCACTCGTCCCTCAGTATCAACGATTTTCTGCTTGCCTGTGAAGAACGGATGACACTTGGAGCAGATCTCGATTCGGAGCTCGGGCTTCGTGGAGCGCGTCTGCCACGTTTCGCCACAGGCGCACCGCACCGTGCAATCCATGTACTCAGGGTGGATCCCCTTTTTCACCGTTTAGCACTCCTCCGCAGGTCCCACGGGACCAATACTGACCTCGCCTGCGGCCGACCCTGGCGCACTACTACCCCCGGACCGCAGGCGTGACCAAGAATTATAGCACAATCCCGCAGCCAACGCAATTGACACCGCGCCAGGCGTACATCCTCATCGCCCGGTTGGAGGCGCCACTTGCCCCCGGGTCCTCACTGAACGCGTCACCTGCCGACTAGCGCTTGAGCGCTCGTATGTCGTTCAGTTCAGCCCGGCTTCGTCACGCAGAATGTCGCCGTCGGCGATCAAGACGCGCTTGTGGTCCATCTCGATCGCGCCAAGCTTCCTCAGGCCGCTTAGAACACCGGTCACTGTTTCGCGCGTCGAAGCCACCATGTTCGCGATGTCCTTATGCGTGAGCCGCAGGTCAATCGTGATTCCCCGGCGGCTGACCCGGCCGTGGTCCTCGGCCAAACGCAGCAAGGTGGAAGCCACGCGCTCGGACACGCTGCGGAACACCAGGTCCTCAATCTGGCTTTCCCGGCGCCGCAGTCGGTCCGCTATCTCGCCGATCACCGCAAGAGAGACCTGGGGCAGCTTGAGACAGAAGGCCTCGAAGCTCTCACGCGGAATGGCATAGACACGTGTGTCCTCCAGAGCATCCGCGAAGGTGTCGCATGAGGTCTCCTCCGCGCTACCCAGCTCGCCGAAGATCTCGCCCTCGCTGAGCACAGCCAGGGTCACTTCGCGGCCGTCCTCGGTCACCTTGCAGAGCCGTACCTTCCCCTCGTCCAGGAAGTACACCATCCCCTCGTCTTCGTCCGCCGAGTACACAATCTCATGCGCCGGAACCTCGCGCCGCACTGCTACGGTCGCCAGCTCGGCAAGGTCATCTCTGGAGGCCAGAGCCAAGACGTTCATCCGCTCCAGCGCTGAGACAATTTCGGCAAGATTCTCCGCCTCGCGCGCACTGCGCGCCATCACATCCGTTACCATTTTTAGCAGGTCCTCCTAGTGAACCTGAAATTGGTCCAGCAAATCTGGCCTTCTCCCTACGTCGAGTCGATTCCGGAGAAGGACAGCCCGAGTATTGCCTCCAGGGCTTTTCCTCAGCGTCGTTCTGCGGAAGGAATCGCTACCGCGTCGTAAGGACAGTTTATCGCATTGGCCAAAGGTTATGAACAACCCAGCACTGTGCTTTGCCTCACAGGACCAAAAGAATCCTCAAAAACAGCACCGAAGTGTAACCTAGGTTACTATTATTGGCGATATTTGCCACGTCCTACGCGCACAGTTGCTCGGAAGCTGGCCCGGCCAAGAGGGGTCCTGCGCTGAAGTGCGAACTGAGAGTTGCCCGCCGCAATAGGGCAGCGCCCGTTGTTCTTGAAGGAGGACCGCGAACATGGCTCGACCCGTGAGCAGCTCGGACCTCGTGACCATCCTGGCCGTCGGCGTTCTGCTGGGCTCCGCGGCAACCGCCGGAGGGCAGGTCATGCCGGTGCTCATCCCGCAGCCCAAGCGCCTCGCCATGCCGGGCGGAACGGTGCTGCTGCGTCGCCCTCCGGAATGTGTGGTTGTCCTGGGCGCCCAAGCGACCGAACCGGAGAAGTACGCTGCCCAACGGCTTCAGACGCTGGTTGAGCGGCGTTTTGGCCTGCGACTGCCGGTCGTCACAGAGGGGAAACCGACGGCCAATGCACCGCAAATGATCCTACTGGGGTGCCGAGACACGAACGAGCGTCTGGACCAGCTCTGCCGCAAGCTCAAGCTTGACCTCACGGCGGACTCCCCGGGACATGACGGGTACGTTATCGAGATGGTCCAGGCGGCCAACAGCCTCGCCGTGGTCATCGGTGGCTGCAATCCCCGCGGCGTCATCTACGGCGCCCAGACCTTCTTCCGCGCAATCCGAGACGAAGGCGGCCAACCCAGTTTTCCCCTGATGTCGGTCCGCGACTGGCCCAGTATTGCTTGGCGCGGCCGCCCTGTCTCATACTATCAGGCGCATCTGGAGCCGGGCGTGATGGAGGCCTACTTGTGGGCCGGTTACAACTTCATTGACGTCCGCGACGGCCCTCCGCGGCGCCGCGGACAGTTCGGCTTCCCTCCGGGGTTCAAGTTCAACGTCGAGGAGCTCACCCGTTGTGTCACAGAAGCGCACCGGCGCGGGCTGTTCGTCTGGGGCACGGTCTCCTGCGGCATTAAGCCCGACAAGTTTGACGCGGCACTGAAGACCTTCGAGGAACTGATCGGTTTCGGCGTGGACGGCCTCTGGATCTCCTTCGATGACCCCGGCGGCGGGGAACATGCCATGGACCTCGTCCGGCGGGTCATCGAGCTGGGCCGGCAGCGCGGCTTTACCGGCCGAACCATTGCGACCACGCCGCCCTCCGGATCCTATCAGAAAATTGACACCGACTTCAATCGGCAAATGGTTCAGGTCCCGGGCATGGAGAATGCGACGTGGTTCTTCACCCGCGTCCCCTGCCGGGCGGACCGCGAAGCCTGCAAGCAGCTCGGCCTCAGCCGCCTCCCCGCGTGGTGGCACAACTGGCCCCGCACCGAAGGCGGCTTCACCCACGGTAGCTACGGCGGCGCGTCGTTCCGCGTGGACAAGCCCTCCTACATGGAGGTTCCGATGCTGACCTGGGGCTGGCACAGCCCGGACTACGAGAAGATCCGCGATGCAGCCGAGAACACCGACACCGTCATGCAGTGGGGCGGCTGGGGCCAGGAATACGCCGCCTCGGTACTCGGCGTCTGGGCCTGGGAACCGGCACGGCATGACTGGGAACATACGCGGCAGTTCATTTACGAGACGGTGTTCGGCCGCTCGCTGGTCGAGACGGCGCGCGAATTCGACGACCGCTTGCGGGAACTGCGCCGGAGCTTCTTGCTTCCGCAACGCAGCCCGACGCCTCAAAATGGCTGGCCGCCACGCCTCAAGCCCGATGCCGATGTGGCGAAGATCAAGCAGGACCTCGCTGCCATGGACCGGCTGCTGAAGCGCCTGGAGGAGAAGGCGCCGCAGGAGACGCTACTGACGCCGCAGCGCCTGCAGACCGTGTACCTCGAACCCATGCGCGCGGAATGGGCGACAGCGGCCACCCTCACGGATTTGCCCCGACCGGAAATGTGGTGGCCCGAGCACGAGGCCGCGGTGTTCGCCAGGCTCCGGGCCGGAGACCGGCAGGCCGTCGAGAAGCTCTGCGCCGAAGCGCGTCCCAAGCTCAAACAACAGCTCAAGGCCCTGACACTCGCGTTGCAGGGGCTGAAGGGCATTGACACCTACGCCGCCTTCTGGCAGGCGCGCGCCGCCGGCGGGGCTGAGTACTGGGAGCAAGAGCTTCAGCGGCGGGCAACTGCGTTCCAAAAGCGTATCGAGGGCCTGAAAGCCAAGGGCCTCGACGTGGACACCATGCTGCAGGCACTCACCCATCCGCCGGCCGAGGGCCGGCCCCTGGCAACTGTCAGCGTCGAAGACATCGCCGCCTCCCCCGTTCGCTTTCAGGGCAAGTGGAGCACCGGACTGTACACCGACGGCACCAAGAAAGCCTTTGTGCTGAGTTTCCCGGGGCATACGGCGTCTGTTCCCGGCGACTACGTGCAGGTTGATCTCGCCCTCCCAGTACCCAAGTTTGAGCGCCACCTGACCCTTCAGTTCTTCCTGAATGATGAATACGACAGCGAAAAGTGGCCCAAATACCGCTTCTATCAATGGCTCCACGGAGATCGGGTACTCTGGGAGGAAGACATTGCGCTCACCCGGCAGGGCGGCCGCGAGTGGAGCAGCCTTGACCTGACTGACCTTGCGCGCGGTAAGCAGCAACTGAATCTCAGCCTCCGGCTGCTGGATCGCAGACCCGTGGCCAACTATCAGACGACTATCTTTGTCGGCGAGCTTCGGCTGCTCGAGCAGTGAGTCTTGCGACTCTTGCCAGACTTCGTGCTAAAGAGCAGTACGGGTCAACTGGTTCGGGGAACCAACAACGACGAGGCGGATTGGCCTTTATGGGTCTGTACGTCGCACGCCCCTCCGCGACGTGAAGGCCCTTACGGTGCGGATGGTGAATAGGCAACTGAGCCTTTGGCCCCGGGTGCTGCGATGTCCCTGGACGCGTACCGTCTCGGCCCCCACTCCGACGTTGAGGACCTCGTCGGCCCGCTGACGCGCCTCACCAACGCTGCCTTTGCGGAGTACGAAGGCGCTCTGGAGGCCACGGAGGCCTTCACGGAGTGGTATCTGCGCCGTCCCGGCAGCACGCCCGACGTATGCTTCGGCGCGTGGTACGAGGGGCAGATGGTCTCCAACGTCCTCGTGGCGATCCAGTCCCTCCGCTTGGGTAGCCGCCTAGTGTCCTGCGGTATCATTGATACCGTGGCGACGGAACCGACCCATCAGCGGCGCGGCTTGGCCCGCGCCCTGATGCTGCGTGCTCACGTCCGGATGCGGGAACGCGGGGCCGAAGCCGCGGTGCTGTACACGAACCCCGAGGGTTCGCCGTACCAGTTCTATCAGAGGCTGGGCTACCTAACGCGCGCTCGGCCGGAGCTGCTGGTCGGCCCGCGTCCCTCCTCGGACCGCATGGTCCGGACCCCGACGGCGGACGAAAGCCTCGCCCTCCGCGACCTGGTCAACCGTCACTACGGTGGCTACGAGGGTTTTGCTCCGCTGGATGACGACCTGTGGCAGTGGCACCGTGAGGCCCGTCCCCCCGACATGCCGGTTCAGCTCTTCGTACTGGACGGCCTCACCGGCTGCGTGGCCTTCGCTGAGGCCCGGATCGCCCTGGCTGGCCGCCCGGGCACGGTTTCCGTGGTCACCGACCTCGTGGCGCCCGACGCCGCCGCAGCGAAGGCCCTTCTGGCCGCGGCGCCGCGCCCGGACCTGGCCGCACTGTGCGACATCCGCGCCGCAGAATACCCACTCTTGACCGAGCTGGGCTTTCGGCCCAAGGTATCCGAGGTCGCCATGGTGCTCCCTTTCACCGACTCAGCTCGTCAGGCTCTGGCAGCCGCGCATCCGCCGTGGTATCCCATGGCGGAATCGATCATCGGAGTCTGATTGCCGGCGTGCCGAAGCCCGGTCCCCGGAGCGATGCAACAATGGAATTCCCCGCAGTCCTCGAGTTCGGCACAGATGGCGCACGCGTGCGCGACCATGCGACCGGCCGGGAAGTCACGCTCGGTCTCGACGAGGCCCTGGGCCGGTTCACGCTGCGCGCCATCCTCAACCTTGACGGCGAGCGCCTGGCTGTCTTCGAGTTCCTCAGCGCTTCCCCGGACGGAGGCCTAGCCTTCCTTGCTACTGATGGGCTCAGGCTGTGGGCTCCCAAGATCGGTGCGCTCGCGCCGGACAGGCGCCCTGAGCCGGCTCAGGCAGCTTTCGATGCCGATTACTTCCGGCGCATTCTGGAGGCGCGCCAAGACATCTTGGCGGAGGACCTGCTAAGGCAGCAGGACCCGCCCTCGGCCGAACAGGTGCGCAATAGGCTGCCGCCGTTGGTTTCCTATGCGGTTCTGGCCGACCGCCGAGCGCACGACAAGCCGATCATGGAACCCAACGGCACCATCCCCGGCTACTTCCAGGCGCCTCGGCCCTATGATCCCGCCGACCACAACGTCTACTGGCGCCATCTGCTGACTGGCGGCCTGGCCGTCAACTGCTCCCACTGGGACTCTGCCGCCCAGACAGGCGCGGAGCAGCTCGCCTTCTGTCGCGCTGATGCCGCCGGAAGCGCGCAGGTCTATGTCCGCACGCGCGCCTCGGACGAAATCGCCTGCCGCTACTACATTGGCGCTCCCGCTCAGCCCGCAGAACCCGCGCCCTTCTACGAAGCCTTCTATCGCTTGGCTCGAGAACAAGCCGATTTCCTCGCCGCCGGCGCCCAGTTTCGTGTCCCCGAGCTGCAGATCGCCGAAGCTGCCCAGGCTTGCCTACTACGCGCCGTCAACACCTTCGTGGACCTCGACCCGCGCTATGGCGTGGGGACCTACTCGAACCAGATCCACAACACCTTCCCGCCCACGATCCTCAGCGCCGGCAGTTGCCTGCTCGAGTGGAACCACACGCAACTGGCGCGCGACCTCCTCGGCCACTACCTGACTAGCTATGTCAAGGGCGACGGCACCTTCGACTACTACGGCCCCGCAATCGCGGAATACGGGCAGATGCTCGCCCTGGCGGCGGACGTCTTCCGCTTGACACGCGATGCCGATTGGCTCGCCGGCGTTATGGCACCCCTGCGGCGAATCTGGGCCATGATTCTGGCCCGACGGGTCAAAGCCCAACAACGAGAGCCGGATACCGTCATCTACGGCCTGATCCGCGGCCAGCCCGAGGCCGACTTCTGGGACCGCAAGTCCGACCGCAACGAGGGGGACTTCTACTTCGCCGGGGATGCGTGGTGTTGGCGCGGGCTGTTGGAGCTGAGCCGTGCACTCCGCGAGGCCGGGGGTTATGAGCAGGAGGCTGACCGCCTGTGCGCGGAGGCTCAACAGTACGCGCGCGACATCAGACGGGCCCTGGAACGCTCCATCGAGCTGTGCGCCGAGCCGCCGTACCTGCCGGAGATCGCGGGCCGGACCACGCGCCACCAAACGATGACCTGCTCCCGGGCAGCCTCCTACGCGAACTATCGCTTCTACCCGGAGCTGCTCTCAGCGGGCATCCTGTCATCAGAGCAGGAACAGCTTGTGCTCGACTACCGGCGCAGCCACGGGGGCGATCTCCTCGGCACGATCCGCTTCCAGGGCTGGCTGGACGACTGGCCCGCGGCGCACCTGGCGTACGCCGAACTCGCCCGCGATGAGGTGCGGCGCTTCCAGATTATGTTCTACGGCCACCTGTTTGGGCACCTCTCGGTGGGCACGCACAACGCCTACGAGCAAGTGCAGATCGAGCCCGACGAGACGGGTGCCCGTAGTCACAAGGCCGACTATTGCGTGCCCGCTCAGCTCGTGACACCAAGGATGCTGCGATGGATGTGCGTCTTCGAGCAACGCGACGAGGATCTGCTCTGGCTCAACCGCGCCGTGCCCGGCCCTTGGCTCCTCGCCGACCGGGGCCTGTCGGTAGAACGCGTGCCCACTCGCTGGGGCACAGTCACCTACGGGTTCGAGCGCACCGGGGCCGATCTCCGCGCCGAGATTGACCTCACACGTACTTCCGGCGCCGGCCTGGTCCGCCTGCGGGTCCCCCCGGTCGGGGGCCACTTCTGGCGCCTGGAGGCCGGCTCGCCCGCTCGCGCCTTACCCGACAATCAGACCTTTGAACTGACGCTCCGGCCCGAGCGTGCCGTCCTACACTTCCGCCGCCTGTAGCGGCCCGATATCTGTTGTCGGCGCAGGCCGGCTGCTGCGTGTCATGCGATCTTCATATCGAGCATGGACAGCAGCATCCTCGCCTGCAGGGGGGCGCACTCGTACACCGGCGCTTCCGGCGTATCCGTCACCGACAAGAGCCCGCGGTCGTAGTCGTACAGCTTCTTGCAGCAGTACACCATCAGTCGCTCGATCGTGTCCGCGTGTCGGTGCGGATCAACCCGTAAGAGCACCTCGGCTACCGCCAGGTACACCCACGTTCGGTGCTTGGCCGTAGTGCTCTCGAAGCGCCAGTTGATGGAGCCGTCCTTGCGGACACAGCCATCCAGGAAACCCGCGGCCCGGCGCAAGCAGGCGTTCATCCGCCGCAGCTCCGGCTCAACGAGGTCCAGCAGCTCGGCAATGCTCAGGAAGTTGCGGCAGATCTCTGCCGTGTAGCCCACTGTTCGCTTGCGGTCCGGTTTCACGGACTCGTCCGCCCAGTAGGGAAACATCCCGTTCTCGTCCTGCAGGTCCATCGTGCGCAGCATCGCGCGGCGTGCGGCCCGCCGCGCCTCCCCGGGCTCGGGTGGCGGCCGGGTCTCGTCCGTCTGCTCCAGCACCCCCAGATTGTACTCCGTTTGCAGGGCAATCAGCTCTTCCTTCAGCGTCCGCTCGGTATAGAACCGCCAGCCCTCCTTGGACAACACGGAGGCTACCGCAGCCAGGGTGTGCGCCGCCCTGCTGTTGACGCTGGGCAGCTCGATGGCCGCCCCGTCGTGATAGGGGAACCGCCCCGAGCCGTCCTCCACGGCCAGCGAAAGCTGCCAACTGCCCAGCGCTCCCAGGCAGGCCAGTGTCTTCTCATCGGCTTCCCAGCCCAGCCGGATCGCACCCGTGAGCGCCTCAGCCACGCACTGGCCCGCTGGCGTCGTCTCCAGAACCGTGACACCCAGACGCTTGTTCGTCCATCGCGCCATCAGGTCATTGTTCACGATTTCAGGGAAGCCGCCGGTGGGGAGCTGCTGAGCAACCAGCCATTCCAGAGCCCTCACGCCGGCCTCTTGCTGGCGGACTCTTCCATCGCGAGCGCCCGCCCGGTACAGCGCCAGCCCTCCCAGAGCCGCCGCCGTGTAATGGTGTGCACTCCCGGCATTCCAGTCTCGCGTCGGTGGGTGCCAAGCCTGAGCGCTCAGAAACGAGCCGGCGTACGAACCCGCCTTCTCCTGCACGCGCAGCAGATAGCTGATCACCCCCGGCT
Organism: Candidatus Zipacnadia bacterium; assembly: GCA_029820995.1. Lineage (GTDB taxonomy): Bacteria > Armatimonadota > Zipacnadia > JALGUG01 > JALGUG01 > JALGUG01. The sequence goes on from JALGUG010000061.1 coordinate 19,052, forward strand.
CAATCATCTTCAGCGCGTTGGCAACGAGCATGGCCCCGGTGTCGCCCGCTTCCAGACACCGACGGCAGCGGGCCCAGCCAGATTAGTGGTTCGCATCCGACCTCAACGGCCGCCCACCACCTCCACCCTCATTCGCCACGTCGCCGCCTGCCCTCGCTCCAGGGCGACCACGCCTTCTCGCGTATTGAGCGCGTTGGGGCCGCCCACCCAGGGCTCGGGGCAGAAGTAGCTGTCTTCGGGGTTTCCATACAGCACGAATAGCATCCACTCCGGCGGCACCAGGTCCGAGGGATCAAGTTCTTGTGACACCCGTAACGCGACGCTCTGCGGGTCAATCACCTCCGCCCAGTACTCACCCGCCGGAAAGCCGCTGAGTACCGTATTGTGCCACCGCGGATCGTCCAACGTGACTGCCTCCGAGAGGTCTAACGCTTCGCTCTCGCCGTCAAGCAGCGACTCCGGCGTCAAGGTCAGCAGCCTCGTTGCCGGGCAGCGGAACAGGCAGTCCTCCAGCACCGTCCCTCCCGTCAAGCCCAGCTTCACCGTGAGGTGGTTGCCGACTACGAAGATCATGCCGTCCGTTCCACTGCTCACGCGGTACTCCAGCAGTACCCCGCGCTCGAACAAGCTATACCTGGCTATCACCTCGAAATCAAAGGGATACATTCTTCTACTCTTGTCGTCGCTGACCAATCGGCACACCACCTGTGCGCCGTCCTGCTCTGCGGTCGCCTCCACCAGCTCCCACTTCCGGTCTTTGGCGAACCCATGCCGGGGCAATCGGTAGACCCGATCGCCAACGCGATAGGAGCACATCGGCGGGTCCTCGCCGCTGGCCTTGACCTCCGCCAACTGCTCCGGAGTGTAGTTCCTCCCCACCGCCGGCCACAATAGTGGTGCTCGGCCTTGCCAGCCTTCCACCGGCGCGTAATCCTTCGCCCGATAGAGTGCTTCCCGCCACTGCCCCTCGAACATGAACGCCAGGCTGGTCAGCTCGGTGCCCCTTGCCGGCGCCACCGCGGCCCGGATGCCGCCGGTGCTGTCCTGCATCTGCACGATTTCAACAGCTTCCCCTGGCGCCTCCAAGCTGCCTTGCTCGATAGTGTACCGCGCCATTGGCCTAGCTCCCCCTGGCGGCTTTGTTGCCACGCCGCTGCAATTCGTTATATACCATTAGCTCTGCCGTCAGATACCCTATTCGCATCATCGGCCGCCCCCAAACAGCCGTCCATGTGGCACCACCGGACCTCCGCCGTCTCATCACGCCTCCGCCTCCCGGCCCACCGCCTGTACCTCCGCCGGGTCCAGGCTGCCCACGTTGAAGCTCACCAGCCCCACGCGCTCTTCAGCGCGCACTGGCCCGTAGACCTCAACCCCCTCCATCTGCTGCAGGCCCTCCAGCAGCGCCGACGTCAGCGCCAGCTCGTGTTCCCTGATGCGCCTCACGCCCTGCTGCCCGATGTATTGCGCCGCGACGGCCAATCCCGCCAGCCCAGGCGTGTTCGGGGTGCCGCTCTCAAACTTGTCCGGCAAGAACTCCGGCTGCACGTCCTGCTCCGATTGGCTGCCAGTGCCGCCCTGCCGGTAGCTTTCGATATTCAGTCCCGGCCGCAGGTACAGCCCTCCCGTGCCCTGGGGGCCCAGCAGCGCCTTGTGACCCGTAAAGGCCAGCGCATCCACTCCCAGCTCAGCCACGTTCAGCGGCAACGCGCCCACCGTCTGTGAGGCGTCCACCAGCACATAAGCTCCCTCGTCGTGGGCGATCCGGATGAGGTCGCTCAGCGGCGCGATGGTTCCCAAAACGTTCGATGCGTGGCACACGACTGCCAGTCGCGTCGGTTCCCGCAGCGTGCGGCGCCACTGGTCAAGGTCCGTCTGCCCGGTGGGTGTGCAGGGCGCTCGCTCCCACACCACGCCCTGCCGCTCCAGGAACCTCAGAGGTCGTGCGACCGCATTGTGCTCCAGCGAGGTAGTGACTGCCCGATCCCCCGGACGCAGCAGTCCCTTGAGGCCCGCATTCAGCGCGTCGGTGGCACTAGCCATGAATACCACCTGACGCGGGTCCGCCACGCCTAGCAGCCCCGCCGCTTGTTGTCGCGCCTCGAGAATGATCCGGCCGGCCGCCTCGGCACTAGGCCCGGCCGAACGCGCCGCGCTCCCGGCCAAGCCCTCCAGGCACTCAGCCACCGCTGCCGCGACGCCGGGCGGCTTGGGAAAGCTGGTGGCTGCATTGTCCAGGTAGACCATAAGCCCCGGAACTACAACGACACAACCTTGCCGGCGTGTGCCAGGGCCTCGGCGATATCATACATATTCGAGACCTGGCCTACGGCCAGCTTGTCCTTGACGCCGAGGTAGTCCAAGCAGGTTCCGCAGACGCGGATCTGCGTGCCGCGGTCCTCCAGCGTCCGTAGACTCTCCAGCGTCTCGGCTCCCTCCAAGGCCAGGAACACCCCGTGATTAGCGAGCAGGAGGAAATCGGGCACCTGCGCGGCCTCGGAGAGGGCAAACAGGTACGACTTGACCAGGATCTTACCCAGCTCGGGGTTGCCCCGCCCCATGCCGTCGCTGAAGATCGCCACTGCTGTTGTCGTCGGCACGCCGCCTGTCAGTGCTGTCGGCGCGACCTCGGGCACCTCCGTCTCTGCGCCCGCTTGCTTGCGGATCCGTACCAGCAGTTCCGATCCCTCGGTCTCCGTAACGACTTCGTGCCCCCCGGCCGCCGCGGCCTGGGCCACGTTCTTGGCCGACATGTCGTTGTCCAAGCGCACCGTCAGTACGCCCTCGTCCAGCTCCGCCAGCGCCCGCTTCGTCTCCAGCACGGGCTGGGGACAGGGCTTTCCCCGAACGTCCAACTCGCGTTCCATTGCCTACTCCTCATCCGCTGCCGGGGCTCCGGATACCGCGAGCGTAGTCGTAAATCCCGCTCACCGGCACCCGGCCTTCTTGCAGCAGGGCCTCAACGCGCGCGCGATGTTGGGAGGCTACCAGGAGCGCCAGTCCGCAGTCGGCCTTGACCACACGGGGCTTGGGGATCGTCTCGGCCGGGATCCGCGCCTCCCGCAGTGCGGCTTCCGCGGACAAAGCATCATGAGTAGACCGAAATGTCAGCAGTATGCCCTGGCCTGGCATGGCTTCTGGGCGCCGTTTAGGACCGGAACGGCAGGCCCCCAAGAAAACTGGCGGCCGTGGATTCTTGTCCACGGCCGCGTGCACACCACATTTCGCTAGGCGATCCAACTTTCCAGCCTCAGAGGCACCGTGCCTACAAGGGTGCCGGCGGCGCTCACAGTCCTATTGACCCAACGCCTTCAGGGTAAAGCCGAGAAGCTCGCGGTTGGTCAGTTCTTCCATCGCGCGCACTGTAGTGTGATACAAGATCGCGGCGAAGATGTCCTCGCCGATGTCACGCGGGATATAGGTAGTTGCTCCACCAGCAAAGGCTTGGGCGATATTGGCAGTGTCGGCGTAGTTGGTGACCACGATGCAGAATGGCTTGGATTCGACGAGTACACCGGCTTGCTTCAGTTGCTCGCCCGTTTGTCCGCCCGGGATCCGCGTGCCGTGTGCCACACACCCCTCCACGACCCTGATCCCGCCCCGGCGGTCACTGGCGCTCAGACGCATATCGGTGATCACGATCTCATAGGGAGATCCGCGCTTGGCTTGCTGCTCAATCTCTTCCAAGGCCTTCTCGAGCGTGCCACAGAAGATCAGCTTAACGCGCTGGTCGTCTTCCAGCTTCTGCAGCGCGGTCCGGATGCGATCCTGCTGCTCCGGGTCATCCTCGACGATGAGGATCGGTCGCTGCTGTCGCATGTCCTTGTTCACGCCGGTAGTCCCCCTTCTCTATTCGGCCAGAGGCAAGAACATCGCAAACCGCGCCCCCTCGTTCGGTCTGCTCACTTCCGTCAGACATCCATCGTGTAGCTCCACCACGTCGCGGGCCACCCACAACCCAATCCCATGCCCCTCCGTCTTGGTCGTAAAAAACGGTTCGAACAGCTTGGCCTTCACCTCTGCGGCCAGGGGCAAACCACTTTGTCGTACTTCCACGAGGCCATAGGGGGGACCTTCAGGGATATACTTTTTCTGTTTTCTGACCTCTGCAGGCCTTGCACGGCGGCATATCACCTTAATCTCGGCCTTGGGCTCGTTCTTCAGGTGGTCCAAGGCGTTCTGCAGCAGTTCACGGATAACATCGGTGATCTGCACAGGGTCCACGGACGTCACCAGGACTTCGTCACACAGCTCCATCTCCAGGCGCACATGGCCTGGCAGCGCCAGCGTTGAACCGGCTTCTCGACAGAGCTCACACAGGTCCGTATCCTTGCGCTCCAGTTCTCCGATGCGGCCCAGCGCCTGGTAGCTGCGGGCATGCTGCAAGCCCAACTCAACCCTCTCGAGGGCAGTGGACAAGCTCTCACGCACCGTCTTGATTTGCGCGCTGTCCGGGAGTTCCTGCGCTGCGGTCAAAGCTTTGTGGCAAGGCCATCGCACACCAACAAGATCGTTCTTGAGGCTATGCAGGCAATGCTGGGCCGCCACCCGCAGGGCCCGGAGGCGTTGCTGCGCCATCTGCGCCTCTCGGAGATGCTCCTGCACATGGGAGGCCAACTGCAGTGGGTCCGGCAGCACGAAAACCAGCCTTGCCTTCTCGACCTCAATGATGTCGGCGTGAGTGATCCGCCGGTCCCCGTCCACCAACTTGCCATTCACGCGTACATTGTCTTGCGCGTGCGCGGCAATCCAGAAGTCGCCCTGGGGCCTCTCGTATAGCCGGCAACGCGCGCCCGCCACACCATTGTTTGCGGAGGTCTCGAGGCCCTTGTCCGGGTTCCAGCACAAGAACGTGGGCTTGTCCAGCAGATCCATAAGGTAAAGAGAGGTCCCTTTGTTCGGGCCGGCAATGCACACCAGCTCCACAAGGGCTTTGTAGACTGGGGCCATCACGGCTCACCATCCCTGCCGGGGCCGCCGCGCAGAAGAGCCAAGATATCTCGCGCCGCGGCATGCACGTGCTCCATCATGATCGGCGCTTCCTGGGCGGCTCTGCCGCCGGGGCCAGGGCCTGAATCTTCCCAAGCGCCGCCACGCAATGCCGGCTCGCGCTCGCCCTCGGCCACAATCGGGACCAACCCGCCAACCCCCTCCACTGACCTGACACGAGCGGTTTGCGTCGTGTCCTCTGTTCCGCCATCTCCAGACCAGATCCGCCTTTCGCGCAGTACGGCTTCTATTGCATCCACTTTCGAACATGCGTCTTCGGGAGACTTGGATTGCGCGAGAGCAGACACCAGAGGCTCTAGGGGTCCGCACACTTTGGCGATCTCGTTGGGCGGACAGATGCGCAGGATTCGACTCACGTTCTGCACCCGGATATACGAATCGTTTGGCGTTAGCACGGACATCACCCTCCGTCAAGCGGCGCACGGCAGCTCACGTCCACACCTCATTGCCGATAGCGGCCGAATCTACCGGCTTGCGTCCGAGCGCTTGACCGCATTCGGTTCGACTGCCTCAAGACGCTCCACATACTTTGTGATACGTGCCGTTCGCGGCTGTTCTTACGTCCAACAACGGAAATCCCGGAAACGCGCTCCGGCTGCTCTAGCACCTGAGACGCCGGGCTCCGGAGGGCGGCATGCATGCCACTTCGCCCGCCAAGCCCACAATGCCTTCCGGCACCCCCTTGCTTCTGCGCCGTTCATGGGTATACTGCAGAGCAAAGGAGGGTTGTTGCTCACTGCCAGCGAGGGTCAGCCATGCCAAGACAAGACGAGCAAAGCCCGAAGGGGCTCAATCAACGCAGTCCCTTGCGCCGTCTGTTTCAGGCCCTGGTCTTCAGGACCTTCTTCCTGCACCTGGGTGTTCAGGACCGGGCGCTGACGGAGTATCTCACCGACTTGCTGAGCCGCTTTGTGCACGTTGACCAGATCTTCCGTCTGCGCGATGCCCGTGGCCGGCGCTTGCGGGAGGTAGCGGAGATGCTGGCTGAAGCCTACCGTGGGCCTCGGCTCGGGCCCCGCGAGCGCGAGATCCATAAGCACATCGGCGACTTCACGCTGTTCTGGTCAGGAGTCTACCCGGAGGCCCTGCGGTTCTTTCAGGCCCAGACCTCACGCGACCACCTGCTGGACTACCTTGAGCAGGGCAAGCGCTCATATTCTCTCGCGGCCCGATTCGACCAGGGCCCGCTCAAAGAGGAAGCCGCCGTGCTGCGCCGTCTGTCCCAAGAGTTCGAGTCCTGTGTGTGGGGCCTGCACATCGTGCGCCAGAACTGGGAGAAACTGGGCGATCCGAGCTACGACGCTGCAACGGACATTCTCCTGGGCCCGCTAACGTGACGGGAATACCGCCCGCGCCCTGCACGCACAAGATACGGTCCCGCCGGGGTCTCTTCATGGACCGGCGTGATGGTCCCCCAGGATCGCCTTGCGCCACTCGCCGATCCTCACAGCAACCTCCCGCACGGGCGCAATCCAGATGCGGTCGCTGTGCCGCGCCAGGTGGTCGCACAGCTCCCGGAAGTCCACGTCGCCCATCGGCAGATGGCCCTCGTGGATTCCGTGGAAGGTCATCACGCCCCACTTGTGCTGCGCGGCGCATTGCTCAGCCAGGCCTACAAGCTGCGAGCCCCACATCCGCTCCACGGGCCAGGACCAGAAGTAGTGCAGGTCGCAGTTGAGCGGGCTGTTGGCCACCTCTCCCTTGCCGCGCCCGGCGACAAAATGCTTCGCGATCACCGGCACATAGCTCTGGCGCGCCAGGCCCTCCCCGACATGCTCCTGGTAGCAGGGATAGCAGAACGAGCGCCGACCTTCTACGGGCGCCAGAAGTTGCAGCCGCCGCTCGGCTTCCAGCACATCGGCCTCGATGTCCTCGAGCGTCATCGTCTCCAGGCCGCGCGCGCCGATCTCCTGCGAAAAGCCGCGCGAGCAGGTGTGTCCCAGCGAATGATTGCCGATCTCGTGTCCCGCGGCCGCGACTTCCGGCCAGGGGGCCAGTCGCTCCTGCCAGTCGTCCCCTCGGGGTGAGAGATAGAAGGTCGCCCGCAGGCCCCGATCGTTCAGCATCGGGATCGCGACCCGCAACTGCGTCGGCAAGCCGTCGTCAAAGGTCAGCGACAGTGCGCCCTGGCACCCTTCGGGCCAGGGCCATGTTTCGGGCAAGGCCATCGGTCAAGCACCTCAGTCAACCCCGATACCTCGAGGCGTGAATCGTTCAACCTCAACCCTCTTCGCCTCCACGCCGGCAGTCCCCTTTGATCTCATCCCGCCCGAAGGCCTCCCGGCCCGGCCAGGGAGGTTACGCCGTTCCAACCAACGAAGGAGCCCGGCGTTCAGTGGCTTGCCGTAGAAAGCGAGGTCTGCGCATGAACGTCGTGCTGATTGTGTCCGATACTTTCCGCTGGGACTATCTCGGCGCCTACGGGAATGACTGGATCAAGACTCCCAACCTCGACGCGCTCGCGAAAGAATCTGCTCTGTTCCTCGACGCCTTCGGCGAGGGCTTGCCCACCCTGCCTGCGCGCCGCGTGATCTTAACCGGCCGCCGCATTATCCCCTTCATCTATGCTCATCAGCACAGCGACAAGGTCAATCTCCCCGGCTGGCACCCACTATTCTACGAGGATGTGACCTTGGCTGAGACGCTCCGCGAAAACGACTACGTGACCTCGTTCGTTACCGACGTGTACCACATGATGAAGCCGGGCAAGAACTTCCACCGCGGCTTCGAGCACTGGCACTGGGTCCGCGGTGTGGAGGACGATCCGTGGAACCCCCGCGATATTCGCGCGGTGAGGGAGGAGTTCCGCCGCGCGACCCACTGGGGCAATCGGCCCGCCCAGCCGCGTCACTGGCTGATCCAGCACCTCACCGGGCGCAAGCAGTGGCAGACGGACGCTGATAGCCTGGCTGGACGAGTCATGATTCATGCAGCCGAGTGGCTCAAAGCGTACACGCTCGATAACCCATTCTTTCTATACCTTGATTGCTTCGATCCGCATGAGCCGTGGGACCCGCCCAGCGAGTATGCCAGGCAGTACTCGCCCACGTACACGGACTGGGATTACGTGTTCCCACCTGGGCGCAACGATAACCTGACCGAGCAGGAAATGGCCAACGTCAGGGCCGCCTATGCCGGTGAGGTCACCCTGGTGGACCGCTGGATTGGGCATGTGCTGGACACGCTGGCCGACCTCGATCGGATGCGCGATACGCTGATCGTCTTCACCTCGGACCACGGCACCATGATGGGCGAGCAGGGGGAGATCCACAAGGGCCCCGACCGGCTCCGTAATCAGTGCACGCAGGTCCCGCTGATGTTCCGCCACCCCGGCGGCGAAGGCGCGGGCACACGGGTGTCCGGTTTCGTACAGCACCAGGACCTGATGCCGACGATCCTGTCGCTGCTGGGCGTTGAGCCGCCCGATCGCGTCCAGGGGGAGAGCCTGTGGCCGCTGGTCACAAGCGGCTCCAACAGCGAGCGCGAACGCATCATCTCCGCCTTCGGGCGTTTCGCCTCGGTTCGAACCGCCAAGTGGAATTACGTGGCGCCGTGGGCGCCCCTGCTCGGCAATCAGAAGGGCCGGATCGAGCTGTACGACCTCGAAAATGATCCGCAGGAACTCACTAACGTGATCGGCGACCATGAGGATGTGGCCGCCGAGTTCGACGCCTGGCTGAAAGACTACATCGAGCAGCATCGCGCCGAGACGGGCGGCGACCTTGGGCCGGGGCAGGCCATCTCCCTCGACGATCAGGCTCGGCTTTGAGACGCCGATCACTTCGGCGACAGACCGGCACTATGACGCCCGTCGGGGATTAAGCCCGACGGGCGCCATAGTTGAGCTGTCCGGCCAGTCGGATCGGCGCCCGAACTGCAGACAGACGCCGTCCAACCTGAAGCTGTTCCCCCCGCGCCGTACAGCTAGTCCCCCCTTAAGTCGTGCGTTCTCTTGACAGGCCGTCCCACGCCCTCGGTCCGTAGCTGCAACAGGCGGCAGCAACCCATCCGTTTCCTGCCCTGTCCCCGTCCCTCTGGAGCAGGAATTGCCTCTATCAGCGCGAAGCTTCCCCCGATCCGGTAATCCTGCTCTCACCGATTCGGTAGCCGCCTTGTATTCATACCATCCGGCGCAAGCCATGAGCAAGGATTTGCACAAGAATGCACAAATGACTACCCCGACGCAGGGACAGTTGCTCAAGGCCTGGCGTGTCCGGCGCGGGATGACCCAGCAGAAGCTCGCACAGGAGCTGACGCGCCTGGGGGTCCCTCGCGCGCACTGGGACATCTGCCGCTGGGAGCAGGACCGGTTCCCGATTCCTTTGCGAGAACAGGAGGCGCTGGCCGAAATCTTGGGGCTCTGGCAACGGGAGCAGTGCGAGCTGGCCGAAGCCGTGGAGGACGGAGTGCTGCGGCGCGCGCGCCTGCGTCCGCACGCGGTCGGGGAGCGTAATCGCTCCGTGGGCTGGTCCGAGGTGCAGGCCGAGTGCCATCGAATTGCAAACCTCACCCAAACCGGACTGTTGCGCCACGGCGAAGTGAGGTTCGGGCATCTGCTGGAGGTCCTGGCGCTACACGAAGATAAGGGACGCGAACAGCAGGTGAACTTGGCAACCGTCTTGTGGTACCTCGGCATATACCTGGTCGAGCAGGGGGATGTTCTCGAGGCACTCCATCGCATGAGGCAAGGCCTTGAACTGCGCCAGCAGACGTGCGGACGCGACAGCCGCTGGTTTGACTGGCAGCGTGAGCGGCTGGCGATTGAGCTGAGCATCCAGTCTCGCGCCGCCCGACGGTACATCACGCGCTTCGAGCAGCTACTCCAGGCCCTGCAGGAAGCTGGTTTGGGGCAGCATCATCCGGTGGCCGGACGCCGCGACCTGGCCCTGGCCATGATGGCCGACGACGCAACAAGCGACGCTGCCGGGAGACTGCTGGCCGAGAGCATCGGGCGTCTGGAAGACGGGGGGAACTACAACCAACACGCCATCACCCACAACACCATGGCGCAGTGGCAGATCGCGCAGGGGGCCCTCGATGAGGCGGAGCGCTCGCTGCGACAGGCGCTCCACACTCGCCCCGCGGACACTCGGGTGCGGGTAATGCTTCACCTGAACGGAGCCAATCTGTTCCACAGCCGCGGTGAGAACGAAGAGGCCGCCCGTCAGGTCCAGCTCGCACGCGGTCTCTGCCAGACGTGGGGCCTCGAGCGGTGGCTAGGCGCTGTCGAGCGCTGGGAGCAGGCCCTGGCGGCCGCACAGCCGGCGCGCGCCTCAAAGCGCGCACACCGCTAGGCGTGCAAAGACCGCGAACTGCGCACCATACCCGCTCGCCGCAGGCGCGCGTCAGAACTCCGGAATCCTCTCCGCCTTCCCGGACTTCGACGACTTCTCCGCCGCCTCGATCACGGCAATCACGCGTGCCGCTTCCTCCGGCTTCACGTCCAGCTCCTTGCCCCGCAGCAGGTGGTCGCCGATGTTCCGGTAATAGCGAATGCGCGTGTCCTCGGCGTTGGGGATGAACCCCTGCACCAGCACGCCGTTCTTCTCCGTGAAATAGTCAAAACCATCGCCACGCGAGACCAGGGCGCCCTTGGTGCCCAGCACTCGCCAACGGGGCTTGCCGTGGAAGGCGATGCTCGACTGCTGCACATCGGCCTGCACGCCGTCCGCGAACCGGACCACCGCCTGCACGTGGTCCTCGTTCGTCATCTGGTGCCACACGCGCTTGTGGAAGAACCCCGTGACATTGACCACGTCCTTCTGGACGAGCTGCAGCAGCCAGTCCACATAGTGCGCCCCCCAGTCGTAGAAAGCGCCCCCCGAGATCTTCTTGTCCGACCGCCACCAGTCCCGCGGACGACGATAGCCGCCCATCCACATCTCGACCGAGAAGATCTCGCCGATTAGTCCGCGCTGCACGGCCTCCTTGAGCGCCAGGAAGTCGCCGTCGTGCCGCCGGTTGTGGTACACGGTTAGCATCACATCGTTCTTGCGCGCCGCCGCGATCATCCGTTTGGCCTCGGCGGCCGTGATGCAGAAGGGCTTCTCGACGATCACGTGCTTGCCCGCGTTCAGGCACTTGACGGCCACCGGCGCATGCAGATTATGCGGCAAGATGATCACGCACAGGTCCACCTGCGGGCTCTTCAGCAGCTTGCTCACCTGCGTGTACGTCTCAATCCCCGGGAAATCTTCCCGTGCCGCCTTCAGCCGCGCGGGGTCAAGATCACAAGCCGCGGTCACGCGCATCCCGGGCACGCCGTTGATGTAGTTCCCATGATGGCGACCCATGCTGAACGCGCCGCCGTAGCCGATTAGTGCGCAGCGAACTTCTTTCATCTTCTTGGGCACGTCGAAAGCCTCCTTCGCAAGTGTGCAGTCAAGGTGCAGTACAAGCAGGGCTCCCAGTGACACAGAACCGGCAAGACGCCTCCGCCGGTTCGTGTCGCGGAGGCGATTGTCCTTCTCGGCTGGCCACCCGCACGCTACTTCAGCCGGTACGCCACGTTCTTGCCGCCTTCGCCGGCGATGAAGGCCGCGTCGGCCTGCTCCTGGAACGAGCCGAAGCTCTTCTCGCCCGGAACCTGGTCCGCCAGCATCAGGTAGTCGGCCGCCTCGCCGCGGAGAACCTTCAGGGCCAGGCCCTTCTCCAAGGGAACCGGCTTGCCGTCGCTCTGTAGCGGCAGGAGTTCCAGTCCCGTCACCTGCGGCTGGTCACGGCGGAACTCGATGACCGACACGAACGTCGTCTCCTTTGCCTTCCGGCGGACGACCACCATCGGGCACACCGACAGGCGATAGCCGATCCCCTGCCCGAAGTACAGCTCGGTCCCGGGCGCGCCCAGCATGGTCAGCCGCACCTTGGCCTGGTCCTGCTCGAAGTCCGCTTGCCACATGTCCTCCGTGCGCGCTGTGGTGATCTGCGTGAAGTGCTGATAGCCCTGCGCGGTTCCGAGCGGCTCCTGTCGCGGCGTCGTCGCCAACCCGGGCTTGAGCGTCCCATAGTTGTGATAAGCCCAGTCGTACGTGTGCTCCTGCTCGCTGCTCACCTGGAACACATCCACCACGTAATGCTCGGTCAGCGCCAGCGTCCGGCTCATCGTCACGCCCCGGTACGCCGTGTCCACCTCGCCCCGCATGACCTGCAGGCCCGGACCCGTCTTAAACAGCGTCAGCTTCCCCTCCGTCGGCGTCTGGCTTCTCTCGTCCACCACCACGGTGTTGTGGGCGAAGGTCTGCCGGTACCACGACCCGTGCAGGGGCGCTGCGTATGCCAGCCGCCCC
>JALGUG010000325.1 GCA_029820995.1 Candidatus Zipacnadia bacterium
GGCGATGCTCGCCCTCCAGCTTGACGAAGTCGGCCACCAGCCGGGCCATCTGGTCCCGGTCATATCCCTTGGCGTTCGCCAGCAGGTTGAGGTACTCGACGTCTTGCTGCCCGCGGCACAATCCCAGAAGCCGCAGGCTTACCAGCGGGCCCTCGACGCCGAATCGCGTGCCGGGAATGAGCAGGGCTGTTCGACTGGGCTTTGTGAGCGCACCCTCGCCCCCGATGCAGTTCCAGGGCAAGATCCCGTCCGCCCCGGCCAGATAGGCCTGGAGCGCCCAGGCCTCGCCGCTCAAGTTGCTGACGTGAATCTCGTTGGCGGTGCCGTAGTGCCAGAACACCACTCCCCACTGCTCCTTCATCCGACGGCAGTGCCGCGCATGGCCGAACAGCTCTGAGCTGACGCACATGACGTCCACCAGGCCGTCGAGCCAGTCGCGCTGCCACTGGGGGCGCGAGATGTCGCCGCGGTACACGAACCGCGGTGCACCCCGGGCACCGCTGCGGAACAGCCGCGCGAAGAACCGGAGCGCCAGCCAGTCATCGCGGTGCATCGGCTCGTCCAGCAGCCACCATGAGGTGCCCCGAAAGCCGTGGCGCTCGTCCTTGTAGTAGTACTTGTTGTTCTGGTAGCACTGCAGATCAGTGCCGGTCCAGCCGCGCTCGCGGAAGTGCTGCACAAACTGGCGGGTGACCGCCGCGAAGGCGTCTTTGAACTGCCGGTCGAAGGCCGCCTCGATAACGGGCGCCGTCAGGGCATGATGGATGATGTTCGCCGGGTACTTCCTGATGTCGTTCATCGCGCCGTAATGTCCGGCGATGGGTGTCGGCCAGTTCTCGTGCAGCGGCAAGTACATGTGGGAAATCGGCACGCGCGCCCGGACGCCCCCGAAGGCGGAGCCGTCCAGATACGGCCCGTAGTGCCGGTCGTACCTGCGCCAGTCGGCGACTTTGATGTCCTTGCCGGCCCCCCGGAGCTGGGGCACGAATCCCGGGTACGTTCGTCCGGACTGCGAGTAGGGCAGCGGATTGAGCGTGCCGCGCAGCCGGTGAGCCGCCGCATAGTACTTGCGCTCCCAGCGGAGGTACTCGTCAAAGTCCGCGTCCTGGTGAACCGGCCCGTAGCAGTTGAGGTCCAGCTCGAAGGTCGTTTGCGCCGGGATTGCCAGGTCCTGGACGACGACCTGGACCGGAAGCGTGTACGTCTGGTCGCCGATGATCCTGATGCCGCACTGCTTCGGCCCAGGCGCGGCGTCAAGCGGAACCTCCCAGATTACCGTGAGGGCCTGGTTGCGTTGCCCGCCAACGGCATTATCGGGGCTCGGAACCGAGACCTTCCCGCCCTTGAGGGGAATCATGTACTCGGCATACCATTGGCCGTCCCGCACATACCAGTTGCGAGCCATCAGCGCAGGACGCGGCATGGCTTCCGGTCCGGCGCCCGCCGCGTACTCCACTGAAAAGTCGCGCTGCCGGCTGGCCGTGTTCTCCACCACCACCTGCAGCGCGACCACCTCGCCTCGCGCCGCAAACAGGCGCGCCTTGCGGCCGTCCCACACCGGATTCTGCTGTCGCCAGTTGCCCGTAGGCGAGCCCTCATACTTGTCGCGGCCCACCTCCTCCAAGACGTTGCCCGAGATGGGACTCACCTTGCACTGGGCCGGACAGGCCCAGACGCGCAGGTCGCCTACAGTCGGCGGCTCGGCGCCTGCGGCGCTCAGCACATCCGGCCGGGGCAAGGGCTGCGGCACTGGCTTGGCCGGCGACGAGCGTGTTCTGGCGACCCGGCGCTCACCGGCTTGTCCGAAGCGGTCAACGGCTGCTAGCCGGATGACATACTCGGCGTTAGGGATCAAGGCCGGGATGATAATGTATTGGCGCCGGCCCGCCTCGCCGGGATGGGGTGTCAGCCACCTGGGCAGCGCCGCAGGTTTCTGCCCGGAGGCTGGGCCGTAGAGCAGATCGTAGCGGAACGCCTGGGGCGCCTCGGTGCCGACGCGAATCGCGCCACTCTCAAAGGTCGCCGCCTGGGGCCACGGCTCCGCCACGATCGCGCCCAGTGAGGGCGGCGGGGGGAGGGCCTTCGGCTTCGTCCCGATCACCGTCATGTAGGGCCGGAAGGCGCTCTGCTCCCGGGAGTGCACGTCATTGTTCGCCCGCGTTTGCCCTTTCTCGTCCGACAGGCACAGGCCGTACGAATCGCCGCACAGCATAGCGTGCACGAGCAGCGGGTCCACGTCAATCGCCAGCCAGCCCTGCGCCTCCGGGCGGACGTCCGTATAGCGGACGAGCGTGTTGCCGTTGGTCAGGGCCACGTTGGTGAAGTCGCTGCCCGGACCGGCCCAGAAGGTGTCCGGCCAGACGGCGCGCGTGAAGGTGCATCCGCCGGCGACCTGACTGCTGCGCCCCTGGCCCTCTTGCCAGTCGGCCGAGATCGTGGACAGCCCGACCGTGCGCAGCATGTGCGCTCGGGCCGCGTGGAGGTGCAGCGTCGCCCTCTGCACGTCCCAGCCCTGAATCGGCGCGAGATCGAACTTCATCAGCATAGAGTGCTCGTGGCCCTTAATGCGGATGTTGCTGGAGGCACCGCTATTGAGATTGACCTCGCTGGGATGGGCCTGAAGCGAGGTGTCGGCAGTGACGGAGAGCCGAGCTTCATCCGCCCCGGCGCAGCATGACATCAGCATCAGTGCGCAGCAGATCGCTCGACGCATGGTTGTCCTCCACGATCGCTTTGCGCGCGAGAGTGGGCCTGGATGCCCGCAGTGGGGGGCTTCTTACTGCTGAAAGATCTCGTTGAGCAGCTCGACGGCTCCCTCCACAACCAGATCAAGGGCCTCGGGGACCAGCTTGGCCCAGTACCGGGTGTTGACCTCGTGCCCGCCGCGCTCCAGGGCCTCTTTCGTGGGGACGTAGCCGACGTAGTGGGTGGTGCAGTGCGCGATGAAGGTCGGGTAGGAGGGCGAGCCCAGCTTGATGCGCAAGCCGCCCTCGACGAAGGGCTCGCCGGGCAGGCCGACGATGGCCGTATCGCCGATCCGGAGAGCCTGGATCTCATAGTCGAGGTTTGGGTTGCGCTGTCGCATGAGATACACACTGTAGACGCTGGCCGCAGCCATCCACTCCCGGTCCACGCCGGTTCGCTGTTCATCGGCCCAGGCGGGCTGCGGATTCCGGGCCAGGATTTCGCCGGCCCACTCCAGCTCGTCGGGGGCAACCTCGCGAATGGGGATGCTCACGTGGCGCACCCGCCAGTCCAGCGCCGCCCGGTCCGTGAAGGTCAGCGTCTCCAGCACTCCGCCGGCCGTTGCCGCCAGCACGCGCCCCATGTGCCGGTGGTCTCCCACGTAGTCAGGGTCAAAGGGCGGCCAGGGATTGATGTTGCCGCAGGCCCCGTTTAGTACCAGGGCCACACAGTCGCTGCCGTGCGCGTGACGGAGCTCGTCCGCCAGTGCTCCGGGCCAGTCGGCGGAAACGATGGGCTTGGGGAACACGTGCACCGGGTGGCACGTGTAGTGCACCAGCATTGCGGGCACGCTCAGGTCGCGCGCGCGGAGGCACATCACGCCCAGCTCGGGGTCCATCGGCCCCTCGATGTAGCGGATCCAGTTCGGCCCGGTCGGTCCGCCCTGCCAGGTCCTCCCGGGCATGGTCACGGAGCCGTCGCGCGTCACCGCCCGCCGGTTGAAGGCCATTCGCCCCTCGATGCCGCTGCCGACGCCGAGCTGGACCGGCTGCAGGGCCTCATGGGCCCGTCCGATGGCCTCGATGGCGCGCTGCGCGGCGAAGTCGCTGTAAGCCGCTTCGCCGCCGCGCACCCACTCGAATTCGGGCGGCACTGGGGGGAAGTCCTCGTCCACCATGAAGTGCCCCAGAGGCGGGGCCGAGTGGGTTTGCGTCGCGTGAACCATCACTGCGTCGGGTTCGAGGCCGAAGCGCTCCGCCACGGCCCGGCGGATGAGGGCGGTATAGCGCTCGGTGACAATGGTGACGTCGAGCGCCAGAATGCACAGCTTGCGCCCGCTGGACTCGAACACCACGGCTTTGGCGTAGAGGGGATCGCCGACCAATTTGGCCGGCCTGTATTGACCCACGGCTCCAGCCAGGTGCACGCCCGCTTCGGGGGTGATGTCCAACTGGGCGGCGCCCGCCCTCAGAGTTCCCGGCTGGGGGGTAGTTGGCGGCATGGGAGCAATCGCCTCCGCGCGGGCCGGCGGCCCGCGAGAACGGTGGTGTGCCTGATCTTGGCGACCGCAGCGGAGATGCGCCTGGGGCCTAGGGCCCGCCGATGCCCGTGGCAAAGATCATCGCCAAACTGGCTCCAGCCACGATCAGCGCTCCGATGAAGCCGACGATCAGCGGCTTGACGCCGATGCCTTGGAAGGACTTGAACGTCGTGTTCAAGCCGATCCCCGCGAGGCCCACCAGGATCAGGAAACG
>JALGUG010000326.1 GCA_029820995.1 Candidatus Zipacnadia bacterium
GCCCTTATACTTGTTCTTTTTGCTGTATCCGGCGCCCACCGACACCATTCCGGTCCGCTTCTCCTTGATCTTGTAGATCAGGATTACGGACCGCAGCGGGTCGGTACCCGCTCGCAAGTCCGGGACAACTTCCTCGAACAGCCCCAGGTTCACCAGCCGCTGACGGTCCCGCTGAATCCGCGCCCGATTGAAGGGCTCCCCGGGCTTGACTTCCAGCTCCCGCCGCACAACCCATTCGTCCGTCTTCTTCAAGCCCTCGATCTTGATCTCCTCAATGACCTTCTCCACAATCACGAACGTCAGCACGCCTGTATCCGTGTCTACCGAAGCATCCTCGATGGCGCACAGATAGCCTCGCTCCGAGTAGTACTCCGTGATCCGCTGCACGTCGCGTCGAATCGCTTCCGCATCCGCCGGCTGACCCTTTTGCGTGCTGATCTCTGCGAGCAGGTCCTCATCCGACACCTTCACGTTCCCCACGAACCGAATGTCGGTGATCCGCTGCCGCTCGTGCACCGTGACTGTCACCTCCACACCTTGCGGTGTCTCCTTCGTCGCAACAGTCACGCTCTCGAACTGTGGCATCTGTTCGATCTTGCGCCGATCCTGTTCCAGAACCGCGGGGCTGAACACCTTGCCCGGCGCCGTTGCCATCTTGGCCAGAATCACGTCGGGCGAGATGAACTGCGCGCCCTGGACCTCCACCTTGGATACCAGCTTCTCCTGCTGCCCCCAGCCAGGCGCTGGCCCTACGAAGCACAGGACCACGACCGGCAACCACGTCAGCCGGCACTGCAGGCTCCGAGTAACGGACACCATGCTTACCCTCCCTCAAGGCACCTCGCCTCGCCGCCTCGACCATCGCGCGAAGCGAAACACTCGAATTCACTGTGGCGGGCTGCAACGATGTCCGGACACTACTCAGACCTGGAGAGCGAAAGCCACAGCGTTCAGTGATGACCCGACAGACACCCTACCTGCCCCGGCGCGGCCTTACTCCCCGTCCGGGCCAAGATACCCTCTCAACTTCTCCCGCAATACCGACCGCGCCCGAAACAGGCGCGATTTAATCGCCTTCATCGAGCAACCGACAATATCAGCAATCTCCTTATACGACAACCCCTCATAATCCCGCAAGATGACGACTTCCCGAAAATCGGCCGGCAACCCCGCCACCCACGCGTCAATCAATTCCCCCAATTCCTGGTTCTCGAGTCTTCTTCCCGGTGAATTCGACCAATCCTCTATTTCGCGGTCAACAGTGTCCTCTCCCACCCCCATCGGCTCGTCCAACGAAGCAACTTCCATCGCCTGCTGACGGCCCCGCTGCTTGAGCCGATTCTTCGTCCGATTGACCGCGATGCGGTACAGCCACGTGTAGATGCTAGCCTCGCCCCGAAACCGACGGAACGCTCGATAGGCGTTAACAAAGGTGTCCTGGGTAAGGTCGAACGCCTCCTCCTCGTCGTTGATCAGCCGGTAGATCACATTGTAAATCCGATTCTGATACTCCGCCACAATCCGGTCGAACTCGCGCCGCTCCGCCGACTGCGTGACCTCCGCCGCCTGCTCACTGCGGCCCTTCTCTCCGCTGGTCGACTTCTCGCGGGCCGCCGCTGGAAGCCCGTGCAGCACTCCGCTTAGACAGGCCGAAGCCTCGGAGGTTCCTCCGCGCCACAGTGGCCTCCACCCTGTTTCCCCCAGCGCCCGCACTCCAAAGAATCGTGACATCTTCGCCCTGCACCTACGTCTGGAACACCCCAACCGCCCAAGCCTAAAACGGCACCGTAAACTCGACGTTGAGCTGCACCTTCTCAGTCTCGTCGGTAGTCAGCGTCACACGATGCCGATCGCCCGTCTGGTACGACACCTGCAGGTCATACTCGTCGGTCACGCCTCCCACCGGACGCCGATACGTGATCAGCAGGTCCTTCACCAGGTACTTGCCGATCGTAAACTCCAGCGGTTCATTATACGAGAAGTTCACTGTCAGTTCGTCTAGGCCCAGCAACCTCCGCAACTCCTCGGCCGCTGGCTCGAAAACGTTGACCCGCAACTGGCTGCCAAACAGCCCCAGGAGTTGCGACGCAAACCGCTCCTGCAGATCGGCCGCTCCTGCTCCGGCCCCCTCAAACGGTTGGCCGCCGAGCAGCGCATAGATATTCGCCTCGTTCAGCGGCGGCTGTGATTCAACCTCCACGTGTATCGCTTCCTCGCCGCGGTCCCCCGACTCCAGACGCGCCGAATCGTATTCCACTCTACTGAGCCGCAACACGATCTCCGTCGGCACCGACGGTCCCGGCGGCCGTCCGAACATCTCCGCCGGCGCGTCCCGCTGAGTCCGCGCCGTGCCCTCCAGTTGCACTACGACATGCAACAAGTACGGCGGTTCTCGCTTGAACGCAACCTCCGGCTCTCCCCTAGCCGACAGTGCCAACTCGTCAATCTTCAGCGGTGCGCTCGTGCCCGGCAAGTTTAACTGCCCCTTCGTGGCAACGATCACCGCGTTCAGCTTCGGCCTTTGCGGTGTCCCTGTCACCACGATGGCGTCCCGACGCTTGTTGATCGGAGCGCCCAGACCAGCCGCCCGCAGTTGCACATAGTCGCCTACATCCAGCCGCACATCCAGATCGAAGTTCGGCCAGGAGGCGGGCGCGCCGCGCGGCTCCCAGGGCTCACCCCTCTTAAGCGACGGCCGGAAAGACGGCATGCCGACCACTGCGTGATGCAGCGTCGCCCCGGCCCTCACTCTGGCGGGCTGTCCGGGCTCGGTCGTGGCAATCCGAACATCCGCGTCCATAATGCCCTGCAGCAGCTTGCCCAATCTCAGGTCGCCCTTGTTTACTTTCGCCTCCAAATCCCAGTCGTTATACGCCAACCGGGCCGGACGAAAATCGTGCAGCCCCACTTGACCGCTGAGTGTGACCTTGCCGTCCCCCATTCGCGCACTGCAATCCTCAAACCGCAACACGGGCGTCCCTGCGACTCCGTTCTTGAGCGTCACCACACCCGTCAGTTGGCGCAGCTTCGTGCCCTGCACGATCCGCTGCGAGGCCGAGTGGGCCTCCAGCCGCAGATCATACCGGTTGGCCGCCAGCTTCTCCGGCGAGAAATGCACCAGGTGCACCCCACCCGTGAGCGCCAGATCCGTGTCTCCCAACTGCAGTTCGAACTGCTTGACCTCGACTAATGTGTCCGCCTCCTCACCTGTCTCGCCGGTCGCCGCCAGGTTCACGTTGAGACCCATGATCGCCGCCGGCCAATTCTCCCCCTTCAGAAAGCCCTGCTGCACCGTCAACGCACCACGCACCGTCGGCTGCTCTACCGTCCCGCCGATATCGAGCTTGCTCGTCAACGTGCCCTCTGCCTGGAAGTTCCGCCACCGCTCCGCGGCCTGCTGCTGTTCCGGCGTCGTCGCTGCCTTGGCCAATACTTCGGCCAAGATCGCAGGGAAGAAGTCCAGCTCCGTTTGGTTGAGCTCGGCATGCACCCGCAGCGGCTGCTTCGGCGGAATGCCCACCGGCTCCCACGAAAACGGCAACCGCACATCCACCCGCACCTGCTGCTCGCCTCGTGCCAGCGCCAACTCCCGCACCACCAGCGCATCATCCTTCAGCGCGATGTACGGCGCTGACAGGCTGTCCAGCCGCGCCCCCCGGACCGATAACCCCACAGCCGACACCGAGCCCTCGACAGTCGGCTGCCGCAGCGTACCGGTCACATCAAACTTGAACGACAGGTCCCCCTCCAGCGATCCTCTGAGTGTGGGCGCATGCTCCAGGACTTCCGCCAGGGCCACGTGCCGCCCGCTGACGTGCAGGTCCACGGCGCCGCCTGTACTCACCTTGCCCTGCACCTGCATCACGGCACCGCCCGGCGTTCCCGCCGAGACCTTGACGTCGGTGAACTCAAACTGCTCTCCATCCTTGCTGGCCACCTTCAGCGAGGCCTCCAACGGCGGCAGATCGCGGCCGTCCAACTCGGCGTCGGCCACCACAACCCGAGCTGCCCCTTTGACCGAGTCACCTCTGCTGCCCAGCTCAATGTGCGCCGTAACGCTGCCGCTGGTACGTTGAGCCAGACTGTATAGCGTAAGCGCCGGTCCCCCCTCCGTCGTCCCTGACGCCACCCTCATGAACGGCGCCGCAATGCGCAGCATCCTCGGCAATTCCGCCTGCGACAGGTCCACTGCCGCATCCATCGTTTCGCTCTCAGGATCGTAGTCCGCTCGCCCCGTCACGCGACCGCCGGCAAGTCGGAACCCGAGCCCCTCGACCTTCGCTTGGCCCTCCGCATATGACAACTGCGCCCGCAACTCCTTCAGCGTCTCCTGTTCCAGCCGTAGCTCCTCCGAAGCCACGGTCGCCGTCACGGATAGCTCACTGATGTCCTGAACAGGACCGGACACGCGCCCGTCTCTGATGTCCACAGCGCCCTC
>JALGUG010000327.1 GCA_029820995.1 Candidatus Zipacnadia bacterium
CGGTGGAGCTCGGTGGCGGCCTGCGCAGCCTGCTGGACGTGGAGCGGGTCCTGTCGCTGGGGGTGAAGCGGGCGATTATCGGCACAATTGCGGCCGAGAAGCCGATGATCGTGCACGAAGCACTGCACGAGTTTTGCGACACGATCGCGGTGGCCATTGATGCGCGTGACGGGCATGTAGCAATTCACGGCTGGACCGAGGATACGCCGATGGACGCCCTCGAGTTCGCTCGGCGGATGGCGGATCTGGGGGTCGCCCGCCTGATCTGCACGGATATCACCACCGACGGCATGCTCTGCGGTCCAAACGTGCCGGCGATGCGGCGGTTCGCCGAAGCGGTCAGCACGCCGATCATTGCCTCCGGCGGGGTCTGTTCGCTGGACGACATCCGCGCACTGAAGGAGCTGGAGCCCCTGGGCGTTGAGGGCTGCATCAGCGGTCGGGCCGTGTACACCGGCGACCTGCCACTGGCCGCCGCAATTGAACTGGCGCGCCGGCAAGAGGACTAGGCGAAAATCATGTTGGCCAAACGAATCATCCCGTGCCTGGACGTGGCCGGCGGCCGAGTGGTCAAGGGCGTCAAGTTTGTGGACCATGTGGACGCCGGCGATCCGGTCGCCCAGGCGGCGTACTATGACGAGCAGGGCGCCGATGAGCTGGTGTTCTACGACATTACGGCTTCCCGAGAGCACCGGGACATCATGCTGGACATCGTCCGCCAAGTGGCGGAACAGGTGTTCATCCCCTTCACCGTGGGAGGCGGGATCCGGACGGTGGAGGACATTCGGCAGATTCTCCAGGCCGGTGCAGACAAGGTATCAATCAATACGGCCGCGATCCTGAATCCGGACCTCGTGAACGAGGGCGCCGAGCGGTTCGGCTCGCAGTGCATTGTCGTGGCCATTGACGCCAAGCGCGTGGACGCCGAGGCGCCGCCCGAGGAGCTGCGGTGGGTGCTGCACACTCACGGCGGGCTGACGCCGACCGATCGCGACGCCCTGGCGTGGCTGCGGGAGGCCGAGCAGCGCGGCGCCGGGGAGTTCGTGCTCAACAGTATTGACGCTGACGGCACGAAGATGGGCTACGACCTGGAACTGAACCGCCGAGTGGCCGAGAAGTCGTCGGTGCCCATCGTGGCTTCGGGCGGCGCGGGCACGGTGGAGCACATGTACCAGGTGCTGACCGAAGGCCAGGCGGACGCGGCCCTGGCAGCCAGCATCTTCCACTTCCGCGAAACGGGCATTCCGCAAGTGAAGGCTGCTCTCGCGGCGCGCGGGGTGCCGATACGCCTATAGCGTGCGCTGCCCTCACCCGCCGGTTAGGCGACGGACGTGCACGGTGTCTTTTCGGTCTTGCCAAAGCCGAAAAGAGTGGTACCACCGCCATTGTGGTTCAGTTGGTCCAGGCGAAGAGACAATCTGAGTTGACATGACCATGAAGACCCTGGACGACCTCCGCTTCAACTCCGACGGGCTGATCCCGGCCATCGCGCAGGACGCCGAAACGGGCGAGGTGCTCATGCTGGCCTGGATGAATCGCGAGGCCCTGGAGCGCACGATCGAGACGAAGAAGGCGACGTACTGGAGCCGGTCGCGGCAGAAGCTGTGGGTCAAGGGCGAAACCTCCGGCAACTTCCAGCACGTGGCCGGCATTCGGACGGACTGCGATCAAGACGTGATACTGCTGAGCGTGCACCAGGAGGGCCCTGCCTGTCACGAGGGTTACCGGTCGTGTTTTTTCCGCGAGCTGAATGCCGACGGGCAGTTCGAGCCGCGCGGCGAGCGACTGATGGACCCGCGTGAGATGTACGGACAGTAGCCGAGGCGGCCGCCCCGAGCAGGATTGCCATGCGCTCATCCGCCTGGAGCCACTGCAGGCTGGTTGTCCCAGCCAGTCTGGTGGTCTGTGCAGTGGCCGCAGCGCAGATCCCGGCCGGGCCGTATCAGCAAGCGCGCGAACACTGCGACCGCGGTGCGGTGCTGGCGCAGCAGGGGCGGCTCAAGGAGGCCGCTCGCGAGTTCCAGGCCGCCACCCGGCTGGCCCCTCGGTACTCCGACGCGTACTTTAATCTCGCCCTGGCGCAGCACAAGCTCCACGACCTCGACGCGGCGATCAGTAACTACAATCGAGCGCTGCAGATTGACCCCGACGCGCTGGATGCCCGGGAAGGCCTCGCGCGGGCCTACTACGACCGCGGCTCCTTCGCCTCCGCCGCAGAGCTGTATGCCGACCTGGTCAAGCTACGAGCCAGTGACGCGGAGAGCTTCTTCCGGCTCGGCGTCTGCCGGGCTGCAACCGGGGACAAGTCGGGGGCTATCGCGGCCCTGAAGCGCGCAGCACATTTGCGGCCGGACCACGTCGGCACGAACTTCAACCTCGGCCAGCTTTACCTCGAGATCAAGGATGCCAAGCGCGCCCGCTACCATTTCCAGCGGGCACTCGCACGCGAGCCGAAGCATCTCGGCGCCCGGATCGGCCTGGCGCGCGCCTTCGCTGCCCTCGGGGATCAGGTGGGCGCGATCGCGAACTTCAAGGTGGCCCTGGAGCAAGCGCCCAAGAATCCTGACCTGCTGCGAGCAATGGCTGCGTCATATCAGGCGCTCGGGCTGGAGGAGGAACGGCTGGCCACACTGGAGCAGCTTGCCGCCGTAACGCCGCCCGAGGCGGATAAGGAGCGGCTGGCCCTGGAGCTGAGCCTGGCGACGGCGCGGCTGGAGCAAAAGGACGACGCGGGCGCTCTCCCCCACCTCGAGGCAGCGGCCAAGGCTGCGCCCAACGATTTCGAGGTGGCTCGCGAGCTCGCATTCTGCCAACAACGTCTCGGGGACAGCGAGGCCGCGATCGCCACGTTTGAGCGGGCGATTCGGCTGCGCCCAGCAGACCAGGAGTGCCGCCAGGCGCTGCTGGAACTGTATCTGGCCGCTGGAAACGCGGAAGGCGCATGGACGCTCCTCGCCCACGGGCTGGTGGCTGCTGCTCCGGGCAAGACCTGGGAACAGGATCTGAACAGATTCGTCGAGCTGAGCCTGCAGCTTGACCGGGCGCTTGCCGGGCGCGGCGTACTGCTCAAAGTCGGAGGAGGCCGGCCGCGCGACGCGGCTGTTCGGCTGGCACTGGGCCGCATCCTGGTGGCGCTGGGGCAGCTTCGCGAGGCGGAGTACCAGCTTCAGGTTGCCGCGCGGCTGGCGCCGCGTCGGCCGGAGCCACTGCTCGCGCTGGCCGAACTCGCACAGCACCGAGGGGCCGACGCCCAAACCTTGGAGTGCCTGCACCGCGCTGAACGCTGTGAGATCCCTTCGGCGCGGATGCACCTGCGTCTCGCCGGTCTGCTGGCCGCAGTGGGGTCGCGCCCTCAGGCCTGTGTCGGGCAACTGCAACCAGCCGCCCGGAGCACAGCCTGGAGCGAGGCAGAGAAGCTCTACGAGAAGCTGCTGGCCGATCACGAGACTGCCCCCGAGGCCCGCCGAGGCCTGGCGAAGCTGTACCTGGCCGGGGAGCGGCACAATCAGGCCCGTGAGCACCTGGAGCGGCTGGTGGCACTGCAGCCCACGGATGTTTGGGGCTGGCGGGCGTACGCGCGCTGCGCCCGGGCGGAGAACGACTACACGGCCGCCGCAGCAATTCTCCTGACGGCCCTGGAACACAACCCTCAGGCGCCCAGCCTGTACCACGAGCTCCTGGCGCTGGCCGAGAACTCGGAGGACCAAGCGCGAGCCACCAACATGCTGCAAACGCTGGCAGACCGCCACCCGAGCTCGGCCCTGGCCCTGGAGTACCTGTCGGCCGGGGCGCGGCGGTTCCTGGGGATCGAGGTGGCCATCGAGATGCTGCGCCAGTTCGCGGCGGCCCACCCCGATTCGGCGCCGGCTCGCAAGAACCTGGGCGATCTGCTGGCTGCAGCCGGCCGAGAAGCGGAGGCGCGCGGAGCCTACCAGGAAGCAGTCCGGATGGCCCCTGAAGGGAGCGATGCCTGGCTGGCGCTGGCGATGCTTCATCGCAGCGAGAACCGGCCGGACGAAGCTGTCGAGGCCTTGCGGCGAGCGGCAGCAGTCCGACCGCGCGACCTGTTTGTCCTGCTCACGCTGTACGATGCATACGATGCCGCACAGCGTCACCAGGATGCTATCCGCGTGCTCGAGCGGCTGATAGACCTGCAGCCGCTGAACAGCCGCCTGTACGAGCAGCTTGCGGTGCACTTTCATCAAGCTGGACAACCTGCAGCGGGAATCCGCTGGTTCGAAGAACGAGCCCGCCAAGGTGGGGCGGCCTGGCCCGCGGATCTGGGATTGGCGCGCCTGCACCTGCTGGACGAAGAGGTGTCGCAGGCAGCGGAGGCCGTGGAGCGGGCGGCGGCGGAAGGCGCGCCGCCGGTGCGCGTACTGGCGGCACGGGGGGCCGTAGAGGCACAGGCGGGACGTGACGAGGAAGCCGCCGCA
>JALGUG010000328.1 GCA_029820995.1 Candidatus Zipacnadia bacterium
CGCTCCTGGAGCGGCGCCAGCTCCGGCAGGAACCGCGGATACGTGGGCACAAAGCTGACGTACGCGTCATCGCGATAGAGCCGCGCGACGTGATACCCGACCTCGTACGGATCGAAGATCCCCGCACGTCCTGGAAGCTTGAGATGCCAGAATGGCCGGTTGAACGTGGTCGAAGCCAGCGTGACCAAGTCAGTCGGACCCAGATGATTGGTGAACCGCCAGTGCGTGTGACCTGTGAAAACGGCCTTCACCCTGTACTGCGCGCAGAGCTCCAGGATCTCGGAGCGCGTGGGCTCGAAGATCGGCTCGTAGTTGCCCCGCTCCGGGCCCGGGTCATCCGGCCCGACCATGAACAGGGGGTTGTGGAATGCGAGGAAGATGAAGCGCTTCGCCTTGGCCTGCTCCAGATCCGCCTTCAGCCAATCGAGCTGCTCTCTGGTTCGCGGCCCGCCGGGCCCGCAAAGGCTACTGTCAATCACCGCAAAGTGGGCGGGTCCCTCGTCAAAGGAGTACATGTCCGGGCCGAACGTCTTGATGTAGTCCTGCCGCTTTTGCTCCGTAACCCACATTAGTCCCAGCGGTTTGACGGTCTTGCTGACGCCCCAACTGTCGCGCCGCCGCGCCAGCTCCTTCTCCGTCCACACTTTCATGCCGTGCTGATTGCCCACATCGTGGTTGCCGGCGCACAGGTGCACGGGCACCTGCAGCAGCTTCAGCATCTCCACCGCGTGCTCGTACTCCATCGCGAAGTGGGGCACGCCGGGGAAGGAGGTCACGATGTCGCCCGTGTGCAACACGAAAGCCGGCTTCAATGCGTTGATCTGCCGAAAGGCCTCCTCGACTCGGTTGTGGTGACAGTACTGGTGCTCCGCTCCCGCCTGGCCGATGTGCGTATCGGTAACCAGCGCGAACACCAGCTCGGGCTCCGGCAGAAATTCCAGCGAGACCGGCGGGGCCGATAGGCGGGTGATGTTGCCGAACAGGTCGTAGAACTCGTCCTTGGCGCCGATCTCGACCTCCTGCGCCCCGTACTTGTCCTTGAGCGCGGCGAAGTGCGCGGCAGCCTCCTCCGCCGTCAGCGCCCGGTCATAGACGGTCACTTCGTCCAGCAATCCGACAAAAGGAAGCGTCTGACGCCCGAGGGCCAGTGGGAGGTCCGTCACGGCCAGCTCCCCCGCCTTGGACGCGGTGCCGGCTAACTTCCCGTTGACGTAGATCCTCATCTGCTTCTGACTTGCGTCATAGGTCCCGACCAGATGGTACCACTGCCCAGCCTCAATCTCAACCTTGGCGTATACCGGACTCCAATTAGGCGTCTTGGCGTGAAACGAGAAGCGTGGCTGTGGGATGGTCGTGATCCGCAGCAGATACGATTCGCCCTTGTGCACAATGCCTCGCCCGTGCGCCTTGCCGACCGAGCCCAGCTCCGCCGGATTGACCCACGCCTCCAGGCTCACAGCTTGCCGGAGGTCCAGCCCCTCTGCATCCGGCACCGTGGCGCTGGTGCCGGCCCCCTCGAATTCCAGGCAAGTGCCGAAAGGCCCGCTGGCCCACGACACGCCCCGCAGCGT
The DNA here is from genome assembly GCA_029820995.1 of Candidatus Zipacnadia bacterium. Lineage (GTDB taxonomy): Bacteria > Armatimonadota > Zipacnadia > JALGUG01 > JALGUG01 > JALGUG01. Next base: position 1,572 of record JALGUG010000328.1, read on the forward strand.
CCCGTCGTGGCCGTTCCCGGTCGCGTCCCTGAAGACTGTGCCCGAGCCCTCGTCCAGATGCCATTGCGCCACCGGCGCTCCGCAGACGGTCACCAGCGGCATGAAGCAGACAACTGCCAGCGTTGCCCTGCGCATTCGCCTCGCTCCTCTCGATTTCTACACGCTCACTTGGCCTTCTCGCCGGTAGGAACCTTCTTCCAGCCGGAGGTCCCTGCATTCGCTCTGTTGAAGATTTGGCCACCGCGTTCCAGTTCCTAAGGAGGGCTCCCCGTGGCTGACTCACTCCGCATTGGACTGGCCGGCCTGCGCCGCTGTGCCGGCTTTCGAGGCGCTCTCGCCGCCATGGACGGCGTCGTCGTGACTGCGATTTGCGACCCCAATGAGGAGCTCCTGAACCAGCGCCGCCAAGAATGGGCTGTCCAGTACGCCTTCCCCGCCTACGAGCCGATGCTGGAGCACGTGGATGCCGTGATCCTCGGCACGCCGATGCAGTTTCACGTCCCCCAGGCAGTGGCCGCCCTCGAGCGCGACATTCACGTGCTCAGCGAGGTCACTGCGGCCACCTCGCTCATTGAGGCCCGGTGGCTCTACGACGCAGTCCGTAAAAGCGGGGCCAAGTATATGATGGCGGAGAACTACGTGTACATCAAGCCCAATGTGCTGGTGAAGGCCCTGGTCGAAGCCGGGCTGTTCGGCGAGGTCTACTTTGCGGAAGGCGAATACGTGCACCAGATCCGGCACCTGCACCATGACGCCGACGGCCGGCCCACCTGGCGCTACTACTGGCAGGTCGGCAAGAACGGCTGCACCTACGGGACCCACAGTCTCGGCCCTTGCCTCCAGTGGCTCAACGAGCGCGTGGCCACGGTCTCTTGCCTCGGCACTGGCCGCTGGACCGACCCCGAGCACCTGATGGACGACACCGTGCTGATGCTCTGCCGCACGCCCTCGGGCAAGCTCGTCAAGATCCGGGTGGACATGCTCTCCAACCGACCGCACTGCATGACCTACTACTCCCTCCAGGGCACCACAGGCTGCTACGAGGCCCCACGCGGCTTCGGCGATGACCATAAGATCTGGCTCCAGGACCGCGTGGACGATCCCAATCGGTGGGTCTCACTGTGGGACTTCGAAGATGAGTTCCTGCCCCAGTGGTATCGCGACTGCGAGGAGGAGGCGAAGGCAGCCGGTCACGGAGGCGGCGACTTCTTCGTCGTCAAGGACTTCTTGGCGGCTATTCGGCAAGACCGTGACCCGCCCGTCGGCATCTACGAGGCCCTCGAGTGGACCCTCCCCGGGCTCTGCTCGGAACAGTCCATCGCCGACCGCGGCGCCCCGGTCGAGGTGCCCGATTACCGCAGCATAGGCTAACGCCCGGACGAGCCCCCGTCAGCGCTTCTCTAGCGCGACGCTTCCGATCTCCAGCGTGTGCCGCTCCGCGTAGTGTTCCGGATAGAGCCACGCGCCGAAGCAGACGTTCACGCTCGCCGCCTTCTCCGGGCGGAAATGGTCCTCCGCTCCTCCCCGGCCGGCAATCTGCGGACTCCAGTTCGTCCAGAACCTTAGCTCGCTCAGCGGAATCGCGATCTCCCGCCACTCCGCGCTCAGCGGCACGTTCGTCCCCCACGGCGAGCCGTCCCGTTCGATCAGCACGATCTCCACCTGGTTCGTCGTCGGCTCCAGGCCGCGCGCCCGCACTGTGAGCGTGTTGTATCCCGTTAGCTCGTCTCGCCAGAGGTCGAAATCCTCATCAACCGCCGAGCGGAACGACAGACAGCTCGGCACCGGCCCGAACTTCTCCGTGGCAATCCGCAGTGCGTGGTCGCCTGACTGTGGCTCTCTGATAACGGTTGTGGTGTGTGGCCCGCCGTGGACCCGCACGCGCTCCAGGCCCGGATCAAACAGCGTCACCGGATCGCCCCGCCGCACAATCCGAAGCGTGTACATCGGCACCTCCGCCGCCAGCCAAAGGCGCGACACCTCGACCTCGTGCCGTCGCGCTCGGTCCGCTTGGAATAGCCAGGCGCCGAACGTCAGCCTGATCTGCGCTATCTGCGCCGGATCGAGCTTGCCCGTCTTCGTCTGCCACATGGGATGCAACCGGTCGAAGGGAAGCTTGATCGTGCGCCACCGCCGCGTCAGCAGCGCATTTGTGCCGTAGGTCCGGCCGTCCCGCTGCACAGCCACCACTTCCACCGCCGTGGTGTACGGCCCACCCCGCGCTCGCAGGCACAGTGCATTGTAGCTCTGCAGACTGCTCGTCACGCGGGCAGCCTCGATCGTCGCGGCGCAACAGCTCGGCGGCTCGCCGAACCCGTCCGACCTCAATTGCAGCGCCGACTCCTCCTTCTCGCCGGCGGCTATCTCGCCCGCGCCTTCGTAGCCTTCGGCCGGCCGGAAGGTGAACTTGCTCGCTGCAGCCGGGTCCGTGAACTCGGCCAGAACCACGTCCGGCAACCGCGCGAGCTTCTCCAGGTCGGGTGTCCCTTCGGTCCCGCCCGGGAAGGCCAACGTCTTGCCGCCGGCAGTAACGGTCAAGCAGTACTGGGCCTCTCCGGGACGCACCAATCTGGCCGGAACCTCACAGCGAAACCGGTACGGGCCCACTCGTTTCAGCGCAACCTCGGACAGCTTCTTAGCCTCCTCGGGCCTGAAGTGCAGCGTTACTTTCTCCGGCTCTTGCCGTGTGGCCACGCCGGCCGCCACGGGCAGGGCCCGCCCTTCCATCCAGCTCCGCGGCGGGTCGTGCCATACTGCCGGCGGCGCCTCGGAGGAGGGAGGCGCCACAAAGGTGGTCACCGTGCCCGCAGGCGGGGACGCGGTGACGCCCG
>JALGUG010000329.1 GCA_029820995.1 Candidatus Zipacnadia bacterium
GAGTTCTATCGCGACTTCATCAGCCACGCGATCAAGACGAACCTGTTGTACGAGGGCCAGTATCCGGCCTTCACGGCTCTAGCCCGACCGCTCCTGGCCAAGACGCAGGTGGAGGTGGCACTGGACCGGGGGGCGCAGTTCGTGGCTCACGGCTGCACCGGGAAGGGCAACGACCAGGTACGCTTTGAGACGACCTACCAGGTGCTCGCCCCGCAGCTTGAGTGCATCGCGCCGGTGCGAGAGTGGGAGTTCGGCACCGACCGCAAGGCCGAGATTGCATACGCCGAAAAGCACGGTATTCCGGTGCCGGTGACCAAGGAATCGCCGTATTCGACCGACACCAACCTCTGGGGCCGGTCCATCGAATGCGGCGACATCGAAGACCCGGCCAAGGAGGTCCCGGAAGACGCATGGCTGTGGACCAAGAGCCCGGAAGAGGCTCCCGACGAGCCGACCTACCTGACAATCGGGTTCGAGGGCGGTCTGCCGGTGTCGCTGGACGGGCAACAGATGAGCGGCGTGGAGCTGATCCAGCAGCTCAACCACATCGGCGGCGAGAACGGCGTGGGGCGGGTCAACATGATGGAGAACCGGCTCGTGGGCATCAAGTCCCGCGAGGCGTACGAAACCCCGGCCGCGACCATCTTGCTCACAGCTCACCGGGACCTGGAGAGCCTGTGCTTGGACCGGGAGACGGCGCACTTCAAACCATATCTGGAGCTGCGCTTCGCGGAACTCGTCTATTACGGTCAGTGGTACACGCCGCTGCGCGAGGCGATCTCGGCGTTCGTGGACCAGACCCAGGAGAACGTGCGTGGTACGGTCACGGTGAAGCTGTACAAGGGCAATTGCGAGGCCGTAACGCGCACGTCGCCCCAGAGCCTGTACGACCTGAAACTTGCCACGTACGAGAAGGGCGATACCTTCGATCAGAGCGCAGCCAAGGGCTTCATTGACATCTTCGCGCTTGGGGCGAAGGTCGCCGCGGCCGTTAGGCGTCAGGACTAGGCTCCATGTATCTGGCGATAGATCTGGGCAGCTCCTCGCTGCGCGTCGGCGTTTTTGACGCCGACTTCAAGCTGCAGGCGCAAGCCGAGGCGCCCTGGGAGATCGTCAGACCGACCGAGTACCCGGACCGGGCCGAGGCCAACGTTGAAAGCTGGTGGGAAGCCCTTCTCGCGGCTCTGGGGGGCCTCGGCCAACACGTACAGCTAAGTGAGATCGCCGGCGTCGGGGTCAGCACGATCTTCCCGGCGCTGGTCGCTTTTGCCCCGGACGGCAGTATCCTCTTGCCGGCGCAATTGTACTCGGACCGCCGCACTGTTGGACTGGCTCACCGTCTGGAAGCCTCCGGCGTCGCCGCGCGCCTGCTGGCTCTGGACGGCGCTGCGCCCACGCCGGGCACCACCTCCTTCCTCGGGATGATCTGGCTCCGGGAGGAGCGCCCCCGGGTCTATCGCACCTGCCGGTTCGGCCACGCCAATTCCTACCTCGGCTATCGTCTCACCGGCGAGCTGGCCCTCGATCCGAGCAACGCCTCGCTGTGCGGCCTGCTGGACGGCGCCCGGCTTGAGTGGTCAGAAGAAGCCTGCAGACTGACCGGCCTGGATCGAGGCAAGCTGCCGCCTTTGATCCCCAGCGGCGCGCCTCTCGGCGAAATCACACGGGGAGCAGCGGCGCCTACAGGTCTGCCGGCGGGAACTCCTGTGGCACTGGGCGCCGGAGACACGATCTGCGCAGCTCTCGGCGCCGGCGCGCTGGCGCCGGGCGACCTCGTCGTCTCCACCGGAACGACCGACACGGTCTGCTTGTGCCTCGACGAGTTTCATCCCGATCCTCGATCCTACGCTCTGGCCCACATCATCCCCGGACTGTACCTCCAGTCGGCGCCGATGTCCTGCACCGGCGGCTCTCTGGCGTGGTTTCGCGACGTTCTGGCGCCTCACCAGAGCCTGGATCAGCTCCTCCAGGACGCCGAGCAGTCCCCGCCGGGAAGCCGCGGCGTGGTCTTCACGCCGTATCTAGCCGGTGAGCGTGCGCCCCTCATGGACCCCGCCGCGACCGCGGCCTTTGCCGGGCTGACCCTCGGCGCGGGCAGAGCTGACCTGACCCGGGCCGTTTTGGAGGGCGTGGCCTGCGGCTTGCGCCACAATCTCCAGGCCATTGCCGCGGTTTGCTCCTGGTCGCCTCAGGCGATTACTCTCGCGGGCAAACCGGCCCAGAACCGTTTGTGGTCTCAGATCCGAGCCGATGTCACCGGACTGCCGGTTCGGCTGTTGTGCGCCGGCGACCAGGCCCTGCTGGGAGCCGCGCTCTGCGCCGCGTCGGCCGCCGGCGACCTTTTGCTCACGCGGGGCGACACGGCGTCGCTCCGGCAGAGGCTGGCCGGCGCGCTCACGCCCTCGGCCGAACTGCGGCCACGGGAGGAATTGCGGGGACTGTATGACGAACTCTACTCCCGCTACCTGGCCTTGTATCCCGTGAGCCGAACCGTCGCGCGGGATCAGGTCCGGCCATAGATCCTGCAGTCGTCAGGGAGGGAAGCTCGATGGCGAAGAAGTTGCGCGTTGGCTTCGTGGGCTCGGGAGGTATCGCTCAAGGCGCTCACATGCCCGGCTGGCAGAAGCTCCCGGATGTCGAGATCTTTGCCGTTTGCGATATCAACAAGCAGACGGCCCAGGCCGCGGCCGAGAAGTTCGGTGTGCCCCATGTCTTGACCGATTACAAGAAGCTCGTCGCAATGGACGAGCTGGACATCGTGGACGTGTGCACGCCCAATGCCTGGCACAAGGCCCCAACCATCGCGGCCTTTCGGCACGGCAAGCACGTCATCGTCGAGAAGCCGATCGCCGTCAGCGCCGCGGAAGCCCGCCAAATGATCGCCGCGGGCCACAAGGCCAAGAAGAAGTTCATGGTCGCCCAGAGCATGAGGTTCAGCGCCGAGGCCATGGCCGCCAAGAACTGGGTAGACCAGGGGCTGCTGGGCAAGATCTACTGGGCCCGCTGCACACTGCTCCGACGCCGGGGCGTACCCCATTGGGGTGTGTTCGCGCAAAAGGAGCTCTCCGGCGGCGGTCCCGTCTACGATCTTGGCGTCCACATCCTCGACCTGGCGCTGCACCTCATGGGTTTCCCCCAGCCTGTGAGCGTCAGCGCGAAGACCTGGGCGGTCCTCGGGCCCCGGCACACCATCATGAAGCATGACCACAAGAAGTTCAACGTCGAAGACATGGCCGCTGCTCTGATCAAGTTCGACAACGGCGCCGCGATCTCGCTGGAGACCAGTTGGGCCGTGAACATCGCCGAAGAGACGCATAACGTCACTGTCTGTGGCGACAAGGGCGGCGCGCAGTTGAACCCCCTCACGCTAATCCGCGAAGAGTACGGAAACTTCCTGACCAGCACGCCGCATTACTTGCCGCAGATCGCCTCCCACCACGAGGAGATCCGGCAGTTCGCGGAGGCCGTGCGCAAGGATCTGCCCTCCCCCGTGCCCGGCGAGCAGGCCCTGGTCACTCAAACCATCCTGGATGCCATGTACAAGTCCAGCGAGAGCGGGAAAGAGGTGCGCCTCACTAAGCGATAGCCGACCCGAACCAGCGCGGCGCGGGCCGCCGTGGTCCGCGCCGTGACCTTTCCTGCCCCGGACGACTTGTCATCCGCGCTTGAAGCCGATCAAGAACCCCAGGCCGAACCCTCCGGCGAAGGGCAAATTGTACACCAGAATCTCCTTCAACTTGCCCGCGGTTGCCTCGGCAGCTCCCGCCGTGGGGCTCGCCGCGGCAGTGATTGCCTGCCAGTCCACGTGAATGAACTTGTAGTACGCCAGGACCTGAAGCAGCACGAATAGCAGCCCCAGCAGAACCGCCAGTAGCTTGGCCAGCTTCTTCAGGACAAACCCCACCACCAACCCCGCCAGCCCGCCAAACCCCAAAGCTCCCACCAGTGCCGTCGGCTGAAAGTCCATTGCTGAGCCTCACTGCCTCCCGGACCACGCCCTCTCGCGCGGCCGCCGGGCGCATCATAGCCCGAAAACCACTTGCAAACAAGACTGAAGTCTGCTATAGTTTCGCTACTGTCCGGGGGGCCCCGGCCCTCAGCGGATGTCGTGTTTGTCCGCGTAGACAATCGTCGGACTGCTCGTCGGGTTGGGCTTTCCAAGGGAGGGACACCGCGTGAAGCTCGCACTTCCGCTGTGTGTTGTTGTCGCCATCTGCCTCATAGCCGCGCTTCCCCTGTCAGCAGACCCCAACCGTGATGTTCCCCTCAACCACTGGGCGTACGCCGCGGTGCAGAAGCTGGTGGACGCGGGCGTGATCATCGGTTACCCGGATGACACCTTCAAGGGCGATCGGGCCATGACGCGCTACGAGTTCGCGGCCGGCTGTGGCGCGTCTGATGGACAAGCTGCCGCCCGGCCCGAAGGGGGATCAGGGCGCTCCCGGCCCGGCAGGGCCACAGGGGCCCGCCGGTCCGGCTGGTGCCGCGGGACCGCAGGGCCCTCAGGGGCCTCAGGGGCCTCAGGGCGAGAAGGGCAAGGACGTTGATCCGGCCGAAGTGGAGGCGTTGGTCAAGAAGCTGCTGGAGGAGTTCAAGGACGAGATTGCGGCTCTGCGCTCCTTCGTACGCAGCAGCGAGTTCGACAACCTGACCGCGAAGATCGGGATTGAGGGCGACATCACCGAGGACCTTTACGGGAATATCACGGTGAAGTACGTCAGCGATCCCATGCGCGTGCAGGAAGGCCGTGGGCTGGTCCGTCGCGCCGGGGCCGTCGTGCCCGGGAGCGGCACCGGCGGCGCTGCCTTCCTCGCCGATTCCGCCGAGCCGGTGTTCGTAGACGAAGCCTGGGTTAGCTTCGACTGGAAGCGATGGAATTTCACCGTTGGTCGTCAGTTCCAGGCGTACGGCCCGGGTCTGCTGGTGAACAACGAGCGCATGGCTCAGCAGGGCATCCGTGTGCAGAGGGAAGATGTGGGCGGCTATCTGGACGTAGACGCCTTCGTGGGCTTGGCCAGCTACGACGGCTTCGCGCCCGTGGCGGCGCCCTGGTGTGCCGCAACGGCCGGCCCCATGCCGGTAGCCCCGTACTCTAATGATGGCTATGCCTCCATCCGTGTCGAGTACGACAACTCCAGGAACTGGTCCATCGCCGGGAACTATTTGGTCAACGGCCTGGGCGAGGAGTCCGGATGGAGCGCAGACTTGTGGGCCAAGTTCTGGGGCAACCGCGACCTGTACGTGGAGTACTCACAGCTAAGCGACATCTACGACGAATCCGGCTACTGTCTCCGAGACAGCAAGCCCGACCAGTTGATGGTTGATCTTGACCTGTACGACGGTCGGAGCTGGTACCTGAAGGGTTACTACGCCAACGTGGACAACGGCGCTGTGCCCCACTACTCCTCCGGCAACCCCTATGACGAGCTCTATACGCTGCAGGAGTCGTTGCTGACCGGTTTGCATCCCGGCCAGAGCACGGTGTTCCCGTGGGAGCGCTGGCTCCGCAATCCGCTCGTCATTGACAACACCGTGGTCTATGGCGCTCGCCTCGGCTTCAGCGTCGTGGGCGACCCGGTGGAGTTGATCTACTATTCGGTGGACAACAAGGTGAGCAGCGCGACGCCTTGGGCTTTCCCCGAATACAACTACGACCAGCTCTTTGGGCTCCGGTGGACGCATAACTTCGTCCGCGGCGTCACCGGTGTCTTCACGTATGCTCACCAGGACGCCACCGGCAATGGCTGGTGGGACCTCAGTCAGAACTGGTGGAACACACCAGACCAGGATCTGTTCCTGGCGGAGCTGGTGGTAAACTTCTAGTCGCTGCTCGCTACACATCAACTGCCGCACACGTCAAAGGGTTACTACGAGGCCCTCGAGATATCTCGAGGGCCTTTCGTTGTACCTCCTGCACGGGTGCCGCAATCGCGGCTGAGAGCAGCCGGCGGAGCGACCACCCCGGTCGCGGCCTGTGGCCGCGGGTCTTGCTCCTTGCGGTCAATCTTGCTCGTGATGGCGGTTGCCCTTGTGAGACTACTTCCCCACGAATTCGAAGGCGCCGATATCGGGTGCCGCACCTTGTGGGACGGGTGTGCCGTCGAAGTCTGCCTCGTGGTCTACGGGTCCGCCGGCGTCAATGCACGGCGATCCCCGGGCAAGATGGAAATCGCGCTGTTCGGGGTTCACGAAACTCGGCACAGCGACGATCGAGTGAGGCTCCTTATGACGCTCCGCTTGATACCTCGCGAATTCCGCCATGGCGTACGGGGAGTCCCTGAGCGCGATCATCGTACCTGCAGCCTGATACCAACAGTTGTGGTCCATCACGAGGGCGTTGATCGCCTCGTCCGGCCAGCTAGGAGCGTAGAACGCGTGGGCCTTGGCCTCGTAGAAGATGTTATTCCGGATGACGACGTCGTGAGCCCGTGCCGGACTGGTGTAGAAGCATAGGTGTCGGCCGCTGGGATCAGGGCGTTGTGTGTGCCCCCAGCCGTGTCCGGCATAGGCGCAAGTGTTGTTCACGAATCGCACGTTGTAGGTCTCGGAGGATTCGGGGCGGTTCCAATACTCGTACGAGTACTCGGAGTTCCAGATTACGTTATTCCGATACACGATGTTGTACTGCGGCGTGGACGGCCCCCCGCTCTGGTTTGTTAGTGCGGCATCGTAGATCTCCCACAGGCGGCAGCGCTCGACCAGATTGTCATGCGCGGTTCCCCAGAACTCAATGCCGTTCCCGAAGCGGACCGTGCGGTCACCGCCGTGCTGGTCGCCTCCGCCGATAAACCCCAAGTCGCAGTCGCGCACGATGATGTGATGCGTGTTGCCGCCGCCGATCCCGTGAGCGCCGCCGTACTTCAGTGCCAGATTCTCATAGATGACGTAGTTCCGATTGCTCTGGTTGATGATGTGGCGGCGTATCGCACATTCGATGACCGAGTAACGCTCCCCTGGGTTTGAGCACATGGCGATTCTCGTCGTACCAGTACTGGCCCTGGGCTTGCAGGTCCGTCTCGTTCCAGACCTTCACGCCGCAGGAGGCCTCGTGGTCGAAGATCATATTCCCAACGTCCGCCGGGAGCCACCCTCCGCTCCGGCACTCCTCGAGGCTGAGGCTATCT
>JALGUG010000062.1 GCA_029820995.1 Candidatus Zipacnadia bacterium
CTCCGCGATTGCACGCACCACAGCAAGCGGCCGGACGCCACGAGGCTGGAAATGACTGCTCGCGCAGCGCCCGGCAAGACCACGCGCGTCCGCTGGCGCATCGAGCGTAGGAACATGGCCCCGTGATCCGCAGCGTTGCACTCGTTGTCCCCCACAAACCCCGGCCCCTTACATGTTCAGGGTGCCGGCCGCCTCGTATACGGCGATGACGTTCTGGGGAGGCGTGTCGGCCGTAAACTCCGTCGCCGGGCCGAGAATGAAGCCGCCACCGGGGGCCAGCTCGTCCAGGAGGCGGTCCACCTCGTCCCTGACCTCGCCCGCTGTTCCTGTCCGGACGACATTAAGCACGTCCAGCCCGCCATGCAGCACCAGGTCTTGCCCGAACCGCTGCTTGAAGGCTTTTGCGTCGGTTCCCAGGTGACACAGCTCCAGCGGGTACAGCACATCTACCCCGGCCTCGATGAACTCGGGTACGAGCAACTCACACTGACCCCGGCACTGCTGCTGAAGCAGCACGCCCGCGATATGAAATAGGTCGGCCACCTCCTGCAGAAAGGGCGCCAAGAGGTCGCGAAACATGCGGGGGCCGATAATTGGGCCGGTGAGCAGGGCATAGGGGTCGTAGACCTCGTACACATCAATGCCGTTCGGGGCAGCCTCGAGCATCAGCCGATGCTTGGCCTGGAAAGCCTCTGTGGCCTCCCGCAGTTGACGCCGCACGGAGTCGGGATCGAGGGCCATGTTCATGAGTAGGCCCTCGGCGGTGAGCTCGGTGCTGAGCCGAACGATGAACGAGGATGCGCCGGCGAAGCGGGCGCAGTCTTGCGCCTGTTCGGCCGCTTGACGGAAGGCCGCCCAGTCGTAGCCGGTCGCGGGATCATCGGGCTCGCCCGTCAGGCGGCCGGGCGCAGCGGCGATCCGCTTCAGATCGTAGTCCAGCACGTCCCGGAACGTTCGCTTGCCCCACAGACCCGGGAGCCGCTCCGGGCCGCCCTCCCACCACAGACTTAGCCGCCTGACGTCCAGTCCCAGGGCAGTATCCAATTCCGCGCGGCTGGCGACCCCCAGGTACTCCTGAAGCCGAGGGATCAGATCTCGTTGCGCGCTGAAGCTGACCGGCACGCGGTCCGGCTCGCGGTGAGCCAATGCCTCTTGGACCCGTTCCCGCGAGGTCACGCCCTCAGCCCCTTCGAGCACGCGGAGACTACCAGTGCTGGATCATTTCGCGGTATACGTCATATTGGAAGCTCGGACTGTGAGCAGTAGTGTGGCAGTTGACGCAGACGCGGGAGCCCTCCCCGCGGTCAATGTTCCACCGTTGGGGGGTTTTCATGTGCGCGTCGCCGTTCCCGTGACACGTCACACACTCGACGCCCTCGCGCTCGTTGCCGCTTGGTTGCCACATCTTTATCTGCCGGTACGTCTCCGAGTGGCATGGGAGGCATTCGGGCGCCAGACGATGGGCCCGCGCAAGTGTCGCCACGGCGTGAGCATGGCGGCTGTCCGCCCACTGCTTGTATTGCGCCGGATGACACCGGCCGCAAGCCTGTGAATCCACCCACCCCCAGGCAGCGCGAGCCGGCATATTCTGCGACGAGAACGTCAGGAACTCATCCTGGACGGATTTGCTGTGTTCCCGGACGAGCTTCTCGACCGCGGGGTCCTTGGGCAACTGGGGCTGGATCACAAAGCGCAAGCACTTGTACGCCGGGCGCCGCAGCCACCGAAAGCGCACCTCGACCACGTGCAGGCAGCAGCCCTTGCCCTTGTTGGAGACCAAGGTCACACCCTCGTCTTCCTCGGTGCCCGCGATCTTGACGGCTTGACTATTGCCGATTAGCACGTCGGCCAGTCCGCGCATGCCCGGCAGTGCCACCAGGCGGCGATCGTCGGGCGTACCCAACTGGCTCAACACCACCACCAGGTCGCACCGGCGCCGAAGGTCTTTCAGGACAGCGATGAGCGGGGTCGCCCTAATGCGGCCGCCCGAGGGCTTGGGCACCGCGGCGAAGCCGACCTTTCGGCGGCCCACCGTGAGTATCAGGCGATCCAGGACTTCAGGGTGCCGGTCCCGGTAATCACCGAGGCTCGCGATAACCGGCACACCGCTCTGCCGGGCTAGCTCGAAGAACTTATCCTTCAGCCGCAGATCGGCAGCGCCGATGCCTGTGGCCTGGTAGCCCATCAGCTTCATGGCTTCCAGGATCACCCGCGCCTTGCCGGCATCGTCCGCCAGCCCTCCCACGTCCACCAACGCGTGGTTCGGATAGCGCTGTTTCAGATGCTTAAGAAGCTCCGCTCTTCGGGACAGACCGCCCTCTTGAGCGCTTGCTCACCCACAGCCTTCGAGGTACCCGTTGGTGTCGGCCGTGTAGATGATGGCCAAGTCCGCGGGGCGCGACCTGCGGGCGAGCTGGCGCCAGGCTGCCGTGCCGAGCACGCCCAACCCCAGCGCCGCGAGGACCAGCTTCTCCCAGAGCTTGAGACGTCTCACAATTACCCCCCCACCACATACAATGACAGCTACCGTACTACGGCGCGAAGGCCGGCGTCAAGGCTAACCGTGTGCGCGGGCTCACGATCTACAGGGATGTACGCGACAGTGCCTCTCACTGTGGCGGACGCGCCAGCCCTGTGGGGGCCGCATCACCGGGGCTTAGTACCAGGTGCGGCGGAGGAAGGTGGCGCCCACCCAGGCCACCATGGCCGCGGCGCCGTTGGCCATGAGGCATGCGGCATCATAGTCCGGGCCCATCAAGCGCCACATGGCGGCGTTCCAGAGCAGCAAGCAGAGCTCGAGGATGAGGAAGTTGGTCAGGCCGTCGCGACAGAGGAGGTCTATGATGGCTTGCCCCATGGGGCCCAGAACGCGTCGCGGCGAGCCGTACGTTTCCCAGAACTCCGGGTAGCAATCCTCGTACGGCTGCAACACACCGATGAGACAAAGGAGCCAGCCGCACAGCAGCCCGCCGTAGATCGCGACCCACAGGGAATAGGCCCGTAGCCAGGGCGCGCCCACAATTGCGGCGACCAGTCCCAGGGCGAACAGAGCCGACCGGCGCCGGTTGATGGCGGCGTCGCGTTTGGCGATCAGGAGCGTCTTGATGGACTTCTGAGTCGAGAGCCGGCGACCACACTCCAGGCAACGGGTGCCTTCCCAGGTGTCGGAATAGCAGTGGCGACAGAGCATCCGTCTTCCCTCCCGCTGTCGCACTACCTCGGCATCACCCGAGCTTCCCACCAAGGACCCTCATGCCCTCGGGCCCTAAGCCATCATACCCACACCAGATGCTGCCCAAATATCCTGCTCGCGATAAACGACCACAGCCCCGCTTCCGCCTCGGCAGTCGGCGCTGGTTGGTAATAGATACGATTGAGGCCGCGACTTCGTTCCGGTTGCGGCCTCAATTGGTCCCCCTCCGATCCAGCCGGCGCTCTTCAGCCGGTCAAAGCTTCGATTACCCTTCTAACATCCTCGGCGCCGGCCACCACGATAACCTCATTGCCGCCCCGAATGACCGCGTCGCCGCGCGGGATCGTGAGCTTCCGCTCCTTGTCGAAAATGGCAGCGAAGGCGCAGTTACGAGGGAAGCCGGGACTGGAGACGACCTCGGTGATTGTCTGGTCCACCACGGGCGCCGTGTCCGGGATCTGGACGGCGATCATCTCCGCCTCGCCGCCACCCAGCTCGGCAATGCGGCGGGCGCGCGGGCTCTCAATCGCGGGCAGCAGCTCGTGCATCATGAGCTGGGCCATGCGGAGAATGAACGTCGCTCCCGCCAACTCAAAGGCCTCCAGATAGCGGGGGTCGCGCATGCGCACAATGCGCTGCTCGACATTGAACTGGCGCGCCAGCAGCACAAAGGAGAGGTTGTCGGCGTCGTGAGTCATCAGCCCCACAGCCACGTCCGCCCGCTGGATGCCCGCATCTTCGAGCACCCGGATGTTCGTGGCGCTGCCGTTGACGGACATGACGCCCAGCTCCGAGTACACGAGCTCAGACCGTTCCTTGTCCAGGTCAATCACCACCACATCGTGCTTCGCGGCTGAGAGGTGTTCGGCCAGAGCCGTACCGATCATGCCTGCACCGGCGATGACGATGTACACGGAAGACCTCCTTTCAGCAACTGAGCGGATCAAGCCGACTAGCGCCATGCCTCACGCGAAAGCACAATCAAGACCGGGAAGATCTCCAGCCGGCCGGCGAGCATCCCCAGAGCGTAGAGTGCCTTGACCACCACGGGCAGCCCAGCGATCTGCCGCGCCGGGATGAGACAGGGCCCGATGTTCCCCACGGCCGAGCACATCCCCGAGAGGGCCCTGAAGGTCGGCAAGTAAGTGGCGAAAGCGGTAAGGGCCCCGCCCAACAGTGCCAGCGCCACCACCCCGAAGGCCAGCGCGGTGATGCGCTGGACTTCCTCCTCGTCAATGCGCCGCCCCTCCAGCACCAGAGGAAAGACCGCGTGCTGTGGCGCCGACAAGCGCAGGATCTGACGGCCCACTATCCGGGACAGCACCACGATGCGCAAGACCTTAATGCCCCCGGCCGTCGAGCCGACGCATCCGCCGACCAGCATGAGGAACACCAGCAGTTGCCGCGCAAACCCAAAGAAAAAGTGGCTGCTCAGCTCGCGAACGCTGTAGCCCGTGGCGCTGATCGCCACGGTCGTGAAGGCGCTTTGGCGCAGCGTGTACTCCAGGTAGGACCACGAACGCCACGGCGCGCCGGCGGATCGCACCTTCAGGACGTGTTCCACAAAGATAGCCACTGTGATGAGCGCGAGCAGACCCCAGTACCATCGGATCTCAACGCCCTCCCACAGGGCCCTCCACTGGCGCTGGAGCAGCCGGTAATATACGAGAAAGCTCACGCCCCCCACGGCCATGAACAGCATGATCGTCCACTCCAGAGCGCGAGCATGGGGATGGCCCGTTGCCGCGAAATGCCCGATGCTGGCATCGTAGTTGGAAAAGCCCCCGGTGGAGGCCAGGGTGAAGGCGTGCGTAAGCGCGTCAAAGGTATCCAGTCCGACCAGACGGAGCGTGACGAACTCGATCAGCGCCAGCGCAGCGTACAGCCGCCACAGCGCGACCGTGGTGGTCCACACTCCGGGTGTCAGCCGCACACCGCCGCCATGCCGTGCTTCGGCGGAGAACAGCCGGTGTGCGGCGCTCCCACGGAACGCAGTCAGCAAGAAGAACGTCAGAATGCCCAGGCCACCGAGGAATTGCGTTAGCGACCGCCAGAACAGGATTGCGCGGGGCAGGCGCTCGAGATGCCGCAAGACCGTGAACCCAGTGGTGGTGAAACCGCTGAGCGTTTCGAAGAACGCGTCGAAATAGCCCAGATGCAGGATTAGACAGTATGGCACCGCCCCCAGCAGCGAGCAGCCCACCCATCCCAGCGCGCACACTGCCGCCGCCTCGCGACCGCCCATTCGGCCGGCGCGAAACACGCTCAACAGGACGCCACCCACGGCCAGCGCGAGGATTGCAGCGCCGATGAAAGGCAGAACATGCTGCGGCTCACGACACAACAGTGCGGCTGGGATTGGCAGCAGCAAAACCCCGCCCAGGAACAGGAACAGGTTCCCCAGGCAATGAAGAACCGCGCTGCCCGGCCCGAGACGGAACATGTCTCCCCTGTTCGGTGCCCGGCGCTGTCCTTCCTCCTGGTGTTCCCCTTGGTGGGGAGGTCGTGGCCCCCTCGGCAGGAAACATCCGCGTATCGCCAAGCGTGACAAGGCGCACGTTTGGGGGGTGGCAAGACCTGGAAAGACCTGTATATGGAGGGTGAGGATATGATCCGCAAGCTATCGGTTGCGACTCTGAGCCTTGCCGCCACGTTGATGGCTCCGAACCTGTGCGTGGCGGAGGATGCTCGTCTGGTCATCACGTCCCCGAAGGCGGACCAGGAGGTCGGCCAGGTGATCACACTGACCGGTACCGCGCCCCCGAACTCCATCGTCAAGTGCAAGGTCGAGTGGTTCGGGCGGGATGCCGCCGGCACGGAAAAGCACGGCCAATACCAGGAGTACCAATTTGCCGTGCCTGGAGACGGTAAGCTGAACACTGACGAGATCGAGCTGGGAACTGAGCCGCAGCCGGGCGTGGAGGCCGTGAAGTTCACACTCAAATGCCAGGTCATCCTGGTCGAAGGTGTTCCGCCCGTCACGCTGACCCTATGGGCTCAGGGCAA
Source organism: Candidatus Zipacnadia bacterium (assembly GCA_029820995.1). Taxonomy (GTDB): domain Bacteria; phylum Armatimonadota; class Zipacnadia; order JALGUG01; family JALGUG01; genus JALGUG01. The sequence continues at coordinate 6,200 of JALGUG010000062.1, forward strand.
AAAGCCGCCGCCGATTGTGTTGACTGAGCCGCCTGCGGGCTTCAAACTGAAGTCCGACGAGCCCCTGAAGGTCGCAGGCACGGCGCCTCCCAACGAGGTCGTCGAGTTCCGGTTGGCCTTGCTTGTGGAGCAGGATGGCCGGCTACAACGTCGGCCGCTCGCGGGGCCCTTTGAGATCAAGGCCGGTCCGAACGGCCGGTTCCAAGCCGAGCTCGAGGTCCCTCTGCCTCCGGACGAAAAGGCTCCGCAGTGCGAGCTACAGTACGGCTTGCAGGGCGCCAAGGCCGTCGCAGGGGCCCGGAATATCGTCGTTGAACCCGCTGGCCCACCGCCTATCGAGTTTGAGTTGATTGCTCCACCGGACGGCGCCGAGGTGCATGACGGTCTCGTTGTAGCCGGCCACGTGACCGCGGGCGAGGACGTCGTCTGCGTGGTGGACTGGTTTGGCCGAAGCGCCCGGGGAGCTGCGCGCGGTGTGCTTGTCGAACAGGTCGTCAAGGCGGGCCACGATGGCGGCTTTGAACAGGTCATTGACCTCAGTCCGGCCAGATTGCACGCTGAACGTCAGGACCTGGTCGAGGTCACTCGCCTGCAGTTGATCTGCTGGCCCGCCGGCCGCGAGGACCTGAAGACAACCCGCGAGCTCGGCTTTCACTACGCCAAGCCCCCTCCAGAGCCTGAGCCGCCGGAACTCCCCCCTGACTTCCCCGCACTGGTCACCCAAGTCCCGCGTGGGGCAGACCAGCACCTAACTGTGACGTACCAAGGACGAATGCTGCAGGTCCGTTTTGTGCCCGAATCGGGCCCCTTTGTGGCCCAATTGCGGGTAGGCCAGACGGTTGTGATACACGTGCGTGAGCACCTCTCTCCCCATGAGATAGTGGGCATTGTCGAGCCCATGGAGGAGCCCGTGGAGCCGCCGGGCGGCCCACCTAGACCTCCGCCCGGGGAGCTCGGGCCCCCGAGGCGAGGCACGATCAACACGGCCAGAGTGATCAAGAACGGCTTCCCGAAACCGTACCTGTTGATCGAATTGCAGGGACGGCCGTACATCATCTTCGTCGGCCGCAAGACCGCGATCCACAAGGGGCCTCACGTTCGCAGGCAGGGGGAGATCAAGGCTCGAACCATCATTGATGCTCGCGGCACGATCAAGGAGGGACGCTGGATCGCACGAGACATCACACTGCACTAAGTTGGCGCAGCCGCCACGGACGCGCTCGGATCGGGGCGCGTCCGCGTCATCTCGAATAGGAGGGTCGAATGACCGAGCAACTCAAGCACCAGGAATTCGTGTTCGGCGGCGACCCCGACCGCCCCTCGGCACACGCGTCCACTATTGTCGAATTGTCATCCGGCGAACTGCTCTGCGCCTGGTATGCCGGCGAGCGCGAGGGAGCCGGCGACGTGGCCGTCCTGCTGGCGCGCAGGGAGCCGGCCGCTGAAGGCTGGGGCTCGGCGGAGGTCTTCGCCAAGACCGAAGGCCGGACCGAGGGGAACCCCGTCTTGTTCATGGACCCCACGGAGCGGGTGTGGCTGTTCTGGGTCACCCAGTACGGCGATGGCTGGGACACCTGCAAGCTCAAGTACCGGCGGTCCGAAGACGGCGGGCGCACGTGGGGCCGGACTGTGATCCAGCGCGACGAACTCGGCTGGATGTACCGCCATAAACCCATCGTGCTGCGCAGCGGGCGGATCCTGCTACCGCTGTATGACGAGGTGCGTTGGCTCTCGCTGTTCGGCTGGTCCGATGACAACGGCCAGACCTGGCACTACGGGGAGGCTCTGCCTTCGGACCCGGGCAACATTCAGCCCAGCCCCGTGCAGCTTGCCGACGGCCGAATCTTCGCGATCATGCGCACCGGCGACCACGGCCACCTCTGGCAGGCCTGGTCCCACGACGAGGGCGAGACCTGGACCAAGCCCACGCTCAGCTCTCTACCCAACCCCAACTCCGGCGCGGACATGGTGCGGCTCGATAATGGCCATCTTGTGCTGGCCTTCAACAACACCTCCGAGGGGCGCAGTCCACTTTCGCTGGCGCTCTCGGAGGACGAAGGGGCAAGCTGGCCCTTCGTGCGCGATCTGGAGGCCGGGCCGGGTGAGTACTCGTATCCTGCGATCATTCAAACTGCCGACGGCCGGATCCATGTGACGTACACGTATCTGCGCACCCACATCAAGCATGTGAGCGTCCGCGAGGAGTGGATCAGGGGCGCAGACGCCTCCGAGAGCGGCCCGACCAACTGAGCATCAGGCTCGGCGCTCCCGCTGGCCGGCACCCGCAGTGTCAAGCATCCCTGCTGCAATTCTGTCTGCTCTGGGCTGTTGCGGAACAGTGTCAGAGCAAACCGTGCTCGCCGTGCAGAGGAAGCAAGACGGCGAGCAAGGCTTGTGGCAGCACACAAAGGCGCCGGCAGTACGCAGGTGGCGAGCCGGCCTGTGTCGTATTCACCAGTCAATCTGAGACGTGAGGCCCTTCGGCGCACTCCAAAGGGAGGAACCATGATGGCCGAGCCACTCCGGGTCGGGTTTGTCGGGGCGGGCGGAATCGCTCGCGGTGCCCACTTGCCGGCATTCCAGGCACTGGGCGACCAGGTGCAAGTCGTGGCCGCGGCGGACATCTCCGAGCAGGCGTTGGCGCGTTTTGCCGAGGCGGCGCGGCTCCCCAAGAAGGCCTGCTTCACCGACTACACAACGATGCTGGACAAGGTGGACCTCGACATCGTCGTGGTCTGCACGCCGAACTCCTGGCACTATCAACCGACGCTCGACGCCTTCGCCGGAGGCTGTCACGTGCTGTGTGAAAAGCCGGTGGCGATCAGCGCCGATCAGTGCCGCGAGATGATCGCCGCAGGTCACAAGGCCAAGAAGTTGTTCATGGTGGGGCAGACGCTGCGCTTCACCAAGGGCGCGGCGATCATGAAATACTGGGTGGATCAGGGCGAGCTGGGCAAGGTTTACTGGGGTCGCGCTCAGTATCTCCGTGTGCGGGGCGTGCCGGGCTCCCGGGGCTTCGTGTCCAAGAAGATGTCGCAGGGCGGGCCGGTCTACGATATCGGCGTCCACGTCCTGGACCTGACGCTCTGGCTGATGGGCTTCCCGGAGCCGGTCTCCGCCTTCGCGGGCGTGTATCGGGAGATTACCACCAAGCGCTCGCCGCTGATCCCGCACGCGCCGAGCAGATACACGGTCCCCGAAGACGCTGCCTTCAGTCTGATTCGTTTCGCCAACGGCGCCACTGTGTGTCTGGAGTGTAGCTGGACGCTCAATCTACCGTCGGGTGGAGAGCACAATGTCGTGGTGTGCGGCGATCAGGGCGGCTGCCAGCTCGAGCCCCCGACGCTGCTTGTCGAGAAAGACGGCAAACTGCTCAAGACCACCGCGGAGAGCTTCCCGTACCCCGAGCCGGCCGGGCATCGTGAGGAGGTTCGGCAGTTCGTCGAGGCGGTGCGTAAGAGAAAGCCGTCACCCGTGCCGGGCGAACAAGCCCTAATCACTCAGCGCATCCTCGACGCCGTCTACAAGAGCGGCAAGAGCGGCCAGGCGGAGGCTTGCTGAGGCCTTACCCTTCGCGCTTGACGCGCCACTGCCCGGTCGCCGGGGTTAGGGTCTTGCCGTCGAGGGTGAGTGCCGTTCCCCGCAACACGAACGCGGCCGGCCCGTCGGCCTTGAGGCTCACGACGGCCAGCTCGGCGTCGCTAGTGAGCTTATGCCCGGCAGCCTCGACGGTACGCGATTGGCCGGCCGTGCCGCAGAGCAGGATGTGCGTGACGCCGTCCACCCGGGCGACCGCGCCGGCCGCCCCGTGATCGAGCGCAGTCACCCGTGCCGGCTCAGAGTCGGGCACCTGGTGATCTGCAACCACCTCCACGTCGTCATACCAACACTGCCCCTGACCGAAAAACTGCAGCGCCAGGCAGATTCGCTCTGTCCCCTCGGGCACAACATCGCTGAACTCGTACTGCTGCCACTCGTTCACCTTCGCCGCCGGCCCCTTCTTGTGCGCGAAAGACTTCCCGCCTTTCCAGTAGTACAGGATGCTCGATGCGCCCTCTGAGGCAGTACACTTGGCCCACCATCGAGCCGTAATCTTCGTGCCGGGCGGCAGCGAAAACTGGCGGGAATAATAGTACCCGCCGTTGTCAATCCGCGCCGAGGCGTTTCCGCTGTGTTTCACCTGCGTATCAATGACGTGGTTCTCGACGAAGCCCGGCTTGTTCCTTGGCTGCCAGCCCGCCTTGCCCTGTTCAAATCCCGGATTGGCGATCAGCTTCCCATGCCGTCGCGGCACCAGCACGGTGGTGATCGTCGTCGTTGCAGCCTTCCCGGTCGTCGCTGCGAGATATGGCCCCCGCTTCTCGGCGCCGGGATAGGAGGCGGCGTGGAGGCTGATGCCGGCCGGCGAGAACACGTGCGTCTGCAAGAGACACTGGGTGCCGACGGCTCGCACCTGAGCTCCCTCAATCTCGAAGGCACCGGCGGCATCCAGGTGCAGCAGGAAGCTATAAGTATGTTCCTGCGGTGCGGCGAGCGTGTCGCGGATAAAGAAAACGTTCGGCTTGGCGAAGACGATCTGCCGATCAAACCGATCCAGCACATGCGCCTGGTCCGAGTTATAAGTGTCCGCCGCGTCGCCGAGCACGTAGTCGAACTGATCGCTGGTGAAGAACTCGCGGATCTGTCCCTTGTTCAGTCGCACTTGGTCGTGACCGGAGATGGCAACCGCATAGTCCTTGAGATACTGCTCGTCAAGGTCCAGTACGATGCTGTTGTGGCCGAGGGTGCTGGTTGTGTACTTGCGCTCCGGCGGGTTGAAGTAGCTTCGGTATCCCGGGTCCCAGGCGATCCACGTTCCCGCGTAGTTGATGACGAAGCTGTTGTGATCGAAATGATTGTGGCCGATACTTGCCTCCGGCGGGCCGGACTTGAAGGCCAGAAAGGACGAGGCCGGCTTGTAGCCGTCGCGCAGAATGGCGTACCCGATGTCTACAAAGCAATCGGAGGGATTGAAGGTCGGCTGCCGAGGGCGAATGCGCGCTGGATCGAGCGCGATGAAGCGGCGTGGCGCAGTCGGATCCAGCGCGCCGATCTTCTGGCAATACCACGCGGCATCGGAATCGCCCCGCAGGGCCAGCACCAGCATCAAGCTGCCGAAGCCGGCAGTTGGGCCGCCGTCGCCAAAGCAAGGCTGCTGGAAGTTGTTCGGATTGAGCAGGCTAATGCAGTACCGGGGTAGGGACCGGATGTAGTTGTGCTCCACGAGCTTGTTGGGAATGCCCGCCGTGGTGAGCGCCCAGATCATGTCCGCGAAGTTGTTGGCGGCGTACGTCCCATAACCGGGGCCCTCCATGGCTCCACCGTCCTTCCCCTGGGCATCGAAGTTGAGCAGCGCACGGGCAATCGCGTGCTCGATCCATCGCGGAGCCCGCTCATCCTCGCCCTGCAGCGCGATCGCGCCCAGGCACAGGCCCGTCGCAATCACCGCGGTGTAGTTGTGATAGGGCGAGACGCGGTCAATCATGCCGTCAATGGGGGCTAGGGCTTTCTCCGCCAGTGCTGTGCGAACCGTCCGCCGCTCCTCGGGTGTGAGACGGCTGTAGCACCAGTCGTAGAAGATGCCGACCCACGTGGCTGCGTGGCCGGTGTCCAGACACGGTTTGCCGCCGCCGTAGCTGGGATCGGTCCAGATCATCGGCCAGGCACAGAGGTCCAGCACGATCGTCTTGGCTCGTTCGAAGTATTTGGCCTCCTCGGTGACGATGTACGCCAGGAGCAGGTACCTCAGTCGCGTCGTGATCGAGTCGCTGCGCTCCTGGAACATCGCGGTCCACGGCGGATAATGCCGGTAGTCATCGTGAGCCGGCGGAGGCTGGCGGGAGAGCGTGTACTCCCACTTCTTGCTGGGGCCGCCCTCGCGGCCCGGCATATTCACCTCGTAATGATACGGCGGCGCAGCGACGAACTCGTCCGCCCTGGCCTGCAGCGCCTGCCACGCCTCGGCGGGGACATAGCCCAGTTCGTTCTGCTCGGTGTCCGAAGCTCTGATCCGCAGGCCCGGCAAATCCTCCGGCGTGATGAAGATGCGCGGGTGTGTCGGCGCGGTCCAACCGGCCGATGCCAGGAGCACAGCGAAGCCCAGAAGAAAGCCCATCTGTGAGGGCATAACCAACACCTCCGGTAGCAGTTTCTTCGCGGCCGCGCTTGCTCCTCCGGCCCGCCATTCGATCAAGACCTGGCTGGCTCTTGGGCAGTGTCCTCCCTTGCCCAAAAGTCAGTGCACGATCAAGGCCCGGTGGGCCTGAAGGCGCAGCGAAAGCCGACACCGTCCTTCTTCGTATCCGGGGGTAATCCCATGCGACAGGCGCTGCGGGAGACATGCTGTTCGGTCAGCCAGAAGCCGCCGCGCACGACGCGAGCAGTGCCATTCCGGGGTCCTCGGGGGTTCACCTGGCGAGAGGAGCTGTACTGCTCTGCATACCGGTCCGAGCACCATTCCCACACGTTCCCCGCCAGATCCAGCACACCGCACCAGGAGGCTCCAGCGGGGAAACTGCCCACGGGAAAGGTCGGTGTGCCCTGGTTCTCCTTTGTGCAGCACTTCTGCGCGTCCCACTCGTCCCCCCAGGGATAGCGCCGTCCTGAGGGCCCACGCGCCGCCCACTCCCATTGGGCTTCGGTGGGCAGCTCGCAGTTCGCCCAACGCGCGTATGCCGCCGCCAGCGCCCAGCTCATGCCCATGGCCGGGTGCTGGGCGCTGGAGGGCTCGCCCTCCAGCTTTCGCCGCAGTGCTGCCAGCTCCTGGCGCTCTCCGGCACCGAGCTCGAGGTCCTCTGCTCCGCCTCCAAGAATTGCCTTCGCGAACCGCAGGAACTGTGCCCTAGTGACCTCGCATTGATACAGCCAGAAGCCGCTGAGTTCGACCTCGTGCTGCGGGAGCTCGTTGGTGAATCCCTGCCCCTTTACGCTGCCCATGAGAAAAGCACCCGCCCGCATTGCCGGTCCGCTGAGCTCGGCCGTAGGCGGCACCCAGACTAGTACCGCGCCATCTCTCGGGTTGCGCGCGCGCCCGAATGTCCGCACACGCGTCTCATGTTCGCCCGGTGCCAGTGGCTCCAGTCCTGCCGGCAGCTCCGGCACTTCTCCCGGCAGTGAGGAGCCTGTGCGTGCCGAAGCCGGGGTCGTGCTCCCCGCCGAGACCGCCTCCGGGCTGTCCGGGACCTCGTGGCGCCACGTGCGCACGGCCACGAGAGCCGCGGCGAACACCAGCAGCGCCACGGCTCCCACCAAGCTCCAGACGCTCAACCAACGGCGAAACAGCTCCGGCTTCGCTGGGCTGCTCTGTTCGCGAGACGACTGAGGCTTTCCGGAGGAGCCATCCTCAGCTTGCTGAGGCCCCTTGCGCTTCGAACTCCGCTTGGGTTTCCTGCGGCCCATCGTACTCCTCAACGGTGCCGGAACATCCTTTGCGGGACTTCGTGCCGGCTTGTGACAGCAAACGTCCGGAGGTCAACCTTCCCCTCCGGACGTGCCAGTTCCTTATTCGCCGCGCACGGCAGTGGACGCTACACCCCGACGCCCTGGCGCAAGCCCCCACTCCAGCAGGCGATCAGTCAGGGCCCTCAGCGCGGCAGGACCAGGCTCGTGACGGCGCTCGTCTGCTGTCCGTCCGGTGTGCGCGCCGTAATGCGCACCAGATAGCGCCCGGCAGGAACCCGGGTACCGGTGTCCGAGCGGCCCGACCAGGCGCGGGTCACCGGCCCGGCCTGCGTCGGCGTCCCCGGATCCACGGTGGCGACAACGCGCCCGGCGATGTTCAGCACCTGGATCGCAATCGTCGCTTGGGTCGAGAGCCCGAAGCTGATGCTGGCGCCCGCCCGCGACGGTGCCGCCGCAGCCGCCGTTACTGCCAACGTAGCACGGCTCCGCGCGAGGTCCACGCTGAACATGCGCACGCTCTGGCCTTCGGCGGGCGTGAAGGTATAGCCCTGAGCGCTCCGCATGGACACCTTCCGGCCGTTGGCCAGGTCGCTCAGCAGCGGACGGTACTCGCGCGGCAGGGCGGACAGATCAGGCCATGCCAGATGGACGGCGCCGTCGGAGGGCGCGCTCTGGACCGCGATCTTCCAGTGCAAGGTCGAGGGCCCCTTGGCGCGCACGTCCACGAGACGCGGCCCGTCAGATGCCGACACTGTCACGCTCGGTCCCGCCCCGCCCGGCGGTGGTGGTGCTGCCAGCGAGATAGCCCGGGGGGCCACGCCCAGGTAGGCACTGGCCGCGCCGGAGGCCGATCGGGCAGTCAAGCGGAAGACCTGCCCCTCGGCAGGGCTGCGCTGAGCCGTGGTCGCAATCTCCGTGCCGCTCGGCGGTACGGTTATGGCGAGCGTGCAGGGCTGCGCGGCATAGACCCAATGGCCTTGCCACGGCACCAAGTTCTGCCGGGCGCCGGGCAGCAGCGGATCCGCCGACACGGCAACATACCCCGTGGCAGGATCATAGGCCCAGGCCACATTTGCCACGGCCCCGGGCGGCGAGGTCGTCATCGCGGCGGGGCTCCACGGGACCTCCGTCTGCGCAGGACACCCAATCAGGTTCCAGCCCGCATGCAGGTTCCAATGAGCCTCACCCTCGGGCCGCTCGCAAAGCACCTCCACTTCTCGTGGCTGGTCAAAGCGCATCCACGCCGCGAAACCGCGCTCGCACGCCGGGAAGCCGCTCATCCACGGCATCAGATACTGCTCACCATCGTACCACGCCATCTGGAGCGTGCCGAACAGCGAGTCCGCCGTGGTCGGCTCCAGCGGAGTGGCCGGCACACCGACCAGCGCCAAGCCGGCCGCGAAGCTGTGCGCCAGTGCCATGCCCGCCGGATTCACCACATAGTGCTCGCTCCCGGCGTTGTTCGTTTCGTCCGCTTCGGCGACAGCGTTCTGGGAATCAGCCAGAGCCCACGCGGTGTAGCTGCCATCGGTCGCCGGGGTGAAGTTGTAAGAGTAGGAGCCCGTGGCACCGACGCCCAGGCCGGCGACGGCCCATTGCTGGTCGCCCGTTGCCGGCGCGGTCGGCTGTGATGCCCGGTTCCGCCACAGGTCGAGTCGGAATGCGCCGGCCGCAGCAGTGCCGGCATTGCGCACCGTCACGTCGGCCGTCAACTCAGTTCCCAGTGCCGAGGGGTCCGGCGAGACCCACAGTCCGTCAATGACCAGATCCGGCGCCGGCGGCGGGCCCGTCACCGTGTACGCGAAGCTGTTAGTGTTGTTGTCCTCGTCCGACTCGTCAATGACGGCATCACCATCGGCCAGCGCCCACGCGGTGAAGCTACCCGCGGCAGGCGGTGTGTACAGCGAGGTGACGGTTCGCTCCTCGTTGACATCGAACTGGTCGCCCGCCCCCGTGCCGTACCAGCCGTCGTCGCCGACCGCCGGCGCCGTCGGTTCAGTATCGCGATGCCACCAGAGGTAGAAGCGGAAGCTGTCCGCCGCCGTATTGCCCACGTTCTTGACCGTGACGGTGAAGGTCAGCTCGGTGCCTAGCGAGGACGTATCCGGCGCCACGGTCAGTTGCGAGATGATCAGGTCCGGCATCGGTAGTTCGACGGTGTAATCCACGCTGAGCGCATTGTTGCTCTCGTCGGCCTCGTTGATGTCGCCGATCTGCGTGTCCCACGGCCTGGGGTCGCGCGAATCCGCAAGTGCCCAGGCAGTGTAGGTACCGATGGCTGCGGGCGTGAAGCTGTAGGTGCGTGTCACCGTGTTGCCCGCCGCCAGCCCGCTGATGGTCCACCGACGGTCCCCGTTGGCCGTTGGGAGCGGCGGGGGCGTCGTGCGGTGTTCCCAGACATCAACGCAGAACACTCCGGCGTCGGCGTCGCCCTGGTTCAGGACGGTCACCGTCAAGTCCACCTCAGTGCCCAGCCCCGACGGATCGGGCGTGACAGTCAGACTGTCAATCACCAGATCCGGGGCTTGCACCGTATAGGTCGTGCTGAGCGCGTTGTTGGTCTCGTTGGACTCGGGTATGTCGTCCTGGTCGTCGGCGAGCGCCCAGGCAGTGTACGTGCCGGAGGCTCCCGGCGTGAAGTTGTAGGTCCGCGTGATCGAAGCGCCCGCCGTGAGGCCGCCCAGCAGCCAGCGGCGATCTCCGGTGCCGTCCGGCGCAGTCGGCTCTGTGGCGCGGTCCACCCACAGACCCAGCCAGAATGGCCCGACATCCAGCGCCCCGGCGTTCCGAACCGTCACCGTGGCCGTCAACTGACTTCCCAGCAAAGACGGGTCGGGGGCCACCGTCAGGACCTCCAGGATCAGGTCGGTGGGCGGACTCCCGATAAGGATCGGCGACGACTCCTGTGTGCCGTCGAAAGCGGTCAGGCCATAGGTATAGAGGACCCCCTGCACCGCCGTCGTATCACTGAAGCTGGTAGTCTCCGGCGGGATTGGGAACGTCTGGAAGATCGGATCGGTGTAGTCTACGGTCCCGCCCTGTACGCGGCGCAAGCGGTACTCGACAACGTCCCGCCACTCGCCGCCGGGCCAGGGAGGGCCGGGGTCGAACTGATCGTTAGGGCTGTGACCCCAGGACAGATCCAACTGATACGGTGTGAGTCCGGGGTCAACGACGTCGAAGCTGCTGGGCGGCTGCGGAGCAATGTTGTCCACGACCTGGGCGCTGGCCTCGTTGGAGGCGATGGACCGATTACCAACCCCGTCCACCGCCTGCACGATGTAATACAGCGTCGTCCCATTGGCGGGTGTTCGCGGACCGGTGAAGTCGTCGTCAAAGCTGTACATCTTCGGGAACGGGTCGCCGTTAGCGGGAACGGTGATCACTCGGGCCGTGGGATCACTCTCATCCACCGGCGAAACCTCGCTCACGATGATCCGGTAGTGATCTACACCCCCGGGATCGGCGGCGGAGGCTCGGAACTGACCCTCGATGAAGTAGCCCTGGTCAGGGTCGCGGTCCCAAACTGTTAGCAGGGTCGGGCTGGCCGGCGGCGCGCTCTGAATCCGCGGGCCGATCAGCGTATCCGGTGCGGTGGCCGGCAGCCGGGTGTCCTCGGCCGGCGAGGGGCGCTTGCCGTCATTGGTCTCGAAGACCATGTACCATTGACGCGGCAGCCCTGCGTACGGCGGGTTCATCAGGCTCTCGTCCCAGATCAAGATGTACCGCGCGCCGTCGGTATAGTCCGTGTCGGTGTTGTCTACCGGCACCATGGCGAAGGTCTTCGTGTCAGGACCGGTTTCGCTGTTGGGGCCGATCACGGTTACGTCCATCTTGCTGGGCGGGTCGTTATCGGCGTCGGTGTAGGTCACTCCGAGCGTAAAGACGGTGCCGTCAGGGCCCCACGGTGGATTGACGCTGGAGGCCGTCAACGTCGGGGGCGTGTTGCCGGCCGTGGGCACGATCAGGGCATGTCCCGATTCGATTGGCATCCCCGAGGGGGACACCATATCGGGGGGCCCGGAGGCGGGTGGGTTAAGGGTGATATAGGTGTTGTCTACGAGCTGAACGGCCAGAGTCGAGGGCGGCTCCAGGGTGGCGTCATCGGCGACGTCGTATGTGAGCAGCAGATGCTCGTGGTTGGGGTAGGCAACTGTCAGGTTCAGATTGGTGAAGGTGACGTGCTGGCCCGTGATCAGCCCGTTGCGCAGCAGCACGTCGCCGGGGTCCACGACACCGTCCTTGTTGAGGTCGTGATACAGGTGCACTCCGGTCGTGTCGGCGTCTCGCGTGCTGGTTCCGCTCTCGTCAACCCGCAGCGTGGCGAGCTGGACGCTGTTGCGATTCACCGTCAGGTCCAGCGTGAGGAAGGGCACGTTCTGAGCGCCCTGCTCCACATTGGCTGGAGCGCGGTTGATCGCGTTCACGAACAGCGTGTCGGGAGCCTCGGTAACAGTCAACAAGAGCGATCCGATCGGGAACCGCTGCACGCCAAAGCCGGGCACGGCGCCGGGCGGATTGGCCGCCTCCAACCTCTGAATCTCCTGCACGGAGCCCGGAACCAGCGGCCGGACGTACGAGACGTCCTTCAGCTCGGCCCCAAGGCTAACCAGAGGGTTCGTCTGCGCATTCGTGGCAATATCGTAGCAGATGAACAACGTCCTCCCGTTGGCGCTGCCCAGCGGGACCCGGTACGCGAGGCCGCTGAATGTTGCGGTCTGACCGCTGAACTTCGTTCGCTGGAGTAGCTGGTCCACGGGCACTCCACCGACGGGCGGATCGAAGACCTTGTTGCCGTTGGTGTCTTCGTAGAGTTTGACCCAGGCAGTATCGGCGTCGCTCTTGCTACTACCGCTCTCGTCCACGCGGAGCTGATCAATGAACACATCGCCCACGGAGCGCCCCGGTATTTCGCCTCCCGCCCCGTCAGGGTCGTCAACGCCGGGCGGACTCACACCACTCCGATTCTCGAAGTTCAATTGCAGAATCGGAACATCCTCGGTTCCCTGGTCCGCCGAGCCCCCATACCCCGCCGTCAGGTCGGCACCCGTAGGAATGACCTCGCGCGGCTCCACGTACAGCCGGAAGGTCATCGGGTTGCCCGGATCGCTGATCTGGTCAATGCGCAGGTAGCTGTCAAACTGGGTGCCGAGGATGGGCTGCCCCGAGGCGTTCACGAAACCGTGGCTGCGGCTGCTGGGCTCGGTAAACTGCGTGAAGGCCCGGTTGTTCTCGTTCCCCGGGAAAACGTCGCCATCTAGGTCGCTCGGGGTCCCGTGAGTCAGCAGCTCCAGCTCGTACTCACCATCGGCCTGCTCGGGGATGACTGCGAAGAAGTTCTCGCCGTTCTGGCTGTAGCGCAGGTCAACGTGGTAAATGTACAACCCTCGCGGGACATTGCCAAAGGGGTTGGCGTTGTGGTTTTCCAACAGGAAGAACTCGAAGCCGCCGGTATCCGGGACCGGAATCAAGAAGATTGACGGATCCTCGTATTCCCCTTCGATCTGGGGCAAGACCGCCGTCGGACGGTCCGTGGTGATGGTTTTGGGCGTGATCCAGCCCATGATGATCTTGTTGAACGGGTCCATGCGCAGACACGAGCCCATGCCCATCACGCTGTGCGAGTCCATGGCGATGGACTGCTTGTGCGGCGGCCACTTGCGACCCGCATTCCAGTAGAAATCCAGGTCATAAACGTCCACCGCGCCGTGGGTGTGCGACCACTCATGGGCCACCAGGCCCAACGCGGCGTTCTCGGGCAGCGTCCCGCCGGAGTTGGGGATAAACACGTGCGCACCCGACCAGGGGCCCGAGGTGCCGCCACTCTCATCCGCCGCGCCACCAGGGTAGATGTACCAGACCGCGCCGTTGGTGGTGATGCCGTAGTCGGCCATGATCTGGTTCGCGTCCGCGTGCCAGCCGCCGTCCGAATGGTTCCCCGCGTTGTTGTTGTTCGGGTAGTGGAAGTACCCCATGGTGGGGAAGCTGTGGTCGTGCACGTCGTGATCGTACGGCTCCTTGTCCCGGTCCTTGCGGTCGCTCGTTGACTCCGTGCCGCCGCCGATATCGTCAATGGTGCTGCCCTCGCGCCGATGCTCGAGCTGATAGGCGCTGGCGGACGTAGAGAACATGTGGTCGTGCGTATAGTAACAGAAGCTCTTGAGGCGGGCGGACTTTGGAGCGTACACACCGGGCCCGTAGCCCTGAGGGTCGATGATCTCCGTGCTGTTGTCGGGCAAAGTGCCGTCGAAGCTGTACGTCAGGCCGCCGGTCTGGTCGAAGGGGCCGGCGCCGAGGGTGAAGTTGCGGATTCGCAGCGTGTTGTTGTCGGAAGCGTGCCCCGCGGTAATCGTCGCACGCCGCGCATCGTACGCGTCGCGGACGTAGTCGTCGCTGTCGAAGGTCACGTCGCGCCAGGCCGTGGTGCCCTGGCTCAGCCCGGCGCCGCTGAGCGTGGAGGGCATGGAGCCGCTCTGACGCATGATGGTGATGCGGCTGTCGGTCCAACTGAAGGTCCACTTGTTGGGCGATGTGCCCCAGGCCTTCGGGCTGCTGGAGGCGTTGTGGGTGCTCCACCAAGTGGGGCGTCCCCGGCCACTGTAGGTAGATGGGGGCCTGGTCCTGCGTTTGACGATCCAGCACGTGCCGTGACTCCGGCCACGCCCAGATGTCGCTGCGGTTGCCCTCGTAGCTGATCAACCCGTGTGAGTTCTCGAAAAACCAATTGGTGACGCTGTTCGGATTGGCCTTATTGAACAGCAAATTCTCCCAATGCAACTGAAAGGCCAGGGGGTCGGTGTACGTCTGGGGGCCCACAGCAGGATGCTCCGTCCCCCAGGGATTCTGTACGCCCGCCTGATTGCCGTCCACGATCCGACCGCCGGGCTGTTCGCCCAGCCAGGGCCGGGCCGTATTATCCGGCGGCACGCCGCTGATCGGGTGATGGCGCATCATCACCGGCGTGGCCATAGGCCGGTAATACGCGCCGGTCGCAGGGGGTTGGTCAGTCCACGCCGGGAACTTGGTCGCGATGATGGTCACTCGATAGGGCGTCGCCGCCGCGACACGTTTCCGGCCCGGATACTTCTCCGGGTGCAGCAGCCGATCGCGCTGCTGGGGGGTCAGCCGGATGCTGAAGTAGCCCCGCCGGCGCGCCGCCTCGTAGTCACCTCGGATGCGGGGGAAGGCGCCCGGAAGCTCCTGGCCTTCCATGGCGCGGCAAAAGAACCGGCCGAAGGCGGACTCGGGCGTGAACACGTGCACCGACTTCTCGTACGTCAGCATCGGCCGACCGGGCGGCGCAGTCCCGTCCAGCTTTAGTACGTCAAAGACCACATTGTTCGGGACCCACTGGCGCTCAATGATCCGGTTGCCCTTCTGTTCTTCCATGTGGCGCATGTAGGCCTTGGCGGCATCCGGCGTCATGCCGCGCGTCCCGCACAGCCACTGCTGGGCATAGTCGCGCACAGGGCCAAGGTCCAGCCAGCGCGCTTGAGCCGGAAGGGCGCCGAAAATGACGGCCGCCAACGTCAGGATGACCAACAGGGATGAGATCGAGCGATGACGGGGGAAACGAGTCTCCACGGCCCGGTGCATTAGAGGTCCCTCCAATGGTCTACGCCCAACGTGCTCAAGAGCTGAAGCGGGCACAAACCGTCACCCCGCCATCCCGCCGGGCGTACAGCCAACTCGCCATTCACTGCACTGAGGGCGTGCACAGCACCGTCGTCGGTCTCGTAACCGTAACGACGGTCGCGAAGAGGTCCGCTCCTACACGGCCTGGAAGGCCCGTAGTCAGGCCCGCCCCCAAAGATGCACAACTCAGCCGGCGCGGCACAGCCTCTTATCCGCGCCCGCCGAACGGAGATCTACTCCTTATGCTGCCAGGATTCTCTCCCCTTGTGACCGTTATGGTCTGCGTCCAATGTCCTGCAGTCACTGTACCATACGAATCGGCCAGAGTCAACGTGACGTCGCGCGCTCGCGGGTAACAGAAATGTAACCGCCCGCCGGCGCAAGGTGCTGGGCCGCTGTCGAGTCGGGCCTATTCCTTCTTGGATTGCCCTTGCTCCGAGGGCATGTTCTCCTCGCGAGCATAATCGCCCTCCAGGAAGAGCGTGCGGAGCATGTCCAGATAGCGCAGGCGGTCGCCGTCGGCAGCCCGGGCACGTAGGGAGGACAGCGGGGCGTCGAGCAGCCGGGACGTCAGGCGCTTGGTGAGTAGATGGAGCGCCTTGCGCTGGCTGCTGCTGAGCCGGCCCAGCCGAGGCAGGAACTCCTCAACCTGGGCGGCCCGAATCTGTTCAGCCCGTTGGCGTAGCGCAGCAACGGTGGGCCCGAAGGCCAGAGCCCCCGCCCACTGCCAGAATGCTGCGGCATGCGCGTTTACGATCTCCCGGGCCCGCGGCAACTCGCGTCGCCGCTCCGCGGCAGTCTCCTCCACAATGCCCTTCAGATCGTCCAGGTCGTACAGGACCACGTTCGGTATGGTGCGGGCCGTCGGCTCGATGTCTCGCGGGACCGCCAGGTCAATCAACACCAGAGGGCGATTGGGGCGCTGTTGCATCAGCTTGAACAGCCCCGGTTTACGCAGAATGGGATGAGGGGCGCCGGTGGAGCAGACGACAACATCGGCTTGCGCGACCCCCGGGTCCAGGTTCTGCATGGGCAGAGCCTCGCCGCCGAGCTCGCCGGCCAAACGCTCGGCGCGCGTGTGAGTTCGGTTCGCCACGAGCAGTCGCTTTGGCCTGTTCTCCATGAGCCGTTTGACAGTCAGCTCGCTCGTCTTGCCGGCTCCAAGAATCAATATCGTCGCTGCGCTCAGATCGCCGAACTCTCGGCGTGCGAGATCAACTGCAACGGAGGCCAGCGAGATGTGCCCCCGGTCAATCCGCGTTTGCGTGCGCACTTCCTTGCTGGCGGACAGGGCCGCGTCCGTTAGGCGCGTGAGCACCGTGCCCAGCGTACCAACTTGCCGTGCCTGCCGGGCAGCCTCCTTCACCTGCGCCACGACCTCCCGCTCGCCGAGCACCATCGAGTCGATACCGGCCGCTACCTCCAACAGGTGACGTGCAGCCTCCAAGCCCTCGAGCGAGTAAAGGTGATCCCGCAGGTCCGGAACGCGGCGGCGAGCGATCGTCGCGAACAGCTCGCTCGCGGTCTTCCCCCGTCGGCCCTCCGCACCGACCGTGTACAGCTCGATGCGGTTGCAGGTGCTCAAGATCAGCGCCTCCACGGGGTGTTTGCGCTGCCGCAGGTCCCGCAGAATGCGCTCCTGGTCCGCAGGGCACAAGGCCAGCCGCTCCCGCAGCTTCAGCGGCGCGGTCTCATGATTGACGCCCGCCAGCGACAGACGCAAGGCTGCAGCTCCTCCTGCCTGCTGGTGTCACGGCTGGACCAGCTCTTATTATACGACCGGCCCGGAATTCCGCCAGGTCTGTCCACTACTTTTCGCCCCCCACAGCCGACGGCGCACCCGGTTCAGGGCCGGTCTCGCGCACAGCCTCCAGTTCCAGCGGGTGGTCCTCCTCCAGCTCCTGCAGCGAGATCCGCCCGGTCAACCAGGTCATGCTCATGGGGAATGAGGCCGGGTTCAGATGCACCAGGTACACATGCCAGACGACGATAGCCGATGCAGCGAGGAGTGCTTCGTACCCGTGAACCACCCGCGCCACATCAATCACCACCACGGGCAGAATACGGGCAGCGCCTGCCGGAAACCACAGAATCAGACCGGTCGCGATCATCAGGCTGCCACCCAGAACCACCGCCCAGTAGTCAAACTTCTGAGCAAAGCTATACCGGCCAAAGCGAGGCCTCTCGGGCGTTAGGCCGAGGAAGAAGCGGACCGTCTGAACCAGGTCTCGGAGGTCCTGCCGCCGGGGCCACATGGCGCTGGCCAAGCCGCAGCGTCGGCGGCGCTGGAGGAGGTACAGCGCATGGTACACTGCGAGGGCCATGAAGGCCAGGGCCGCGCTGCGGTGTATCAGACCCGCTCGCTCGGCGCCGCCCAGGCGCGCCATGATGGCCTGGGAGAGCGCGGCTTTCGGAACTCGCAGCGGCATGCCCGTGGCCAGAAGCGTGCTGAAACAGATGACCAGCAGCAAGTGCTGAACGATCTGGTGACGGTCCCACCGCACGACGCTGCAGGCGGACATTTGCAGTTGCGCTCCTTACCCGCGAAAGCGGATTAGCAGCCGACGCCACAAGTCGAGGACCACGTATGCCGACATGCCGACAATTGCTCCTCCAATGGCCAGCTTGTAGGCCACGGTGATCCAGTATACGAGCGGAGACGCTTCTCGCGTCCGCGGCCGGTGCGTGAAGGCCAGAGCGAATTGCCGGGATGCGCGGGGGTGGCACTGGGCGCAAGTAGCCGCGCGGTTCGCCGGGAAGAGCGGCGATTCCGGGTCACGGGTTGACTTGATGTCGTGCGCCTGATGGCAGCTTGTGCACACCGCGGCCCGGGCCGAGCCGAGTGCCGATTTCTTGCCGTGAAAGCTCTCCTCATACGTCTGCACCGTGTTGCTGCTGAGGTCGTACTTGGCCATGACGGTAGCGTTGCCATGGCACTGGCCACAGGTCTTGATCTGGTGACCAGCGGAGCCCGAAGATTCGAGGTCTTCCCGAGCCGAGATGTAATGCCACCCATGGCAGTCCAGGCAAGTGGGGGTGTCGTGATTGTTCCTGAGGGCGCCGGCGTGGACGCTCCGAGTGTAGTCCGACAGCTCCGTGAAGTGGCAGCCGCCGCACGGGGTGAGGGCGTCCCGTAGCCTCGGCGGCGCCTCAGACAGCAGCTCACCGGCGCGCTGCATGGCCTGAGCAGGCGGCTTGCGCACCTCATGGTCTCGGCCATGGAACCTGGCATGACAGGCCTCACAGCCCAGCCGGCCGTGGACGGAAGCATAGTACTCCTCCGGGCTCACAAACAGTGCCCGGCGCCGCTGACCCGCCACATCACCCGTTGCGAGCTCCGGATTGGCGTGACACTTGAGGCACCGCTGCGCACCGGCGGTGGCCGCCCCTCGCCTCTCGGGCGCACCTGGCGGACCCTGCGCCTGGGCGGCGGCAAGGGTGCACCAAACCCAGGCCAAGACCACGAGGAGCACGCGAGTAGAGGCGCACGCTCCGCTGCCCGGGCCTCTGCGCAAGGCGTGAGGCCGGCCTCGCCTTTCGCCGCCGACTTCAACCAGCCGACAGGGAAGACCTGCTGCATATTCTTGCGTCACGCAAATGTGCATGCTCCCACAGCGATCTTGACAGGCATATCATGGCATGACTACATCCCGACCACGTGCCGGACCGCGAACAAGCGCGTCGCTGCCCACAAAGATGTATTGTTCTACGGCACTTGCCGGGGTTCCTTTGGGCGACCGTCACCGAGTTTCAGTGAAGTGCCCCCCGCCTTGACCCGGCACTGAAGTGCAGCACCAGGAGGTCATCGAGACTTGAGGGGAGCAGTACATGGAGCGACAGGTTGGTCACGTCGCGGCCAAGGGCAGGCTGCCTGTCCGGCTCGCCAGGCGGCGGGCCTCCTGCTTCGAGCCGAAGGCGCGCCGTTGACTTTTGCGCAGGACATAGGTAGAATAGCGCCGGTGGTTTTAGGCTAACTGGGGGAGTCGGTTCCTTCGATCGTGCGGAGGAGCCTCTTGGTCTGTCTGCCGCGTTGCGGTGCGGTGGACAGCCGAAGGTCTGTCGCACGAGACGGGGAACCGACTGGTGTGCCTTTTTATTTGTACGTCTTGCGTGAGCGCGGCGGAGTTTCTTGTCCGGCGAAGTGGGCTCTTCGCCTTCTATTCCTGCTGTCAGTTCGCAGATGCGACGCACCAAGGAGGCCGCTTCCATGCACCACGCCGACCGCACTTATCAATCCCCCCGCGGCTGGCTTTCTCCCGGATATCTTGTCACACTTCTGCTCGTCCTGATCCCCCTGGCAGTCTGCGGCCCGGCCCAGGCCGACTTCTGGATGAACCTTGGTCCGAGCTGGGACCGTGCGGTCAGGCTGTACATGGACCGCTTTGGGTTGACCCGGGACGGAGCGGAAACGGTTCTGCGGCGGGACGGCTACAAGTTCGATTTCCGGCTGCTCAACAAGGCTCTATTGCCGGATTTCGCCGTGTGCGACGTGGTCCACGTTGACCCCACGCGGCAGGCCGAGGGGCGCCCGGCAGTGCGATATGTGGGCAGCTATATGCTCCGGTCGAACCAGCACCTATGCATGGGCAAGTGGTGGGATGCGCTGGAGGAGATGAAGGGGCAGCCGGACTACGAGTACTTCAAGCGGGCGCTCGGCGAGGCCGTGCGGAAGGGCTACTTCAAGCAGGAGCTGACGCCGCAGCAGCGCCGACAGCTTCTGATGCACCGTCGGGAGGGCGAGGTCGGTGTGGGCTCCCGGGCAGCGGTGCCACTGCGGGTGCTGGTCATCTGCACGACCTTCCCCGGCTGGCGCGACCAGCAGCCCCGCCGGCCCGACGGCACCTCTGAGCCGTACTACTTTCTCCGTACGACCGGTTTTTACGCCTATGACTTTGACCACCCCCACGCAACGCGAGCACACGACTGGGGCTGTAAGCCCGGCGGGCCGATCTCCGGCGGACTGCAGCAGGGGCTCAGTCCGGTCCTCACGTGGAACCAGGACCATCCCCGCATTGGCCCGCAGCTCTACCAGACCCCGTTGGAGGTTCAGAACCACTTCGCCGACATCATCTTCAACCGGGCCAACCCGCTCAGCTTGGCCAACTACTACACTGAGCAGTCGCATGGGCATGTCTCGATTGACGGGGACCATAGCCATGTGGCTGGCTGGCTCGACTCCGGCCACATTCTCGATCGCTATGAGTTCAACAACCCCGCAGGCGGCGGCCCGGATAGTCGCCACTTCGCGATGCAGTTCGGCACTCCGATCATCTCAGACGATAACCCATCTTGGGACGCTCAGGGATTCTGGTTCACCGCGATTAACAACCAGATCACGCTCATGGTCCGCCGGGGCACGGCGCCGGTGCCGACCAGCATCACCGATCCCACGGGCGGGCCGCCGACTGTTGATCGCGCCAACGAGGTGCGCACCTGGGACGACTTTGATTCACGCCGTCTGACCCTGACCGGCATTACGCTGGATGAGGGCACCATCAGGGTCACCATTCCCGCCGGCCCCTGGGGCACCGGCGGGATGAAAGCGCGAACCCGGGACGCCGGGTTCGGGTTCACAGTCTCACAGGGAGGACAGAACTACACGATCTTCGGCGCGAACGACGTGATGCAGAGCCGGGGACTGTCCACTGGCGATAGCAATTCCTCCCAGCGCCTGCTGAGCTTCTGCTACTACAACCATGACCACCACTACGTCACCGGCGACCCCTTCCAGGCGACCCATCTGACGCGCGGGGACATCGTTGACGACCTGCAGGGAGACTCGGTTCACCCGGACTACCGAACTAGTCGCCCTCGGCCGTACGACCACGACGCATCGGACGACGCCAGCAGCCCGAACGCCGGTATTCCCAGTGGGTTCCCGGGCAACTGGGGTCACACGTCGCGGGACTGGATCAACGCGGCGGACCTGGTCCTGGCCGACTACGGAATGACGACCCACAATTACGACCGATTCATCTATGTCTTCCCCAATACCGGCGGAGGCAGGGAGGATGCTGCCGGCGGCACCTCGGGGCCCTGGACCTTCCCGCACACCTTCAACCCCATCGCCTACGGGAACCGCATCGTAGTGCCGGAGGGCACGGGCCTGGCCCTGGTCGCCCACGAGTTCGGCCACACGCTGGGCCTCGTAGACCTGTACGACACTGCCCGGTACTGGAACATGGGCGGCGGCTTCCCTCCGCACGATGTCAGCCCCGCGATGTCCATCTATAGCGTGATGGCCGGCGGCATCAAGATGGACATCTACAGCAAGATCATCGCGAGCACCGGCGGGCCGTGGGTCACGCCCGTGCTGGTTCAAGACGACCGGACGACGGTTCAGGTCCCCCGGATCGAGGGCACGCGCGACGACGCGATGGTTCTCAAGCTGCCGGCGCGGTTCAATCAGCCCAATGGCGAGGAGTACTTCATCCTCGAGAACCATAACTGGAACGGTGCGCAGAACTTCGGTGACACGGCGCCGCGCGGAATGCTCATCACGCACATTGACCCCCGCTTCGCCTCCGGCGGCAGCCCGCCGTGGAACTTCGTCGGCATGGATGCCGAGGAGACCTTCGCCAGCATTCTCGAGCAGGCCGACGGCCTGTATGAGCTGGAGTACAACACCGCCGGCGCACCCATGAACTTCGACGGCGACCCGTGGCCGGGCAGCACCAACAATCGGCGCTTCTGGCAATTCGATGATCCAACTCCGCCCAACTCGCGCAGCCACGGGCGCGTGGTATCCTCGGGCATCTTCAGGTTGCCGGAGGACGACACTCAGTTTGACACGTTCGTGCGCGTGGACAACATCAGCGACCCCGGCGACCTGATGACCGCCCGGGTATATGTGGACCCGCGCGAGGTCATCGTTACGGGCACCAGCATGGTCGCTCCGGGCCAGACGGTCGTCCAGGGTACGCCCAACGTGCCCATCGAAATGCTCACCTTCACGAACGTCTCGAACACCGATCCGCTGGGGGCACTGGGCAAAGGCGTCTCCGAGGGCGACGTTTGGATTGACAGCATCCGCGTGGACGAGAGCGGCGCCAGCCGGGCTGACAGCGATACCACGAAGGTCGCGCTGTGGGAGGATGTGGACCGCGACGGCGTCTTCGAACCGACGGGTCCCGACTTGCAGCTTGCCGAAGGACAGTTCCAGAACGAGAATGTCACCTTCGACAATCTCGCGTACCGAGTACGGTTAGGCACGACCAACTTCCGGCAGATGTTCATCGTGTACGACATCAGCTCGACAGCCAACACCTCAGCCCCCAACAACACGCTGGGCAGCGAGCTGGTCAACTATCGCTATATTAGGCCGCAAATCCCCGGCGCGGTCCAGGAGCGCTTCCGCAACAGCGCGGACCTGGAGGACATGGGGCCGCATCGGTTCCCGATCACCTCCAATACGCTGCGCATCGTCGATTCGCCGGACACGCTGCTGGTCACGCCGACCAATCAGGCGCCCCAGTCGGTGCGGCGCGGCGACCAGGAGGTGGAGTTCCTCAGCTTCAATCTGAGCGTCAACCGCGGGAGCGTGACGATCCGCAACTGGCGCATTGACGAGGGCGGTAGCAGCACGCGTGACAGCGATGTTGTGATGCACCTCTACAACGACCTGAACCGCAACGGTCAACTGGACGGCAGCGACGTCAAGCTCGGCGACGCCATTGTCCAGACCATTGGCGGCCAACAGCGCGCGATGTTCTTCGACCTCAACCTAACGGTGGATCAGGGACGAGATGTCAGCGTGCTGGTGACCTTCGATATCGCCACGGATGCGACGCTGAACGAAACGGTCAACGCCTTGGTCTATGAGACCACGTACATTGAGCTGGTCAACGAGGACCCGGCGAATCCGAACGCCGATCGGGTGGACCCGGCGAACTTCCCCATGAAATCCATGGACGCCGTCATCTTGCCCGCCGGCGCGCCGGGGAATCAGCCGCCGACATTGACGCAGGCGGACGTCCAGCCGCCCACCGGAACCTGGCAGGGCCATCCCATCGGCGGAACCGTGTTCACGTGGAGTGTCACCTACACCGACGCCGACAACGACCCTCCCAACTCGCCGACGCTACACATCATCCAGCCCGATCAGGTGACGGAACTGGCGGCAGTCCAAATGGTCCCCTTTGACGTGGGGGATACCAACTACCGCGACGGCGCTCGCTTCATCCACGTGCAAATGCTGCCGCCCATCGGCGACACCAGTCCCGACCAGTGGTACTACTGGATCGAGGCCGGCGACGGCGTCAACCCCGCGGTGCGCTACCCGCCGACGGCTCCGGACCTCGAGCCCGGTCCCGTTGTGCAGGACCCGCCGCCCCTGGCACCGATTAACCTACAGGCCGCCGACAACCCGGCTGATCAGGGCGGCCAGGTCCTGCTGAGCTGGGGACGTTCGCTCGACGATGGGCCGAACGCGGACGATGTGGTCAGCTACGAGATCTGGGCCAGTGAGATCCCCGGGATTGATCCGAACACCGACCCCGACACGGACCCCGACGTGCGCCGCCTGCCCCTCGTGCCGGCGACCGACGCCGCCACCTACAACACGGTTGACACGGTGGCCACCAACAATGTGACGACGTACTACATCTGCTTCGCCATTGACGTCAACAACAGCCGATCCCTGCCCTCCAACGAGGCCTCGGCGATGGCGATAGACGATACGCCGCCGGCGCCGCCCACCAACGTGATCGCCACCGATGGCCAGACCGGCGGCGTGGCGCTCATCAACTGGACCCTCAGCGTCAACGACCCCGCGTCCGCGACGCCTGATCCGACCACCGACGTAATTGAATACCGCATCCGCCGCTCGGATGACGGCGACCAGGTGACGCTCACCGACCCGGTCATCGCCACCGTACCGGCCGGCACCGCCGGATACACGGACCTGACGGCGCCCAACGGCATCCTGCTGTGGTACGCGATGACGGCCTTTGACGGCACAAACGAGTCCGTGCTCTCCAACCAGGCCTCGGTCACGCCCACGGAGACAATTGGATCGCCGCCACAGGTCGTCATGACCGTGCCGACCGTGCTCGTCAACGTGCCTCTGGACACCAGCGTCGAGTTCGATATCACTGACACTGGCGACGGTATTGATATCAGCACCGTCCAGCTCTTTGTGAACGGTCAACAGATCCCGCTCGGGGAGTTCACGCTGGCCCCGCAGGTTGATGGGGCCTTTACGCACCTCACGTACCAGCCGCCGACGCCGTTCATCCATGACACCCAGGTCGCGGTCCGGGTCGTAGTGTCGGACCTGGAGGGCCCGGACACGACGGACCAGACCTTCTTCTTCCAGACCGAAGACGGCCCCTTGAGCATTGGGGGCGAGGTGCTGTTGGCCCAGACCGGCACTCCGCTGGCCGGCGTGGTCCTCACGGCCAGCGACGTGGCCGGCGTGGAAAATGACGAGACCGCGCTCAGCGACGTCACCGGCAACTACCTGATCCAGGGGATCGAGGAGGATACGACCTTCGATGTGACGCCGGTCCTGGCCGGCTTTGCCTTCTTCCCGCAGTCCCGGCGCGTCGCGGTCACCGATACGTCGGTGTTTGACATCAACTTCACGGCGGTGCAGGCCTTTAGTGTCCGCGGCAAGGTCACGATTGAGGGCAGCGGCGCGCCGCTGCCGGACGTCGTCGTGTCCGACGGCCAAGGACATCAAGGCATCACGGCCGCCGATGGGACCTACGTCATAGACAACATCCCCCAAGGGCCGGTGCAAATCACGGCGACCCTGCTGGGCTGGGTATTCACGCCGCCCAGTTGGAGCTTCCCGCTCAACAGCGACAAGTTCGACGTGGACTTCGTCGCTCGGGTGGAAGAGTTCAGCATCTCCGGAACCGTGTCCGAGGCCCCGACCGGCGTGGTGGGCGACGAACCGGGCGAAGGCGCCACGGTGACGGCCGAGTTCAAGGCCGCCGCCCAGGGCCACGGTCCGGTCTCCACGACCACCGATGCTCAGGGGCGCTATACCCTTCCGCCGCTGGAGTCGGGCGTGTACACCATTACGGTCACCAACACTCCGGGCGCCACGAAGACCTTCGAGTTCGACCCACCTTCCCGCGAGGTCACGGTGACGCACGACGACGGGCCGGCGATAGGCGTGGACTTCACCGGCTACCCCACGTTGCCGTCGCCGCCGACGCTGGTGCCGGGCCTCAACTTCATCGGCCTACCGATGTTCCCGCTGAACCCACTGGCCAATAACGTGTTCAGCACGGACGCCGTGATCAGGTGGAACCCGAACCTGACGCCTCCAACCTACGTCCGGCTGCGCGACGTGGACCTGGCCACCGATCCGGTCTCGAGGACGCTGTTCACCGTGGGACCCGGACGCGGGTACTTCGTGTTCCTGCCACCGGGCAGCCCGCCCTTTGACTTGGATACGGTGGGCGGCACGCCCACACCGACGGATCAACCCTTCTTCATCACCGTGGCCGCGGGCTGGAACATGAGCGCCAATCCGTTCAACGCCCACCTGCCGATCGCCAACATGACGGCCCAGCCGGTGGGCGCGTGGTCGGGGTTCGGCTTCATTCTGGACAATCCCGTCCTCGGCACCTACAAGCTCGTATCGCCCGTACCGGCGCTCAACGCGGTGACGCAGATTCCCCGCTATGCGGGCATCTGGTTCCGTG
This sequence comes from Candidatus Zipacnadia bacterium, assembly GCA_029820995.1. Classification (GTDB taxonomy): domain Bacteria; phylum Armatimonadota; class Zipacnadia; order JALGUG01; family JALGUG01; genus JALGUG01. Next base: position 31,933 of record JALGUG010000062.1, read on the forward strand.
CGACCTCGGCCGCGTCGCTCAGCGCGGCGCCTCCCGGCGGTGGCGCCGCTGCTGTGGCGACCTCGGGCCCCAAGCGCGTTCCCGGAGACTGGCTCTTGCAGCTCACCGCGGAGGCCAACGGGCGGGCTGATGCTACGGCCTTTGCGGGCGTGATCGCCGCTGCCGCCGACCAGCCGGAGGCCTTCCGGATTGACAATCCGCCGGCCGTCGCGCCTTATGTGGACCTGTACTTCACCGATCCAACGGACTCCACGCGGGCCCTGGCCTACGATGTCCGCTCCGCCGCGGCTGCAGACGAGACGAGGTGGGACTTCGTAGTTCGCACTGACATGGCCGGAGCGGATGTGCACGTCGCGGCGGCAGACCTGTCCCAGGTGCCACGCAATCTCCGGGTGACCTTGGTGGACCTGGACGCCGGGAAGCGCATCTACCTGCGCACCACACGGCAGTACACCTACAACAGCGGCTCAGGCGGAGAGCGGCACTTCCGGCTGGAAGTCAGCGCCGATCGCGGTGGCGGCCTTGCTCTCAGCGGCGTGACCGCGCAGCAGGCCCGCGGTCAGGGCTATGTATTCAGCTTCGCCGCCAACCGTCCGGCCCGCGTTACGCTGGACGTTCTGAACGTGGCCGGGCGCGTCGTCCGGAGCGTGGTGCAATCGCGTGCCATTCCTGCCGGGCGATCCTCCCAGCTCTGGGACGGCCGCAGCGCCAACGGGACCCTGGTTCCCAATGGCCGCTACCTGGTGCGCATTGAGGCAGTCGCCGATGACGGCCAGCGCGTGCGTCAGGTCGCGAGCTTCCAGGTGGCCCGCTAGCGCCCGGCAGGGCGGCGACGGAAACGAGTGAGCAAGCGAGGCAATCAGCCCGACGATTGAGCCCGGCACAGATAGGCGACGAAGAGATCGGCGTCCTGACGGCGATGCATTAGAGGGAGGAGTGACCTGTTGATGGCAGCCAGCCGAATGAAGCACACACTGCAGTTGGCAACTGCCGTAGTTCTGGTCTGTGGAGTAGCTCTGATCCTGCTCGTGGGCTGCGGGCCCGACAATCCCTCGCCGCCGAAGGTCAGGGCTGATCCCAAGCCGGTCAGCGGAAGGGGGACCTTCGCCGGTTTCACGCGAGATGCGAAGACCGGCGTCGGCCTGGGGAAGGTCTTGGTGCGGATCCGCTCCGGCGCCGACGTCGTAATGTCGCAAGAAAGCCAGCCCAATGGACGCTTTTTCCTGACCGGCCTTCTGCCGGGAAACTACGTCGTGGATGCGCTCCCCAGGCCGGGTTTCGGCTACAACAACCTGACCGATGTGGCCGTCAGCTTGCCGGCGGACGTCGTGGTCGAACAGGACATCCTGCTCACTTCGATCTTTGATGTTCCGCCGGAGCCTGGCGAGTAGGCGATTTCTCGACGGAACGCATACGGCGCCGCCGCAGCCATCTGGGGCGGCGCCGGCGGCTAGACATATGCTCAATCTCCGTGCCCTGTTCGTGGCTGCTGGTCTCTGGTTGACGCTAGGCCCGACGGCCCACTGCGACTGGCCCTTGTTCCGGAACGATCCACAACGCCGCGGCGTGGCGACGGCCGGTCCTACGGCGCTGAGCAAGCTCTGGACCGCCGATCTCGGTGCTCCAGCCGACGCTGCCCCTGTTGTTGTGGGGGGAACGGTCTTCGCCGCGGGCCGAACGGGCCGGGTTGTCGCCCTTGCTGCGGACAATGGCCGGCAGCTCTGGGCCACTGAACTGAACGCCACCGTTGTAACCCCGCTGGCGGCCGCCGGCGATCTGCTATACGTGGGCACGGTTGAGGGGTGGCTGCTGGCGTTGGAAGCTGCCACGGGCCGAGTCAAGTGGCGGTTCCGCACGCGGGGCCCAATCGCATCCTCTCCGGTCATTGTCGGTGGGAAAGCATACGTCGGCTCCGGCGACCGAGGCCTCTACGCCCTTCAGGCGGCGACGGGCGACCAACTGTGGCGTACAGAATGGCCGGGTGAGATCCAGGCCTCACCCACAGCCTGGGGGGAGCTCGTGGGTGTGGGTGACCTGGAGGGGACCTTCCGAGCCGTTCGTACCGACAACGGTCAGACGGCGTGGGAGGCCAAGTTGGCCGGGCCGATCCGGTGCAGCGCAGCGGTGGAAGGCGGGCTGCTGGTGATCGGCTGTATGAACCGCGGCCTAGGCGACATTCTCAACTTGCTGGGACTGGATAGCGCCACCGGGGCCCAGAAGTGGGGTTCGAAGGGCAAAGGCTCGGTTTCCGCCTCTCCGGTGATCGCCGGCGGCAAGGTGTACTACGCCACTCTGGACGGCTATCCGTCCGGCGCTGCCACTCTACGCTGCGCTGACCTGGCCAACGGCAAGGAGCTCTGGAAGAGCGGTGTGGGATACGTGGTCGATTCTTCCTTGGCCCTGGCCGGATCGCTACTGTACTTCGGCGCCTACGACGGGAAAGTCCACGCGCACAGCACTGAAAACGGCAAGTTGGCTGCCTCGTTCCAGACTGAAGACAAGATTTACTCGGCACCCGCCGTGGACGGCGGGCGTTTGTTTATTGGCTCAACCGACGGAAAACTCTACTGCCTGCATTAGGAGCCGCCGTGCTTTCTGCCCTCGCGATTACCGCGCTGCTGGCTGCGGCGCCCGGAGGTCCCCCGAAAGCTGCGTACGTGCTTCCCCTGCCCGCGGCGACCGAATGGCAGGTGCTGGTTTTCGCGGCCTATGTCCCGGAAGCCGAGCGCGATCAGCCTGTTCCCTACGAGATAGACGTGCGCTACGCCCAGGGCGGCGACCAGCGCACGCAGCTTCAGGGACAGGTCAAGTGGCTCCAGACGGACCGTCTGAAGCTGGCACTCCCGGCGGGCTGCGAAGGCTTCTCGTTGACTTTGAGGTGGGCTGCCCAGCGCCTGGCGTGTGATCTCGACCTGGGTCTGGAACAGGTCGGCACCGGACTGAAGCTCGCGCCGCTGTTTACGACACTGCGCAGCGAGCGTCTGACCTACACCGCGGACACCCTTCCGTTCTACCAGTGGCTCACGAGCACATATGGCGAATGGTGGCGGGGTTATCCCTTCTGGGCCGAGAGGCCCGGCGGCCGGGGAGTGCAGTGAGGACTCGATTGCCGGCAGTGGGGGCTGTGGTGCTTCTGCTCGGGCTCTGCGTTCCGGCGCAGGGAGCGGGGCCCAAGCTGCTCTACGTTGCCGCATCGGCTGACGCCTCGCGCGGGCTGTTCGACGGTGTTCTGAACGTGGCATGGGCCCGCGCCGGAGGCCGGCCCTACGTCGTCGGGGCCGAGGGGGCCCCGGACCTGACGGAGCTGGGGCAGGCTCTCCGCCGCTTTCCGGTCGTGTTCGTTGACGCAAGCGCGGCACCGGGACTTGACGAGGCTCGGGCCCGCATACTAGCCGAGTACGCGGCCGGTGGCGGCAACCTCATTCTGGAGGGCCTAAGCGTGGCCGAGAGGCTACGCGGGATCGCTCCGCTCGGGCCCGCCGGCGGAGCGGTTGCCGCCGGCCCGGTCAGCGCCCCCAACGCCGGGCACCCGGCGCTGCTTGGCCTGGGGTACGCACTGTGGTCCCCCCCGCGTGCTTCGGCTCAGCTCAGTAATGGCGGGCAGGCTATCTTGACGGCCGCCGGAGGCAAGGTGCCGTTGGCGGCCGTACGGCAGCAGGGCCGGGGGAAGGTCGTGGCCCTGGCCTACGACCACGACCCGGACACATTCTGCCCTCGAGAACGGCTGGGCTACGGCTCTCTATTGAGGCTGTTGAGCCTGCTCATGGCCAGGGCCGGCGACGAGGAAGTTCTCGCCGAAAGCCTGCGCGCCGCCCAGCGGCTGTTCATCTATGGCGCCTTCCCAGTGGGTTACGCGAAGTACCGTTTTGGCCTGAATGGTGGCAGTGCGCTCAAAGCGTATGACGAAGCCGAGCGCTGGTCAAGCGGGATGTTCGTGAGGCCCAGCGCTTGATCGGACAGGCCACCGGTCGCACAATGGCCGCGATTCAGGGCGTCCCGGCCTTGTGGGCCAAGGTCACGCCGAAGCAGGTTGACGAGGCCTCTGTGCAGCGCGAGATCCTGCTCCTGCCGGGAACGCTGGACGTGGTGCACAGCATGAACGTATCCGA
>JALGUG010000330.1 GCA_029820995.1 Candidatus Zipacnadia bacterium
GCCCACGCCGAGAGCTGTGCCGCCTGTGCGGCCGAGCTCGCCGCGTATCGCCAGCTCTCCCAACGCCTTACGCCGCCTCGCCTCTCCGACGATGCCGCTGCCCGCATCGCCGCCCGCGTCCGCGCGGCGGCCCACGCCCGCATCCGCGCCTGGGAGCGTCGCCGCCGCCTGCTGCGCGTCGCCGCCGCCCTCTGCGCCGCCGCAGCCGTCGTGCTCCTGGCCGTCGTCTTCTGGCCGCAGCAGAGCGCCGACGGGCCAACCCTGGACGCCGTCGTGGCGGAGGCCCCGCATCCGGGTACGCCGGTGGTCGTTTCGCCAGCGCCCGCCGCGCCGGGTCAGGCACCCGCTGCTCCCCGTCCCACCCGCATCGCGCGCCACAGCGTTCCCGCTCCGGCGCCCATCAGCCCGGAGCAGCAGAAGCTCCTCGACGAGGCAGCCCGCCTCCGCGGGAGCGGGCGTCGCCATCTCCAGGCGCGGCAATATGATAGGGCCGAGGGGCCGTTGCGGGAGGCCGTGGCGCTGATGGATGGCCTTCTGGCGAACGCCTCCGACACAGAGGCGGCAAGCGCAGCGCTCTACGAAAAGTACCGCTGTCACGAGCTGCTCGGGGAGTACCTGGAGCGGGAGAGCGCATTCCGCGCGTACCTCCGCGATCTGCGGCGCGATCAGGGTGACGAGGCCGCGGCACGGGAGTTGGTGCAGGATGCCCGACGGCTCATCTGCACAGGGGACTCCGAGACGGCCGGGCGACGCTTGGAGCAGGCCCTCGCGTTGACCCCCAATGGCCCCGTCGCCGTGGCTGCGCACGCTGTCATGGCGAGCGCGGCCGAGCGTCAGCGCCTGTTCGATCTCGCGCATTCACAGTACCGGATGGCCTTACAGGAGAAGCCGCCGCCACGACTTGCGGCGGCGATCTACAGGAACATGATCGCACTGAACGCCTACCGCGGTAGGCTCGATGCGGCTGTGGCAGATGCCGAGGTTCTGTGTGCGCTTCCGCGTGAGGGCCTCCCGCCGCAGGACTGTGTCAGGCATCGATGCCTCCTTGCGCGGCTTCACCGGCGAAGCGGCGAAACTGGCAAGGCGGTTCGGTTGCTTCGCAGCCTTGTTGCTGAGCATCCAATCGAGCACACCCGGGTCGCTAGATTCGAGCTTGAGTCGCTGGTCCACGACATGGTGGAGAAGGAGGTGTTCAAGTGATTGCATCCGCTGCGGCTGGCCCTGAGATGCTGGCTTGGCCGCAGTGAACTTCTGTGTTGCGTCGGGCCGATCCGTTTCTGGCCGCTGTCTACAGGAGGCGACACATGACAGCGAAGCTCAAGAAGAGTTCGGGGTTCTCCGGTGGACGCCCTATCGGGCTGGGCATGGCCGCAATCGTACTTCTCTGCATTCCGGGCCGCGTGATGGGCGCGTACAGCCCAGGTGCTGCCATCACGGGGAAGATCCAGAAGAAGACCGGCACGCACAGTGGGAACTGGGCCCACATCGACGACACCGCGGAATGGATCGAGGTCGAAGTCTACGATTGCGTGGACAAGGACAACTGCGATGGTGTGGAAATCGACTGGAACTACTACCTCATCTCGAAGTTCCTTCCCGGTCAGAAGGGCTACTTCTCGCCGGAGTGGCATGCCTCTGAATCGAGGTGGTACGCCACGGGAACGGGGGTCTCCTCTGTCCAGGCAGAGCTGACGGACCAGGAGAATCTGCCTCATTCGGACGCTGACGATAAACCCAACACAACGATCACGCTCGGCCAGGATCCCGTCCTGCCGGAGACGTTTTGCGCCGGATTCAAGGTTGGCGTTCGGGCGGACTGGAGCGGCTATCAGTCCGGGAACTCGGGTATCGTCTGGGAAGACGGAGATGACTACGTGTGGCCGGCGACCCCGCAGGAGTTGGACAAGAACATCCTGGCCCAATCCAAGGGAGACACAAGCCCAGGCGAAGATGAGGTGCACGATTACTGGTATGCCTGTTTCCAGTGCAAGACTTCTCCTGCGGAGGCGGTGCCGATCGGCAACGTACAGGCAGACCTGACACTCAACCTCGACTTCGACTGGATCAGCGACCTCCATGATTCCGACGTCTGGGATGAGGCGGGTGATAGCCTGTCGCTCAGCTTCGGCTTCAGCGTGTTCGGTGTGGGAGGAGGGTTCACTTACACCTGGAGCATCGTCGACCATCAGGAGAGCTGCACCTCCGGGGACTGGTCGTACACGACCAACGACGGTCTGGGGTCTAACCGCAGCGGGAGTGGCCTGTTCAAGTACCAGTCGGGCGATTACTGGGAGCTCGATCTGCCGGCGACTGAGATCGATTCGGCTCAAGGACGCCGCTCAGTCCCCGCGAAGACGTGGGAGAAGGGCGACCAAGTCAAAGGCCAATACGATGTTTCTGCTGCAACGTACGTGAGATCGGACGAGAGCAGCATGTACGACTGGTGTGACAACAGCTTGCACATCAGGTATCCGCGCCTTAAGGTAGAGAACGTCGGCTACAGCCCATGACGCTCGCCTTGTGGGACGACCACCGGTGCGGCGTTGTCTGGGAGGAGGAATGAACAGGTGACGAGCCGGCCAGCAGTTGACTCGTCGCCTGCCGTTACGCGGATCAGGATCTGGTCTCGAGTGCGCGCTCATTCTGTGTCTGGTGTTCGGAGAAGGGCCCCATGGCCAGAGACACGCTTGCCTCCCTCCTCGTCTTGGTCATGCTTCTCTGCCTACGGTCCTTGCCGGCCGCTGGGGTGGCTGCGCCGGAACGTGGCGGACCCTTCCGCGACTTGGTGTTGCCGGAGCTCGACGCGCTGGCCCGCGCTGCGGCCGCGTACGCTGAGGTCCGCACCGGCTCGGCGAAGAACCTGACAAAGGAGGGCGAACGGGAGGTCCGTCGGCGCTACGCGGAAGCGCTGGCGGATTTCCGTCGTTCGGTCACCCGCCACTGGCCTTACGACTTGGCCAGTGGGATGTCTCCCGCTGCCAAGGCTCTTGGGGACGCTGTGCGTTTCGAGCGCGAGCAGTACCTGAAAGGGCGCGCCGGAAGGGACGAAGCGGCCGCGCGCTACCTCGCCGTTGCGGACAAGTTCCCCAATACGCCCGAACACGACCGGGCGTTGTTCCTCACCTACAAGCTCTACACGACGAAGCTCGTAGGAGGTGCCAAGAGGAACCCTGAGGCTGCGAAGAAGGTCCTCCAGCGCCTGAAGCAGACGCATCCGCGGAACGCCGCGGGGCCGCCGGCTGGGAAGCGAGTGCCCAGGGCGCACTCCGACGCGGCGAAGGCGTACCAGGCCGCGAAGCAATTTGACCTGGAGGAGTACCAGACGGGGGGCGCGCGGCGGGAACAGGCCGTGGCGCGGTACGTCGCCGTGGCAGGGAAGTTCCCGAGCACTGTCGAGCATGACAGGGCGCTCTTTCTCGCAGCGACCCTGTATGGGCAGAGACGAGCCGGGAACGATGAGGCCGACGTGGACGGCGCCAGGGGGATGTACGCCCGCTTGGCGTCTCGGCCCGGCCCTCCAACCAGCTACGTGATCCTGGCGGAAGAGAACCTCGCGAGCATCGACCCGGACCCGTCGGCCAGGATGAAGAACCGCAGTGACCACTATCTTCGCGTTGCGAGTCGGCGTGAACTGGGGTGGCTGGCAAGGAACCTCTTGGCACCCTCACCGACAACGTCGCCGCGGGTCTTCTCGCGGCGGGTCTCGGAGGCTCTGATCACCCTGCGAGCCGTTCAGTGTACGACCGCGGTGAACATGGTGGCCGATGCCGTGTACACGGCTGAGCCGCTGGAAGCGCTCCTGTGGTTGGGCGAACGCCACAGGGGAGACAGAGTGGTGAAAGCGGAGCTCACGAAGGCCGTCGCCCACGTGCGCCGTAGCAAGGACGCGCAAGCGCACGTGCGAGATACCGATGCGAAGGCCATCGAGGAGATGCTATCACGAGCGCTCGGGACCCATGCAGAGGCGAGTTCTAGGGTGGCTTCGGCCGCCCCGGCGTTGAGGGAGAGGCCGACTACCCCGGCGGCGCAGCGGGCGATTGGGCCTGCTCGGCCGGGCACGTCCCTCGCTGGCCCCAAGGCCCCTCGCCCCGCCGGCCGGTGGCTGCTCGTGGGCTCGGCGCTGTTCGTTCTGGCGGGAGCAGGGCTCGCGTTGAGCCTCGTGGCTCTCCGGCGCCGTCGTGGCGCTTCTCGATGAGGGTATGGCACGCCGTAGCGTGTGGCCCTAGCTGCCCACCCAGGCGGCCGAGCCCCGATCGCGAGTGGTTCGTCACCACCCCCGCCATCCTCACCCTCCGTGATGGGCGGGTCCTGGCGGCGACCGAGGGGGCGGGCCGCTGAGGGCAGGCGCGGTGGGAACGTCGTGCACTC
>JALGUG010000063.1 GCA_029820995.1 Candidatus Zipacnadia bacterium
CGCCACGCGGTGCGAGATGGCCAGCACATACGTGACCAGATTCTCGAAGAACTTGGCGCCCGGCGAGTTCGGGTCGCCGTTGGCGTCCTTGAACCACCCGTAGGCCGGAATCATTTGGCACAGCAGCACCTTCCCCTTGCCCACCTGCTGCTCCACGATCCCGTAGTGCGGCCCTGCGTCTCGCGCCGGGTTTTTGTCCCACTCCTGCTCCTTTCCGCAGGACACCAGGCCCTTCCAATTGCCGCTCAAGCCGTAGAAGGCAACGTAGATGCTCCCGCCATGAACCGTGCCCAGCGACTTGTCGTCGAACTTGTGCGGCGTATTGAAGATCGGGTGATCCGGCGCCTCAATCTTGCCCAGGTGATAGGCCTTATCGCGCTGCAGCGGGTCCGGCAGCCATTCGTCCACGGTGCTGCACCGGAACCCCAGGAAGGTGCCGCCGCCTTCCAGGAACGCCCGCACACGCTCCGGATCGGCGTTGAGCACGCGCCGGTCTTGGTCGAATCCCCAGATCACCACATCGTAGTCGAACAGCGATGCCTTCCCGTGAGACACCTCGCTCGCGCTCGCCCAATCGAAGGCGATCTTCAGCCCTTCCAGCCCTCGCACCGTGTAGTTGCCCGGCTGCGCCACGACCAGCACCCTTGGCCTCTCGGCTGCAGACACGGCAAGCCCTCCCAGCATCAGCCCTGCGGCGATAACTGTCGGCCACACTCGCATGATCGTTCCTCGACCTCCAGACGTTCCACGGCACCAACAAAAGCCGCGCGCTACCGAACACGCCGCGCCGCGGCCTGCTCAGATCGCCTCTACCGTATCGGACCTGACCCAACCCTCCAGCCCGTTCGCCAGAGCCACGTGCCGCCACAGGCCCCGTCGGCGTCCCAGCCGCACGACCGTGCCCTCGTGCAGAGTGAATGTGATCGGGAAGGAGCTCCCGGGCGCGCTTCGGACATCCGCCTCCCGCGCGACGATCACGGCGGCCGGCCGCTGGGTTTCATCGTAGACCTTGGCCGCCAGAGATAGCGAGGCGATCAGCGACACTACGGCCAGCGCGGTCGCCGCCCGGATCAGCGCCCCACGCCATCGCTCGGAGCCGGTCTTAACCCCCACCACTAGCGCGCCCCCGGCCAGCCAGTAGGCGACCAGACACAGCACCCACGTCTCCCCCACCGTGAGCAGCCCTTGCAGCGACCCGATGATCCGCGCCCAAAAGGGCTTCGGCGGCGCCTCAATCCGATCAGCACACAGCTCCCCCGCGTACTCCAGATTCGCCCGCACCTCGCGGTCCCGGGGGGCCAGCCTCGCCGCTCGCTGCCAGTATAGGATTGCGCGCCCCAGCTCGCCCTGCCGAAAGCAGGCGTTCCCCAGGTTGAACCACACCGCGGGCCGCGACCCCGACTCGGTCAGCGCCGCCTCGTATTGAGCCCGCGCGGCGGCGAAATCGCCCCGCTCGTAGGCGGCGTTGCCCTGGGAGAAATGATCCGCCGATGCCGCCCACGCGATCCCCGCCGCTGTGGCCCACACAACCAGGGCGCAGAACAGGCCCGCGCGCCGACTGCAGCCGCCGCGAGCCTGGCGCAATCGTGCGCGCCGTCTGTCGCCTCGGGATGCTGTCTTATTCATCGCTTCCTGGCGCTCTATGGTCCGAGCGTCCGGCGCAGCCGGTCCAGCAGTCGCCGGGCCTGGTCCAGCACCTGCTCCCGGCCCGCCGTCGAATTGCCGAGCGGCGCAAACCGGGCCTGCTCGCACTGCTCGAGCAGCGTGCGCACCGCCCCCGCTAGCTCGGGATCCGCCCCCCGCTCGGTCAGGATGGTTGCCGCCTCCGCACCGGAGAGGTCCGCCTTGGTCAGGTCGAGCAAATCGGCAATGTAGCCCTGCACGGCCCGCGATACCGCCCCGTAGAACCCGTCCGCGGCTTCGTCCCGGGCTTGTCGCCGCGCCTCCGCCAGCCGCCGCCGCGCTTGCCGCGCAGCGCCATAGCGGCGAGCGTAGGCGCCATCTTCTCGCAGCCGCTGTTGATGCCGGAACGACAGCGCGACCCAGAGCGCCATGGCAGCCGGCACGATCTGCAGCAGGGACAGCATCCACCCGGCCGACTGCAGCCGCAGGACGCTCTTCCCCGGGCTTGACTTGATGTGATGAATGTCTTCGGCGCCCGCTTGGACGGCAGCCCGTGAGGCGCCGGCGATGGGCCCGGAGGCCACGCCGGTTCCGGTCACTGTGAGTTGCAGCGGCTTCGTGCGCGCCAGCCGATATACCTGCCCCACCGGATCGAAGTACGCCAGCTCCGCCGGGCCCACAGTGTGCGATCCCGGACGCTTGGGCACCAGTACATATTCAAAGGTCGCCCGCCCTTTGATCTTGACCCCCTGCGCCTCCGAGCGCCGCTCTTCCTGCGGCTTATACTGCTCGATATCCGCCGGTAGTCTGACTTCGGGCGGTGTCACCGTCTCGACATTGCCCTCGCCGGTCACCACCACCTTCAGCGTCGCGGCGTCCCCCACTCCCACCTCGCTCCGGTCCAGCATCGCCTCCGCCCGCCACTGTCCCACCGCCCCGCTGAACCCCGCCGGCCGATTCGCCTCCGGCAGCGGCAACACGTTCAGCTTGATCGCCTCCGACTTCACCTGCTCGACGCCCGGGCTGAAAGCGCTCAACATGTACACCAGCTTCGCCGCCGGAATCTCCTTCTGGCCGGGCGTGCTGGGAAACAGCGCCACGCGCTCCCTTTGCACCGCCACTCTGCGGCCCTCCTGCTCGCGCACCTCAACCGGAACGTCCGGCAGCTCCTCGGTGCGGAAGCCCGTGAACTCGGGCAGGTCGAACTGCGCCTGCCACAGCTCGCTGGACCGCGCCAACGTCAGCGTGTACGTCACCTGCTGATTGACGTACGCCGTCGTCCGGTCCACCGAGGCCTTCAACGTCAGGTGCGCCTCTTCAGCCTCGCTCGTCTCAGGTAGTGGCGGCGCGGGACTCGAGGGCCAGGGCGGTGCGAAACCACTTCGAGGTCGGGGCGCCGGCCGAGCCGTAGTCGCGAGAACCGTCACCTCAATCGGCTTCGTTTTCAGCACCTTGCCGCCGTAGCTCAGCGTCGCCGCCGGGACCTTCACCTTGCCGGACCGCGTCGGCTTAAGGTAGTACGTAAACGTCGCCGAGGCCGAGCTTCCTCCGGTGCCGAAAGAGAAGGCAGTGCCCCTCCCGGTGCCCACGAGGCGCAGCCCGTCCAGCGGCCCGAGTTTGGGCTGGGATACGTTCGTCGCCCCCGTGACCTCCACCGTCAAATTGATGAGCTCGTCGCGGTAAACTTGCCGGCTGTCCACACTGGCGCGGATGCTCACCTGAGCCCCGGCCGGGCCCGCGAGCATCACGATACACAGCGCCACGATCCAGAACCGCGTCACCAATCCTTCCCTCCCGGGACCGGCTCCTCCCTCAGCGGCGCCCGCAACATCTCCTGCTGGAGCTTCGCGTCATCTTGGGCCGCCGCACGCAGAATCCGCAGCGCCTCCTCCTTCGTCAGCAGTCGCACCGGCACCGCCGGCTGCTCCTTGCCTGGCCGACCCCCCTCTTTCTCCTCTGCCGACTGCGCTTGAGCCCGCTGCTCCTGGGCCTTCTCCTGCTTGGCCTGCTCCTGCCGTCCCTCGCGCTTCTCGGGCCTCGATTGTTGCTCCTGCGGCTCCCGTTTCTCCTGCTTGCCCTGGCTCTGCTGCTCCTTCTCTCGTTGCTTCTGATTCTTCTCCTGCTTCTCTTGCTGCTTCTGCTCTTGCTGCTGTTCCTGCTGTCGCAGTCTGCTCAGCGCCAGCTCCAGATTGAACTTCGCCTCACGGTCCGAGGGGTCAAGCTGCAAAGCTCGCTTGTAGCTCTGAGCGGCCTGCTCGAACCGTCCCTGGCGGAACTGACAGTTCCCCAAATTGTAGTGGGCCTTCGCTTGCAGCGATTCCGTCTCCGCCCCCGTCGCACGCTCAAAGTCCTCCGCGGCCGCCTTCCACTGCTGCTGCTTATACTGCGCATCGCCGGCGTTGAGGCGACAGGCGGCGACCTCCCCGCCCAACCTCTCGGCTTCCCGGTACGCCGCCAGCGATTCTGCAAACTTGCCCGCGCGGTAGAGCTCGTTCCCCTCGCGCGACTTGCTCGCCGCGGTCGTGAACGGGCCCCAGCCGACCAGCAGCAGCGCAGCGGCTAGCAAGGCCGCCTTCCCCCTTCGACGACCGAGGTCCCGCAGCCGCCCGCTCTCGGGCAGCAGCAATTCCAGCAGCATCAGAGCCACTGCCACTCCCAAGGGCCACTGGAACCGCTCTTCGTAGAAGGCGAACTCCCGCGTCCCGATCTCCCGCTTCTCCAGTGCCTGCAATTGGGCGTAGATCCGCCCCAACTCCAGTTCGCCGGTCGTCGCCCGGAAATACGCGCCGTCCGTCAGCTCGGCGGCCTCGCGTAGCGACGCCTCGTTCAGCCGGGACACCACCAACTGCCCGCTCTCGTCCCGCTTGTACCCGCCGACGCGGCCCTCGTCGTCCACCACCGGCACCGGCGCTCCCTCCGCAGTTCCGATGCCAATCGCGTACACCCGCACCCCGGCCGCCTTCGCTCGCCGGGCCGCCGCCTTCAGCCCCGCGTCGTGCCCCTCGCCGTCCGTTACCAGCACCAGCGCCTTATACTTCTTTTCCTCGCTCCCGAACATCGCCACTCCGGCGTCAATCGCCCGCGCCAGGGCCGTCCCGGGCTGCGGAATGAAGCCCGGCTGGATGGCGTCCAGGAACATGTTCGCGCCCACATAGTCGGAGGTCAACGGGCAGTAGGCAAAGGCGGTCCCTGCGAAAGGCAGCAGCCCGATTCGGTCACCGGACAGTTTCCCGATCAGCCGGCGGATTTCGTGCTTGGCCTTTTCCAGCCGACTGGGCTTCACGTCGGTCGCCTGCATTGAAGCGCTGACGTCCAGGGCCAACACAATGTCAATCCCCCGCTGTTTCACCGTCCGCAGCTCCCGACCGAGCTGTGGTCGCGCCAGCGCAAGCACCAGTAGGCCCACGCTGACGATTAGCAGAGCCGCCTTCTGTCGCCTCCTGGCGTAGTCTACGCCCACCAGAAGCCGCGGCAGCAAACTCTCATGGGCAAACCGCCCCAGCGCCTCCCGGGCCCGCCGCTGCGACCGCCAATACAGCCAGATCAGCACCGGCACGACCCAGAGCCCGGCGAGCAGAAACCGATTGGCGAACACTAGCGGTTCCATGCCTATCCTTCGCAGCCGAACCATCGGGCCCGTCGCACTCCCGCGACCATCCTCACGGGAGCTTCCTGAGCCACGTTTGCGACAGGACGATCTCCAGCAGAAGCAGCGCCAGTCCGGGCCACAAGAAGTACGCGAATAACTCCCGATATCGCTGGAACGCCCGCACCTGGAACTTGCTCTTCTCCATCTTCCAGATGTCGTCGTACACGCGCCGCAGCGTCGAGGGGTCGTCGGCTCGGAAAAACTGCCCGCCCGACAGCCGCGCGATTTCCTTCAGCGTCTTGACATCGAGCTTGCTCAACTGCAGGCTTCCGTCCGGGTTCCGCCGGTAGCGCACGCCGTAGATCGGATGCACGTCCTGGGGGATCGGTACCCCCTTCTCCGAGCCGACCCCAATGGCGTAGACCTTGATGCCCAGCGCTTCGGCCGCCTTCGCCGCCGTCAGCGGATCAATCTCGCCCCGGTTGTTCTGCCCGTCGGTCAGCAGGATGATCAGCTTGCTCTTCGCCTCGGAGTCCTTGAGGCGACTGGCTGCCGTCGCCAGCGCCATGCCAATCGCCGTCCCATCCTCGACCATCCCCAGTCGCACCTGTCCCAGCAGCCGCTGCACCATGCCATAGTCCAATGTGAGCGGGCACTGGGTGAACGCGCGCCCCGCAAATACCACCAGCCCCACGCGGTCGTTGCGCAAGCCCTCAATGAACTTCTCGACCACTTGCTTGGCCGCCGTCAGGCGTGTCGCGCCGCCCATGTCCTCCGCCGACATGCTCCCCGAGACGTCCAGCGCCAGCACCATGTCAATGCCTTCGGTCTCCAGCTCCTGCAACCCCTTGAACTGATGCGGCCGGGCCAGCGCCACAATCAACAGGCACAGCGCCGTCGCACGCAGCAGCGGCAGCGCCTGCCACGCCGCCGCCCGGATGCCGCCCGGCGCGCCGGCCAGCGCCCGCAGGTCCGAGAACCGCACTGCCCCCGCCCTCTGTCTCCCGTGGTGCAGCTTTAACCACGTCAACAGAATTGGCGCCGGCAATGCCAGCAGAAACCACGGCGAGGCGAAGTGCATCCCTTGCGCTTCCTCACGCGGCGGCCGCCTGTCGCCGCGACGCTGCCTCCAGCGCCGCGGCCTTCCGGGCGGTCTCCGTCACGATCCATCGCGCTTCCTTCAGGCCGGCTTCGCTCTGCTCCAGCGGCGGACGGAACTTCGCGAACTTGGCCAAATCGCACGTCGTCAACACGAACTCGAGATCCTCCACATGGTCCCGCAGAATGTCCTGCCGTCTGGCCAGCCCCACCAACTCCCCCGTAGTGCACTCCATCGCCAGAACGCCGAACCGATCCTCCAGATAGCGCCTCAAGACCTCACTTAGCCGGACGTGGTACTCCTTCACCTTGCCGGCCTCCAACAGGCCGGCCCCCTCCAGTTCGTCCAGCGCCCCCAAGGCAATCCGTTCCGGCGCAATGGCCGGTGCCGCCGCCGCCATCTCCACCTGCTCCCGTCGGAACCGACGCCACAGCAGCCAGGCCAGCAATCCCACCAGCGCCGCTGCCAGTACCCCGACCACCCACGGCCAGACCCGCGCCGGGCCCGAACTCACGTCCACCGGAGGCTTGATGTCCTTAATGTCCAGCTCCTCGGGCTTCTTGTCCCGCGGCAGCACGCTCTCGATCGTGATCGGGATCTCGTTCGTCTGGGTGAACCCCGGGCGGCCATCCGGCCTCAAGTAATCTATCTTCACCGACGGCACGCGCAGGTCCCCCGTCTCATACGCGGCGAGCGTGTACACTACCACCGTCTGCTTGCGTCCGTCGGGCCCCTCTTGCTCCGATACCTGGTAGTCCTGTACTTCGAGCTTGCCCAGCCCCACACCGGGCGGCGGCGGGAGCACCCTCACTCCCTCCGCGCGCGTCGCCCTGATCGTCAGCCGGATTGGGTCGCCGACCGTCGCCCGCCGGCGATCCACCTGGGCCTGCACAGTTACCGGCGCAGACCTCTCGGCCATCGCGGCTCCACCCAGCAGCGCCAGAGCCAGCGCCAAAGCCGTAGCGCACGCCCACCCTCCTCGCCTTCCCGTTTCCGGCGATAGGGCGGTCCGTGACCCGCAGAGGATCCGCGGTGAGGCCAATCCGTTCACCCGCCTCTCCGGCTCCCGCTCTAGCGCTCTATCCCAAACCCCCCAGCTCATCTAACGCCCCATCCTCTTCGCCCGTTCATCGAAGAACCGCACGAACTCCGGGACGTACGGTTCCCCACATTTCAGATTGATCGGCTCGATGCCGGCGCCTCGGAACACCTCTCGCCGGAACTGTCTTTCCGCCTCCGCCCCGGCCCGCACGCGTTCGCGCACGCCGGCGGCGCTGGTGTCAATCAGGGCCCTGTGACCGTCCTCCGCGCCAACAAGTTCGATCAGCCCTACTGCCTCAAAATCCTCTTCGCGCGGGTCCGTGATCGTCACCGGGATGCAGTCATGGCGCTTGCCGGCAATGCGCAGCGGCCGCTCGAACCCGCGGTCTCGGAAGTCGGAGATGATGAAGATCACCGCCCGCCGTCGCAGCACCTGCCCCAGGTACTCCAGCGCCTGGTGCAGGCTGGTCCCCCGTCCCCGTGGCCGGTATCGCAGCGCCTCTCGAATGACCCGCAGCACATGCTTGCGGCCCTTCTGCGGAGGTACGAACTTCTCCACCTGATCCGAGAACAGCAGCAAGGCGACTTTATCATTGTTCTTGATGGCGCTGAAGGCGAGCAGCGCGCAGACCTCGGCCACCAGTTCGCTCTTGAGCCGCTCCTGGCTCCCGAAATACTGCGAGCCGCTCACATCCACCGCCAGCACAATCGTGAGCTCGCGCTCCTCCGCGTAGCGCTTGACGTACGGCCGCCTCATCCGCGCCGTCACATTCCAGTCAATCGCCCGCACGTCGTCGCCCGGCAGGTATTCGCGGACCTCGGAGAACTCGATGCCCCGGCCCTTGAACACACTGTGATACTCGCCGGCGAACACGTCGTTGACCAGTCGGCTGGTGATGATCTCAATCCGCCGAATCTGCCGGAACACTTCCGAGGAATCCATGGAACTCCGCTGCACCAACCTGAGGCCCTGCTACGGCACCTCAATGGCGTCAAAGACCCGCCGCACGATCTGTTCGGGTGTGATCTCTTCGGCCTCGGCCTCGTACGTCACGATGACCCGGTGCCGGAACACGTCCATACCGATCGCCCGCACGTCGTCCGGCGTCACGTACCCGCGCCCCCGCAGGAAGGCCAGCGCCTTGCCCGCCAGCGTCAGATAGATCGTCGCCCGCGGCGAGGCCCCGTACTCAATCAGCGTGGCCAGCTCCCGCAGCCCATACTCCTCCGGGTTTCGCGTCGCCAAAACCAGGTCCACGATGTACTGCTCGATCTTCTCGTCCACATACAGGTCGTACACGACCTCCCGCGCTCGTGCCACATCGGCGGGCGAGGCGATTGTGCTCGCCTCCGGTATCTTTCCCCTGGTCATCCGCCGCAGGATCTCCAGCTCCTCGTCGTGGTTCGGGTAGTCAATCTTCAGCTTCAGCATAAACCGGTCGAGCTGCGCCTCCGGCAGCGGATAGGTCCCCTCCTGCTCGATCGGGTTCTGCGTCGCCAGGACCAGGAACGGGTCATCCAGGTTGAACGTCTCCTCTCCGATCGTGACCTGCCGCTCCTGCATCGCCTCCAGCAGGGCGCTCTGCACCTTCGCCGGCGCGCGGTTGATCTCGTCCGCCAGGATCAAGTTGGAGAAGATCGGCCCCTTCTTGACGGTGAATCCGCCGTCGCGCTCGTTGTAGATCATCGTCCCGATTACGTCGGCGGGCAGCAGGTCCGGCGTGAACTGGATGCGTTGAAAGCCCGTATCCAGCGTCGCGGCCAGGGTCCGCACGGCCATCGTCTTGGCCAGGCCCGGCACGCCCTCCAGCAGCACGTGCCCGTCGGCCAGTAGGGCCACCAGCAGCCGTTCGATCAGATAATCCTGCCCCACAATCACCTTCCCGACCTCCGCCACCACGGCGTCCACGAAAGGCCGTGTCTCCTGTATCCGCCGTTCGAGTTCCTGAATGTCTGCGTGCACCGTCACTGCTCTCGCGCCTCCGATCTCCGACTCGCGCCGACCGTCCCGCACCGACATGACTCAGACGGAATCAGACCCCGCGGCGTTCACTCATGCTATAATACACCTGGCCACGAGATGTCAGCATATCATAGCACACCATCAAGAGGGAATAGACAAGGAGGGGTTCCTGTGACCAAACGCCTCGCCGCAGCCGCCCTACTGGGCGTCATTGCCGCTCTCGCCTTTTGCGCCGTTCAGAGCCTTCTCGGCCCCACGCCGGCCCAGGCTCAACTGCGCGAGCCCGCCATTGTGGCGGCCTTTGCCTACAAGACGCACACGCGCTTCACCCAGGACCCCTTCGACCCGAATCGCATCGCCGAGAGCGAGGCCCGCGTCGAGAAGATCATCCTGGTCCGCGCCGACGGCACCACCGACTTCAAGTATGTGGCCGACGAGAAATAGGCCCCGCCTTCGCTCACCGTTGTGGAGAGAGCGGCAGCGAGGCTCAGGCCCTTCAGCCCAGCTCCAGCCGTTTCAGCCTCTCCGCTTCTGAGATCGGCTGACAAGTCTCGGGGTCCAGCGGCCGCACCGCGCCGTCAACAATGCCGGTCATTACGGTCCCCGCGGCGTCCGGATTGCCCTGCAAGTGCGGCGCATCCAGCACGCCCAGCTTGATCGCACGGGCCAGGCACCGCGGGCTGGCCCAGCCATCTTCGTCTGCTTGCGCCAGCGATCGCACGGCCTCCAGTGTCAGCCTCGTTTCCGCCACCAGCTCCTCCCGCCGCTCCTGCACGCGCGGATCCTGGGTCGCGTCCGGCAGTCCCAGCAAGCTGTTCCGCACCGCTCCGCTCACAATCCGGCAGCTCTCGATGACTTCCTCCGCCCTGGCCGCATGGTCGCCTTCGCTGTACCCGACCACGTGCACGATCTCCGGCGCCAGCGCCATCTGCGTCACTGTCGCCGCTGCAAGCTGCCCCTTGGCGACATCCGGGTCCGCCGCAAACGACAGCAGCCCGGCCCGCGTCTGGCGCAGCGTGCTGAACCGCTCGTCCTCCAGCTCCTCTACCAGGTCAATCTGCGCCAGCATCTTCGCCAGGTCCATCTGTGGCGAGACCCGCCCCGGACAACCGAACATATACTGCGCCACATAGTGCCGCACGCCCACCGCCTTGGCGTTATACGCGCCGAGAAAGGCCGAAGCGCACGCCACAGCGTCCGGCGCATCGCGCATACTCCAGTGGTGCGGCTCATTGCACTCCACCGGCCGCCCGTGTTCCGCGTACCAGCGCATGCACTCCAGATTTTCCGCGATGGACTGCTCCGGTGACCGATCCGATCGGCGGTCCAGCGTGTTGTACCAGCACAGCGGAATCGCGCCCCAGGCGTTGTCAATCGTCTCCACTGCCACCTCCGCCCAGCGCACCAGGTCCCGTGTTCCGCTGTAGATCCGCACCAGCGGGAAGTTGCCGCACCGCGAGGCCTCGTAGATCGCCCGCAGGTCCTCGGGCGTCCGCACCGGCACGCCGCCTGCGCCGTCCAGCGCCGGGTCAATCTCCTCCGGGCGAAAGAAGCTGGCTTGCGCGTTCTGGTCCGGGCCCAGGGACAACACGTCCAGCACCTCGGCCTCCGCGATCTGCCGCGCGCCCGCCACAGTCGCCGCCACCGTGGGCTGCCCGAAATGGTGCCGCAGAATCGGTACCGGCGCTTTATTGGCAATCCGCTCGATCAAGGTTCTGCCATAGCCCTCCGGCGAGGGCTCCAGCTTCGCGCCCCGCAGGTACGCCCGCACCTCCTCCGGGGGCTCGACGCCGGTGAAGATCTCCTCGAATAGCCCCGACTCGCGTCCCACGCGTCCCACGGGCGGCGTACCGCCCAGCACCAGCCGCTGTCCCTGCAGCCCCGCGCGCGCCAGCTCCTCTCGCAGGCGCTCGAACAGGTTCGCAGCCACCTCGGGCGTCAGACGGTAGCTCACCGCCACGATCTCCGGCCGCCGCTCCTTCGCTGCAGCCACCAGCTCCGCCACGCCGACCGCTGCGCCCAGGAACTCGGTCTCGTAGCCGTGCTCGCGGGCCTGTTCCAGGAAGCTCAGCGCACCTGCAACGTGCACGCAGTTGCCCAGCGAACACCCTAGGATCAGCGGCTTACGGCTCTCCCGGCTCACCATCCATCACCAATCGTCGAATCTGCCGCACCGTCAGACCCTTGAGACCCAGCGTCTCCACCGTGCGACCTTCCGCCCACAGGTCTTGCCCGACCAGCAGGCACGCGATATTCGCGATGCTCCGCATGGTCGTCATGTCCACACCGAGCTCTTCGCCCAGCGAGATCATCGGCACCAGGCTCGTGGGCACGTCCTCCAGGATGTACCGATGCTGCAGCGTCGCCGGCGCTTTGATGCCCTTGTACCCCGCGTGGGCGTGCACGGCGTCGTACAGCGTCCGACCGGCCGCGTCATACGAGACGTACAGCCACGTCTTCACCCCTGTTGCGTGCAACCCCAACGCCTCGGCCACTCTAATGCGCTCTTCATCCACCCGCTCCAGAACGTGTGCAATCGAGGGCGTGATCCCCTGCAGATAATACTCGAAATCCCCCAGGGTATCCTCGACTCGCCCGGCATTCATCACCAGCACCGTCGGGTGGAACATCACGGCCACGTTGTTGAGGCTGGTCTTCAGGACGTTATCGCCCGCCACGAACTGCGGGAAGGCCGTGCGCAATACTCGGACGACCTCGGCGGTCCGATGGCCCGGTAAGGCGGCCACCGGCACGTTGTTCTTCAGCGAGAAGATCTGCGTCTGCGCCGGGCCCGTCGCCCGGGCTGCGTAGATCAAGGTCTGCGCCTCGGCGAGCAAGATGTCGGCGGTGCAGCCCATCTCATTCAGCACGTGCCGCACTTCCAGCGCGCCTCCGGTGCGCCCCGGGTTGAGCACCACGGTCTGGCCATCCCGCAGGTGCGGCGCCATCTGCTCGGCCATGAACCGGTGGGCCATCGCGGGCACTACAACCATCAGAACGTCCGCGTCAGCCATCGCCGCGCCGCAGTCGTCCGTCACCAGTCCCAGCCGGGCCTCCCCACCCTCCGCTGCCTCCACGTCGTGCGCCAGCAGCTCAATGCCCCCGCGCTCGATGATCGGCTCAATCCGCTCGCGCGAGCGGTTATACAGGTTCACCTCGAATCCCATCAGCGCCAGGTGCGCCGCCATCGCCGTGCCGCCGTGGCCGGCTCCCAACACACAAAACCGCAGCTTCTCTGCCATTTGTGCCTCCCTTACTCCGCCTCACGCCCCGAATTGTGCCCCTTCGGTCTTCACCTTCCCTCCTTCGTGCTCACGCACCCCAATCCCTGCCGCGGGCCTGGCCATCCCTTCCGTCGTCACGTGGGAATGCCCGCCATGGGTTGCCAACTGGGTGCTCTTGCGGTAGAATAGTAGCGTCATCAGGCCTTCACGGCTATTGCCGCGGACCGGCCCATACCAGTGGCAACGACCGCCTCGTTGCCCGGCATTGAGGAGGAGAGCATATGCGTACGAGCAGAGGGTTCACGCTCATCGAGCTTCTCGTCGTGATCGCCATCATCGCTATTCTGGCGGCGATCCTTTTCCCCGTTTTTTCCCGCGCCCGCGAAAAGGCCCGGCAAACAAGTTGTCTGAGTAACGTCAAGCAAATCGGACTCGGTATGTTGATGTACGCACAGGATTACGACGAGATCCTGCCCATGTACGCCCCCAGCGACTATTCCAGTAACTGGTACCTGGACGTTGCGCCCTATCTGAAGAACACCCAGATCCTGAAGTGCCCCTCCCAGCGAGGCACCGGCGCCAGCGACTACGGCGTCATCTACCCCCACGTCAGTGGTGTCGGCAACGCGAAAAGCCTGGGGCAGATCGAATACCCCGCCGAAACATGCATGTTGACCGAAACCGAACACCAGAACGTGAACGGCCGCGACGGCAATCTGTACCTCGGCTACTGCCCCTTCTGCTACGGCGAAGGGGCGATCTCCTGGGCCTACTACCGTGGCCTCGCCTGGCCCGGCCGGCACAACGGAGGCAACAACTGCTGCTTTGTGGACGGACATGGCAAGTGGGTCAAGTACGACAAAGCGATTGCGAGCCAGCGGTTCTGGAATCACGGTGCACTGCTGCCCTAGGCTGTCCGCTGGTACATCCTGCGGGCGGAGCCACAGGGCTCCGCCCGCACTGTTTCCGGCCTCTCCCCGCTACTCCGGCGCCCCCAAGAACCCCTCGTGGAACAACACCGGCTCGTAGCCGTGCTCCGTCACGAAGCGGATCGCCGCCTCGATGCGCTGCGGGTGATCGGGGATATAGTTGCGGTAGAAGTCCCAGAAGTACTGCTCGTGCGTGAACAGGTCCATGATCTCCGCCCGATGGGGGTCCTCCAGCAGCGGCGCCAGCGTCGGCTCGATCTGTTCCAGGGGCGTGTTATTGCACACGATGTCCACCTGTGAGAACACGATGCCGGTGTCGAAATCCATCAGGCAATCGTGAACCCTCACCTGCTCGGAGCGCACATCGTCGAGGAAATAGTTGATGTCGTGTCCGCCGGCTCGCAGCCCGAAGAAGCCGCTGAGCACGCGCACGCCCTCCTCGGCCAGCCGCGGCAGCGCCGGCGGCGGCACCATCCCCCAGTGAATCACCGTCGGCGGCGAGTATGTCTGCTCACCCGCGAATCGGATGATCTGCTCCTTCACCAGCCTCAGGTCCTCGATCAGCCTCTCGCCCGACGCATATTGATAGGGCCGATCGGGCAGGTTCGCCCGGGCGTGAAAGGCCAGCTTCAGCCACTCCGAGCACTCCTCCCACTCGCCTCGGTAGCGGTCCGAAACCTGCGGAAGCTGGAAGCCGTCCTCGGTCTCGTAGTAGATGTTGAGCACGAACTTCGCGCCGTACTCCTCGTGCAGCCGCCGGAACATCGCCAGATACCACGAGTCGAATAGCCGGCCGTACTCCTGCTGGATCAGGTCCCGCCACCAGAAGCTGTTGTCGTCCACGGAGAATCGATACCGCGGCCGCGAGTTCCGATCCCACACGACCCGCACCCGATGCTCCTGGTGACCATAGGCCCCGTCGTACACGGCCTCGATGTCGGTCTCTCGCTCTCGCAGCACCACCGGCGCCTCAAACCAGCCTCCGGCCAACTGGGCCGGCTCCCCGTTGACCGCGACTTGCCCGTACGGCGGCGCTTCCCCGCGCACCACAATCTTCAGGCCCCCTGATACCTCCTCCCCATGTCGCCTGTTGAGCACCGACCCGTGGAACGGCTCAGTGATCCGAAGCATCAAACTCCCACTTTCTCGAGGCCCACGCCGCCGGCCCACCGGCTGCCCGTCTAGGCGCGGCGTGGCGTATGTTCAAACCCCCGGATCCACTCCCGCATTTGCTGCGCGGTCCGCAGGCCCTGCGCCATCTCCGCCTCCTGATCGTATCCCCCGGGCCGCGCGTCGTCCCGCGCCAGAGTCCCGGCCGCATCGGTCAGCTCCAGCTCCAGCACGCCCTCGTACGCCACTTCTGCCAGCGCCCGGGCCACCTCCTCCCAATCAATCCGCCCCATTCCCGGCGGCATGTGCTGATCGTATTTCCCCTCATTGTCCTGTAGGTGCAGCGTCACCAGCTTCTCCCCGCTCATCCGAATCGCCCTCGCCGGACCGAGCTCTCCCAGGTGCGCGTGGCCCGTGTCCACGCACAGCCCGAGGTTGGGCGCCTGCACCAGCTCGACAAGCCGCAGCAGATGGTTCATGTGCACCAGCGTCGAACCGTTCTCGATGGCGATGGTGATCCCCACGTCGGCCGCCGCGCCACAGGCCGGCACGAGGATCTCTGCATTTGGCTCCAGCCCCTCCGTCTCGTCCTTCGCGTCCCCGGCGTAGTTCGTGAAGCAGGGATGATACACCAGCACCCGGCAGCCGAGCCGCGCGGCCACCCGCGCCTGCCGCACCAGCTCCTGCGTGCCCCGCCGAAACCCCTCGGCATTGCGTTCCGGCGTCGGCATCCAAGCGTGCGCCGACCAGGCTTCCACGGGCAACCCTTCCAGGCATTCCCTGACGGCTCGGACCTCTTGCTCCGTCAATTGGTCTATGTGTGAGAACTCGCAGGCCTCAAAGCCGACCTGCGCGATCCGCCGCAGCGCTTCGCAGACCTCCTCGCCCGTGAAACGGTGCTCCGCCGTCAGCGGCCGGTCCGGCAGCAAAGTATTGCAGCCAATCGCCAATCGTAGCTCACTCACTGGTATCTCGCGCTCCCATCAATTGATGTCTTCGCCCGTTACTGCAGTGCTGCGGCCACCTGTTGCGCCTCTGCCGGGTCCGCGAACGGCCCGCAGTTGCACACGTACCGATCCGGCGTCTGTAAGTGCCGCGCGAAGTCCTCCTCGAAATGGTCCCACATCTCCCGCGTCTCCCGGCAGAACGCGTACGGCGTCCCCGGACTCACCCGCTCCAGCTCGTCAATGATGAACCGATACACGCGCCGGCGGTACTCAGCCGGAATCTCCTCGCCCTGCCCGTGCTCGCGGCCCTGCGCCTCCTTCATGACGGCCAGAAACTCGTCGTCAAGCAGCTCCGGGTCGAAGCTCTCCATAATCTGCCCATAGTCCAGGAACCGCAGCGTCTCAAACGTGATCACATCCGGCTCGGTCAGCTCAAATACCCGCTCGATCATCTCCCGGTTCTCCGCTTCCCAGTCCTTCACCGGAATGATGGGCGAGAACCGCACCCGCACCGGGTATCCCGCTTGCTGCATCTTGCGCGCGGCTTGGATTCGCGCCTCCATGTCCGCCGTCTCCCGTTCCAGCTTCGCGCTCTGCGTCGGGCCCGATATGCTCCAGCAGGCCACCGTCTTCCCCCGGTGATCGTAATCGAGCAGGAAATCCACATTGTCGCTCTTGCCCACGTACAGCTCCAGGTACCGATCGGGCTTCCGCGCGAAGTACTCCACCAGCAGCTTAGTGCTGCCGTACTCGGGCTCAAAACAGACGGTGTCGGTCCCGTTGTCATACTGGTACAGCGTCTGCCTGGGCACCGCATCAATCTGCTCATCCAGCCGGTCCACGAAGTCCTCCATGTTCATCATGACATTGTACGTCCGCCCCAGGCCGCAGTAGGCGCACCGGAACGGGCAGCCCACGATGGTGTGGAGCTGATACGCCGGCTGGCACACGCATCCGGTCTTCGCTCGCCACTTCGCCGAGCCCGAATCGCGCCACTCGAACCCGCCATAGCCGCCCAGCTTCCCGTTCCAGCCCCGCAACAACGCCGGGAACTGTTCTCGCCGCCGCGCCTGCACTTCCGGCGGGTCGTCGAAGCGGAACCGGTTGAAGATCACCACCGGGAGAAACTTGTCCTGCATCCCGTGGCGGCCCATGCCGTACAGCTTCAGTTCATCCACCGCCTCGTTCAGCTCCGCATCGCTCACCGTCTGCACGGTCTCGGCCCGGATGAACTCCCGCATCCGCTCGGCCCGCTCGCGGGTCCGCGAGTCCTCTGCAATACCCTCGACGATCAATAAGTGCGAGGCCTCAATGGTGTGCATTGCGTCATTCTCCCTTGCTCCGCTCGTGCCTCCGGCTCCTCCAGAGGCTGTTTCGTAACCCCTGTACGAGCACCTCTACGCGCGATTGTCGTTGAGCATTGAGGCGATGAAGCCGCCTCCAGCGTTGCCGCTTCCCTGCCGCGCTCAGCTTGTCCTGCCGCCGTGTCTCGGCACCGGAAGGTCCTTTGACCGTGGCGCGGAATCTCCCTCCACCGGGGCGTGGATGTACACTCACCCTTCAGTGGAGGACTGCCATGCGTCCGATAAAGATACTTCTTTTCGCTGTGCTACCGGCCCTGCTTTCTTGTCCCGTCGCACTTGCCCAGCCCCAAGATACCGACGCTGACGGCTTGCCCGATGCCGTCGAGCTGGCCCTGGGCTCCGATCCCGCCCACGCCGAGGAGTTCCAGCTCCTGTTCGACGACCACGCCCGCGATCAAGGCGACAAGTCCTTCGGCAAGCAGTTCGCCGCGGCCAACGACTTCACCCGCCTTTGGATGGCCAACGTCGTCTCCGATCGCTGGCTCTTCAAGGTCGAGTTCACGAAGCCCTACGTCGCCGCCGGCCACGTATTCATCCTGTATCTTGATGCCGATCTGGACGAGCAGACGGGCCGCCAGGACAGCGACGCCAATCGCGGCACCGACGTCATGCTGGTCCAACTCGACGGCAAGCCCAGCCTGCAGGACCACACGAAGGGCCTTCGCACCGGCGACCGCGACCCCGGCGTGGCCTGGCTCGGCAATTGCCTGTACCTGTGCGACGACCTCAAGTTCGCCGAGCAGGGCGGTCGCCCCCGGTTCCGCTTCAAGGCTCTCTCACATGTCAAGCCGCCGGGGGAATCCGACTCCGACACCATGGACTGGCAGGTTGCCCAGGGCCCGCCGATGCGCCCGGGCGACAAGCCTCGCATCGGCCCCCTGCCGCCACCGGCGCCGCCGGCCCGACTGACTACCGACAAGCCCGACCGGGACCGGGACGGCCTCCCCGACGAGGTCGAGCTGGTCCTGGGCATGGACCCCCTGGCGCCGGATCAGATCTGTCAGATCTACGACGATAAGGCTAAGGGTCAGGGCGACCAGGACATGCGCGAGAACCACAAGCTCGCCCCCGACGTCACCAAGATCTATTTCGGCAATGTCGCCGGCGATCGGTACATGTGGCGCCTGGACTTCGCCGATGACTTTCTCGCCCAGGGCACCGTGTTGATCCTCTACCTGGATGCGGACCATCGCCTGAGCACCGGACGGCAGGACAGCTTCTGCCGGGGCACGGACGTGATGCTCACCGTCGTGGACGGCCGCATCTCCGCCAGCATCCGCAATCCCGACGTTGTGGGCCTCAATCGCAAGCTCCGCGGGCTCGTGGACGGCAACAAAGTCTACTGGTCCATGGACCTCGCGCTGCACCAGACGCCCGACGGGCACTCCAACTACCGCGGCTATGTCCTCTGCCACCGCCGTCCCGAAACGTCCGATGCCGACATCACGCCCTGGTTCGAGGTGCTCGGCCCCGGCCAGTCCGACAAGCCCAAGCCCAAGGCCGGCAGCAGCTCCGCCTTTCGCTCCCGCCACATGCTCGTGGACGACCTCTGGCTGGGCTGGCCCGGCGATCTCGTCCGCGCGAAGGCCTTGCGCATTGCACCCGCAGCGTGCACACTCAAGGGCTTCCGAGCTCACGACCAGGGACTGGTCGGTGCCGCGAAGGGCGCCTCCCTGACCTTCCCGGCGCCTGCCGCCGGCAGCTACCATCTGGCGCTGATCATCAAGGACACAGCGAAAGCCCAGGAGGAAGTGCTGATTCGACTGGGCCGCCGTGACATCGCTTTCGCGGTAGCAGCCCAGAACGATGGTACTCAGTATCTCTTTCAAACCGAGAAGCCTCTGTCGCTCAAGCAGGGCGACAAGATCACGCTGGAGCTGGCCGCGCCCGCGGAGACCGAGATCGCAGCCCTCTATCTCACGCCGCATGCCTTGGCGCCGCCACCCCTGCGGATCTCCCATCTCTCCACCTTCGTCCCTCCGTGGCAGGGCGATGTAGTTGACGTCCAGGTCACCTGGATCACCAACCAGCCGGTTCCCGGCGCCGTCCGGTGGGGTGAAGGGCGCAAGCTCGATCAAGAACTGGCCGAGGACGCCGAGGTGGCTCGCAACCACCGCGTGGTTCTCCGAGGTCTCAAGCGTGGCGCCAAGTACTCAGTCCAGGCTCTGGCCGGTTCAAGGCGCGAGCAGATCGCCTCCGAGCCGCTGAGCTTCGTCGCCGACCGCCGGCGACCCGCTCGGGGGACCGCCCAGCGCGAGCGCCTCACACTCACGGTCGCCGAACCCGCCGATGCGCCCCGGTCGGGCTGGCCCGTCTCCTCGGGTGTGCCCTTTGCCCCCGGAGCGCTCGCGAACCCGGCCAAGTGCCGTCTGCTCGACCCCGCAGGCCGCCCCGTGCCCGCCCAGTTCCGCGCCCTCGCCTGGTGGCCCGACGGCAGCGTCAAGTGGAACCTGGTCACCTTCCTCGCGCGCACGCAATTGGCTGCGCCGACCTCTTACACCCTTGAGTACGGCGAAGCGGTCTCACCGCCGGTCGTGCCCAATGGTATTCAGATCAATCAGACCGGCGACACGCTTCGCCTGACCAATGGCATTCTGCAGATCGTCCTCTCCGCGCAGAAGTTCGCTCCGCCGGGGCAAATCTGGCTCGACCGCAATGGCGACGGCAAGTTCGACGAAGCCGAGCGCCTTACCCCCGCAGACGCCCCCGGCGTCGTCCTCACTGATGCCGAAGAGCACCGCTTCACCACCGCAGCCGGCCCCACGACGCGCTTCCAGGTCGAAGAGCGCGGTCCGATCCGCACCGTCATCCTGGCCGAGGGTCCCCTGGTCGGCGCCTCGGGCGACTTCTTCCGCTACCGCTGTCGCCTGTACATCTACCGCAACTTCCCCGGCGTTCACGTGGCCTTCACCTTGATAGACAACGTCGGCCGGGGCTGCTTTCCGCCGGCGCTCACTCCCATCGCCAGCCTGACGCTTCCCTGCCGGCCTGCCGTCGGCAAGCTCCAATATGTGGAGCTCACCGGCATGCGCCTGCCCGACTACGCGCACCCCTCTCGCGCGCTCCAGGACTATGACACGCACATGGTCTTCACGCTCGGCGAGCAGCGCCGCGAGATCCAGAAGCGCCCGCTGGGATATGCCGCCCTCTCCGGAGATGAC
>JALGUG010000331.1 GCA_029820995.1 Candidatus Zipacnadia bacterium
AAGGGCTGTACCTCCCGACCTCGGGGATGATGGATGAGGGCGGCTACGAGGTGGTGAGCTATTGGGAGAACGGTTGGCCGGCTCGGCTGGCGAAGGGCTTTGAGGGGATTCTGACCGGCGCGTTGGAGCAGCTCCGAGCGTCGGGGATAACATAGCGGGCCGGATGGGGGCCCCCCTGCGTCTCGCTGACGCGATCCGCTGAGCCCCATCCGGCCCCTCCGCACGTGCGCGGACTTCTGACAGTAAGCACTAGTCCACCCGGTCTTTGAGCTTGACCAGGATCATTACGATCAGGATGTGCGCCACCAGGAAGGCGGCCAGGACCAGCCAGCAGGTGCTGAGCTCGTAGCGACTGAACAGCTCGGCGCAGGAGGCGGCGTTTGTGGTCGGCACTTCGACGCCGGGCGGGAGCTTGTCGGCCAGGCCCTCGATGGGCGGGCCCGCCATATCCGCCAGGCCCGAGAGGCGGCCAATCCCGGCGAAGGCCCACTTGATCGCCACAAAGTGCGACATAATCTCCATCGCCCGCGTAGCTTTTTCGATGGGGATCATGATCCCGGCAAGCATCATCTGAGGCAGGAGCACCATGGGCACCCAGGTGGTCGCCTGGTCCGGGGTGGAGGCGGCGGCGGAGATCGTTAGGCCGATGGCGCAACCGACCAACGAGAGCATCATCAAGAAGCCCCACATGTGGATCGTGGTGGGCAGGTCGAAGTGAAAGATGCGCCACTGGAGGATGGCGACCATCGCGATCGTCTGGAAAGCGCCCAGCAGGCCCAGGACGATGAACTTGGAGGCGACGTAGGGCCAGAGCTTGAGGCTGATCATCCGCTCGCGGCGGTAGATGGGGAGCTCCTTGCAGATCTCCTGCGCCGCGTTGCCGCAGCCGAACCAGATGGCGGACATAGTCAGCATGAACAGGACGGTCTGGCCCAGGAAGACGTGCTCGGACCCGGGCTCGAAGCAATCCTTGTAGTAGAAGATGCCGACCATGAGCAGAGCCGTGATGGGGGCCTGCATGGCGAGATAGAACAGGTTGAACAGGTCGCCCTTCATGACCTGGCAATAGCGAGCGGTCAGGGTGAAGAGCTGACGCCAGCCGGACACGCGCGGCTTGGAGGCCTCCAGGACGCCCAGCGCCTGATCGTCCGCCTCCTTCGACTGTTTGAGCACGGCGGCGAGAGCTTGGCCCCGATGCCGGACGTGCTTGTCGCAGTAGACCGAGCGCTTGTATTTCGCCTCCCAGTATTCCGGGGTTTCGGTCTGATCCACGGCCTGGTAGATATCGGCGAAGTCGTCGGCGCCGAAGTGCTCGAGGGCTTCTTGCGGCGGGCCAAAGAAGGCGACGCGGCCTCCGGCGGCCATGAAGATCACCAGGTCGCAGAACATGATGCTCTGAGTGGCATGGGTGACCACGAACACGGTGCGGCCGTCGGCGGCCAGGGCTTTGAGCTCGCCCATCATCATCTTCTCGAGGCCCGGGTCGAGGCCGGAGGTCGGCTCGTCGAGGAAC
This sequence comes from Candidatus Zipacnadia bacterium, assembly GCA_029820995.1. GTDB lineage: Bacteria > Armatimonadota > Zipacnadia > JALGUG01 > JALGUG01 > JALGUG01. The sequence continues at coordinate 1,514 of JALGUG010000331.1, forward strand.
AGTAGGCTGGGGGTGGTCATGAGCTCCACCCCGATGTTCACGCGCTTGCGCTGGCCGCCCGAGAGAGCACTGACGCGGAGGCTTCGGCGCTCGGTCAAGTGGAGCGAAGTGAGCACCCGGTCAATGCGCTGTTCGATCTCCGGGGCGGTAACGTCGGGAGGCATCCGCAGGCGCGCCGCGTAGCGCAGCGCCCCTTCGACCGTGAGCTCCCGGTGGATGATGTCATCCTGGGGCACATAGCCCAAACTGGCCCGGAACAGATTGATGTAGCGGTAGTAGTCAATGCCGTTGAAGAACACGCGGCCACGATCGGCGGGATGAATGCCCGAGAGCGCGTACAGGAGCGTGCTCTTGCCGGCACCGCTAGCGCCGACAACGGCGACGAACTCGCGCGGCTGGACCGTCAGCGTGATGTCGTGCAGCAGCACCTTCCCGCCGGCGATCATGCGCGTGATGCCCTGGGCGTCCACCCGTACCATGCCGTCTTCGTCGAAGCGCTGGAGCGTGGCGCCGTCGAAGTAGAGCTTGCACAGCGCTACCTGGATCATCTGGCCGGCTGATACCTGCGTGGGCCGGGTCACGCGGCGGCCGTTCAGGAAGGTGCCGTTGGTGCTGCCCAGGTCCTCGAGTACGAACACCCCGCCGCCGGCGGGGGTCAGTTGGGCATGGCGGCGCGAGACCTGGGTCGAGGAGATCACAACATCGCACGCCGGATCACGACCGACCACAATTGGCCGGGTAACGGCGAGCGCCTGAGAGGCGTGCACGACTGCGAAGTACCGGGTGTCGCCGATTTGCGCCAAGGGCTGCTGGTCCGCGCGAAACAGCAAGGGCACGTCGCCGAACTGGACGACGGAGCCGTCGGTGAGCGTCACCGGCCGACCGACCGGGGTGAGGTAGCCGTTGACCAGCACGGGGCTTGCGGCATCCAGGGCGTCCAGCGCCAGGCCCTGAGCAGACTGAAACACGCGCGCGTGATAGGGCGCAACGGAGGGGTACGGCAATCTGATCTGGCAGTCACGTGCGGTGCCGACCAGCATCTCGGCTCCAGCCAGGAGAAAGGACTGCTCCGAGTTGTCGGACAACCTCAGAATGAAGCGATGGGCCATAGAGTGACTCTGCCAGTGCCGGCGACGCCGCTTGAGACCCTTGTCTGTTCCTCGGGCTCCGAGCATTTTCCTGCCTGCACCGACGACGGTCGGGTCAGGCAGATCGTGGTGCGGCATAGTCGCGCCCCCCGACGGCCGGCGCCGGCCGCACCCTATGGCTACCACTTCAGGGGCGGATGTGGTACTCTGGGCTCACGCGCGCGAACAGCCTGTAGGTTATCGCCTCGGATATCTGGGAAGGAGGCCTCACCATGCGGCTCATATGTGTCCCGGCGTTGATTCTGTGCTTCGCGGCGGCTCTACCGGCCGCCACCTATTTTGTGGACGGCAGCGCCGAGAAGGCCTCCGATGACAATCCCGGCAGCGAGGCACGTCCGTGGAAAACGATCTCGCGTGCGGGGGCAGCCGAGGAGCTCCGCCCGGGCGACACGGTGCTGATCAGGTCCGGCGTGTATCGCGAGCACGTGCAAATCAAGGTGTCGGGCCGGAAAGGCAATCCGATCACCTTTGCTGCCGCGCCGGGCGGACGCGTCGTCATCAAGGGCTCCGAGATCGTCAGGGGCAAGTGGACGAAACTCCAGGACGTGCCGAACGTGGAGGAACCCTTTCCTCAGGCCTTCACGGGCGTCTGGAAGACCACGCTGGGCGACGAGTATTTCACCGATCCGCGTTTCGAGGCGAGCTATCGCGACAAGTCGAAGCGCTGGGTCTCACAGGTGTTCATTAACGACCGCAAGGCTCTTCAAATGATCGGGCTGGACCGCATCTACAGGAACGACCAGTACGCTAAGCTGCGGCTGGTCGGACGAGATCTCTCCGACATCATTGACGACTCCTTCTACTTCGATGCCGCAGACCAAAGCCTGTACCTCAAGATCTCCGGCGACCCGATGTGGTTCAGCATTGAGGTGGGCGTGCGAGGGTTCGTGTTGACGGCCAAGGAGGTCCACGACGTGATCATCCGGGGCCTGGAGATGCGCCACAACCGCCAGCCGGGCGGGCAGTGGCCCATGGTCAGCATCGGCGACTGCGAGCGTATTGTGATCGAGGACTGCAAGGTCCACCGGGCCGACTTCTGCGGGCTCGGTCTGGGCCGCAGCAAGGATTGCGTCGTGCGGCGCTGCGACCTATCGTACAATGGCGACACCGGTTTCGGGATGGGGCAGTGCGAGGGTTGTCTCATCGAAGATTGCACGCTGCTATTCAACAACTACCGCCACTTCCGGTCCGGCTGGCACGCCGGCGGCATGAAGTGCATCCCGGCGAACAAGCGCTGCACCGTGCGGGGCTGTGAAGCCGCGTACAACGTCGCCTCCGACGGCATCTGGTTTGACACCGAGAACGAGGACATCCGCATCATCGGAAATGTCTCCCACCACAACGACGGCTGCGGCATCTTCTTTGAGATCAATAAGGGCGGCGGCATTATCGCCGACAACCTCGTGTACTCCAACCGCGGCCGCGGGATTTACATCTCCGGGTCGCAGAACACCTGGATCGTGAGCAATACGGTTGCCGACAACGATTGTGGGATCGTGTGCATGCCTCGGGGAGCCGACTGGCCGCTCGAGAAGGTGCACGTGCTTCGCAATCTGCTCATCGGGAACTACATCGCCGCAGAGGGCCGTCATCGAGGCTGCGACCTCACGCTGTTCATGGGCACCAAGGATGAGAACTCATTCGACCGCACGGTGATGAGCAACCATTCGGA
>JALGUG010000332.1 GCA_029820995.1 Candidatus Zipacnadia bacterium
TCCGTCAACGACGACAATGTCAGGTTCGAGAGCAACCTGTACTGGAACGCCTCGGGCGGGCCGGTTGACTTCAAGGGAGTGACGCTGGAGGAACGCCAGGCGGCGGGGCGCGACAAAGGCTCCCTCATCGCCGACCCAAAGTTCGTGGACCCCGATCACTTCGACTTTCACCTGCAGCCCGACTCGCCGGCGGCCAAGATCGGCTTCAAGCCCTTCGATTACACCAAGGCGGGCCTGTACGGCGATCCCGACTGGGTCAATATTCCCAAGGGCATCAAGTACCCCCCGGTCGAGTTCGCCCCACCCCCGCCGCCTCCGCCGCCCTTGACGATCAGCGAGGATTTCGAGACGGCCCCCCTCGGCGCGCAGCCGTCGGATGCGCGCACCTTCGTGGAGAACAAGGGCGACTCCATCGGCGTCACCGACGAGACAGGGGCGGCCGGCAGCAAGCGCTGCCTGAAGATCGTGGACGCGCCCGGCCTGGAGCACCCTTTTAACCCGCACTTCTTCTACTCGCCCAATCATGTCGGCGGCGTAACCCGCTGCAGCTTCGACATGCGAATCGGGCCCGGCGTGACCATGTATCACGAGTGGCGCGACAATGCGCGCCCGTATCGAGTCGGCGCGAGCCTCTGGGTGCGCGAGGGCAAGCTGCAAGTTCGCGGCGAGACCTTGCTGGAGCTTCCCTTCGACGCGTGGGTACACTTCGAGGTCGCCGCCGGGCTGGGTCAGAAGTCCACCGGGACCTGGGACCTGACCGTCGTCTTGCCTGGTCAGCAACCGCAGAAGTTCGCGGGCCTGGAGAACGGAAGCCCTGAGTGGAAGACGCTCACCTGGCTCGGCTGGAGCAGCATGGCCACGGACACCGCGGTCTACTATCTGGACAACATCAAGCTCACAAACGAACCGTAGTGGCTGCCCGCTGCCATCCACTGCCGCAACTGACCACGGGAGCTGGTGATTATGAGAGATCACATACTGGTCGTTTTCGCAGCGACGGTTCTGCTCACGGCTGGTCCGGCACTGCCGCAGGCCACAGTCAACGTCCCGCTGGGTGCCCGCGGCGATGTGCAAGGACTGAAACTGGTTCCAATCGGCGGAGTCAAGGCCCGGGCAGAGCGCGTGGACGACGCAGACAACGGGAAGGCCGCGCTGAAGGTGACCTTCCAGAAGACGGGCGAGGAACGCCGACTGCTCGCCCTGGAGGCGCGGCCTCGGGGCAGCCTCATCGGCGTCCGGGCCGTGGCGCTGCGCTATCGTCTCAAGCTCGCCAAGGGCCGGTCCCCGCGGCCGGCCGTCACCGTCTTTGAACAGGGCGGCGGCGTCTGGTTCAAGGTCGGCTCCAGTCCGGTGACGACGGGCGAGTTCGCCGATAGACGCCTCTCAGTCGCCTCGCTTCGGCAGGCCGCCTTCAGCGACGACGAGAGCGGCGAGCTGGAGTGGGACAACGTCGAGAAAGTCTGGATCGGCCTGGTGATTGATGGCCCGGCGGAAGGCACCTTTGAGCTCAGCGACGCGCGCCTTACCAGTGAGCCCTACAAGCCGACGCAGCCGCTCCGAATCACCGGCGACGGCCCCGGCAAATGGAACGTGGGCAAGGACCCCGCGGTGAAGGCGACGCTCACCACGCCGGCGGAAGGGCCCGGCGGCAAGTCCTGCATGAAGTTCGAGTTCCGTTTCCCGGGCGGGCGCCACATGTACGCCGTTCCCTCCACTCCGGTACAGTCCGCGGAGCTGGAAGGCTATCGGGCGCTGCGCTTCACCTACAAGGCCACCCTCCCCGAGGGCATCCAGGGCCTGCTAGTGATGCTGGGCGAACGCGGCGGCGCGCAGTACTGCGCCGATCCGGCCCCGCCGCCCAGCGCCGACTGGACCACGTTGACCATTCCGCTGGAGAAGTTCAAGCTCGGCGGTTGGAGCAAAGACGCCAATGGACGGCTGGACCTGGAACAGGTCGGCAGGGTCATGATTGCTGCTCACGGCACTGCCGCCGGGGCCGGCGGCACCGGCACAATCTGGGTCACGGACATCGAGCTGGTGCCCTGAGGCAGTAGTCAGCAGTCAATATTCCTCAAAACAGTAGCATCATACCACGCCCAGGTGTGGTGTGCGCCTGCGGCAGACGGCCCTGGCGATGTCAGGACGAGGCGCGCCTTCGTCTATTGCCGGGCCGGCACCCAAGAGCAAAGCGAGGACAACCACTGTTAGCTCGCCTTGCAGGAGGAGTTGATCGAGCAGCTCCTTTCCGACGGCAGCACCCCGTGAGGGGCTGGCATACAGAGCAGGACCATCCCGCAGCGCGGATGAATAACAGTACAGCAACAGGCAGTCCCGGGGGCTCAATCATGAACCAATGCCTGCGACTGCTGTCCCTTCTTCGGAACCTGCCGCGAAGCCGAGGTAACCCGGACAGCACAGCCACGGCTCTCGCGCGGCAGTACGGCGTCAGCCAAAGAACGATCTACCGCGACATAGCCCTGCTCCAACAGGCCGGCTGCGCTGTCGTCAGTGACGGCCAAGGCTATTGCATTCTGCCCACGGATCAGTCACTTCCCGCGGCGCTGGATTCCTCTGAATTGGCCAGCCTGATCTACGCTTCCCAATGGGTCTGTACTGCCGTCCCGGAGGCGCTACGCCCAGCCTTTGCTTCCGCCCTGGACAAGCTGACCGCCGCCTGTGGCACAACGGACGCCGTGAAAGCCGCCCTCGATCAGGACAGCGGCATCGCGGTTCAACCGCCTCTCACCGACGGACCGAGCGCCACAAGCAACATGGCGCTTGCAGTCCAGGCACGACGTGCTCACAAGAAGCTGCGGGGCGTGTATTGCTCACCCGAAACCGGCGATGTCACAGAAAGGGTGTTGCATCCGTACGCCGTTGTCTATCGGGGCCACGCTCACTATTTGGTGGCCTACTGCGAGCTGCGCGGCGAGGAACGGACCTTCCGCCTCGATCGTTTCCGCCGACTGGAGGTGCTGGACGCAGTTGCGGACCTACCCCACGGTTATGACCTTGATCACCACTTCGCCGGAGCGTGGGAAGTGACCGGGGGGCGACGCCGGCGAGTGCGTCTTCTCGTCCGAGGGGAGACAGCGCGACGTCTGCGCTCAAGTCACTTGCATTCCAGTCAAGAAGTCGTCGTGCATGCGCCCGACGAAATCGAACTTGCATTTCGCGTGGCCCTGACAGACGAATTCCGCGGCTGGGTGCTCAGCTTGGGCCCGGAGGCGGAGGTCCTGGAGCCGCCTTCTCTGCGCAAGCAAATCTGCCGCGCCGCGAGGAGAATTCTCTCAAACTACGCAGCAAGTTGACACGTGGTGTCAGGGCCGGATGCTATCGTAACAGGTGGCTGGACCAGAGTGTTGCTGATTCTCACAGCTAGACGCAGGATGGCGGGGGATGATCGGTCTCACCGAGTTTCGTTTTCTGCTGGAACAGGGCGCCGACCTTCGCGGCTGGGCGGCTAACCGCCTGCGTGGTGCCCTGGGGAGCTCCCTGCGCAAGATTGCCTGCTCCACTGGCGCACGAACCTGTGCGGGCTGTTCCCTCGACCAGGTTTGCCCCTACTCCTACTGCTTTGAGACCGAGGCCTTTGGCGACACCCGCTTTCATTCCAGCGGCCAAGAGACCCCCCGCCCGTACGTCTTGCGAACCAGACCGGCACAGGCGCCGCCCAGGGACCGGCGAGCATTCAGCTTCCAACTTGTCCTGATCGGCAGAGCTGGTGCTCTACTCCCGTACTTCGTGCTGGCGGCCAAGGAGTGGAAGCGACCGGGGGCCGGCCCGGGCCGGGCGACTGCCGCACTCCTCACTGCAACGGCGCTGCACCCCTTTGATCACCGCCGTCATGTCGTCTATGACCACCGTCACAGCTCATTGACGACGTCCGGTTGGCACGTGTCGCCGGATGACCTGGAGCGGTCCGCGCGAGCGCTCCCGGCACAAGAGCTGGCTGTTGAGTTCGTCACGCCGACGCAACTCAAGTTCCGGGGCCAGCGACTGCGCCGGCCGGACTTCCACGCGCTGATCTCGACGCTGGTACGGCGTATCGAGGCGCTACAGGAATACCATGCGCTGCCGCAGATAGTGCGCGACGGCCAAGCCCTGATCGCGCAGACCGACGCCGTGGAGTTGGTGGAATGGCGGGGGCGCCCCGCATCACGGGAACGGTACTCCCATCGGCAGCGGCGGGCCATGACCTTCGAGGGCTTTGTAGGTCGCGCGGTCTATCGCGGGGACCTGAAGCCCTTCCTGCCGATCCTCAAGCTCGGCGAGCTGATCCACGTGGGCAAGGGAGCAGTATTCGGCCTGGGCCAGATGAG
>JALGUG010000064.1 GCA_029820995.1 Candidatus Zipacnadia bacterium
TGCACCAGGTCCGCCGCCAGCTCGTCCACCGCGGGAATGCTGTTCCCGTACTTCGGCGCACTCTTTAGCAGCCGCTGCCGCAACGCCTCTTGCCCGGCGAAGTCGGCGTCCACGGCCCGCAGTACCTCATCCGCCGATAGGCTCCCCGTCTCGAACACCAGCTCACGCATAGCCGCCAACGAATCCGCCACGTTCGCCAGGCCGATGAACTGCACACCCACATGATTGTATTGCGCCCCTCCGGCCGACAGGTCTCGCGCCAGCCGAATGGGGTCTTCGAACGTGGCCGACAGGAACGGTACGGCCCACGCCTCCCTTTGCGCCAGCGTTAGGGCGTTCGTGGCCTCCGCTGCCAGCTCTACGAAGTAACTCGCCTGCTCAGCGTACGCGTCCCACAGCTCCTCAAACCGCCTGAAGCTCCGCGGGTCGCCCGTTCGCGGCCCCACCTGCTCTCCCGTCAGCGCGCAGCGACCCTCGTGCAGCGCGAGCTCCAGTATCTTGGGCATGTTGAGCATGTGCCCCACCGTGCGCGGCGCCTGTACTTCCGGCACCACATACTCCACACACCCCACCACCGCATAGTCCCGTGCCCGCTCGATCGGAAACCCTCGCGCCACCAATCCCTCAATGCTCGGCTCGTCGCCGAACATCGAAAACCCCAGGTTCAGCCGCATCAGGTCCGCGCACTGCTCCCAGAATGCCTGCGGCGTGCCGCTATGCACCCGCGCCCCGATGTCCACCAGGAGCCTTTGCTCCCCGGCAATCTCCAGAATCAGGTGAGATAGCTCATTGGTCGCATCTTCTCCGTCCGGCCCGACCCCGCCCACCAGCACGTGCTGATCGCTATACAGCCTCACCAGTCGCAGGTAGAACTCCGTCAGCAGCTCCTTTGCGCTCTCCCGCGTGATGCGCCCCGCCGCCAGATCGGCCTCATAATACGGATACAGGTATTGGTCCAATCGCCCGAACGAGGTCGCCACCGCCGAGTCGCCCTGCTCCATCTCCGTGGCTCGCTGCACGGCCCAGATGCACTGCAGCGCCTCGTGAAACGTCTCCGCCGGCTCCGCGGGAATGCGGGCCGCCAGCTCCCCCAACTCCTCCCAGTCCCTCCGTGCTGCCGCGCTACTTTCCCTGGCCGCCTGGTCTCGGGCCGCCTCGGCGTACCTCTGTCCCAGCCCCAGAACCGCTTCGCACGATATTACCAGAGCCTCCAGGAAGTGCCGCCCTCCTTCGTCATCGGCCGGCAGTGCCGCCGGCTTGGCGCGCGCCTCCTCGATGATCCCCTTCAGCCCCCTCTCCAGGACCCGGCGGAACCCCGGCACACAGTGCCCGCTCAGCATCCCCCCGGCATTCATCACGCCGAGCCTCTGCGCCTGTTGCATTGGTGCCGACAGGCGCTCCCACGGGTTGCAGCGTGGCCCCAGGCCCTCTCGCCATTCCTCCAGGTATGCCAGCAGCTCCGGCGGCGCGAACTCCGGCCGCCACGTCGTGCCACCCGTCCGCTCCGGCCAGTCAATCATCCGCACCCACTCTATCTCCGCCGGCTGCAGCCCCGGGTGACAGATCTGGTACCGCTGCGGTTGAATCGCCAGCCGTTCCCCGGCGAACACCCGAATCGGAATGTTCTCCAGATAATGCGCATACGCCCGCGCTTGCCGCAAAACCACCGGTTGACCTGCCGTCCGGCGATACGATTCGGTGTACAGTCGCAGCCTCTCGCCGCGCGGGAAGCTGTCGGTCAAATTCACCGCCCGCTCCCGCGCTCGCGCCAGCCGCGGGCTCAGCCCTGTCGCCGGCGCAGCCGCCTTGATCTTCACCTCCGCCACTGCGCTCACAGCAGCACTTCCGTCACACGGAGTTCCGACGAATCATTGGGCCGTGCAGCTTCGTAGTAAAACAACACACGGTCCTGCAGGCACAGATAGTCGGTATACCGGAGCGTCTCGTATTTCCCCGGCGTCGGGCTGCGGAATAAGGGCGCGCTGGGCGTCGCATCGTAGTATTCCCTCAGATCAAAGCTCACCGCCATGCCGCCCTGGATGTTATACACTGGGTCGAACCAATCGGTCCCCGAGCCCTCATAGTACAGCACGAAACACCCGGCCATCGGCATCACGCACGCGGGCCGCGTGAAATACGTGTGCCAGCCGCCGTGCTGCAATAGTGGTCTCGGATCCACCGTGAAGCTTTGACCGTTCGGCGACACCGACACGTACGGCAGCTCCCGCTGACCCTCCGAGAGGCCGTACCCGATGTACAACATATAATACAGCCCGCCCACGATGAGCACGAAGGGGTCCTTCATGCCCTGGCCGCCCTCGCCCCTGAGCACTGGCCGCGCCGTGTGGCCGTCAAAGTCGTCCGGCTGCTCCACGTCATCGAGTACGGCCACGTACCACCCGCCAGGCTCCGGCTTGCCCGCGCGACAGATGTACAGCCGAAACTTCCCCGTCCACGGATCAATCACCAGCGCCGGCCGCTCCACTGACACGGTACCCAGTTCGTCTCTGTGGATCGCCCCGACCTGTTCGAAGTTGTAACCGTCCTCCGAGCGCAGCAGCCAAACCGCGTACCCCCGCTCGCCCCTGGGTGAGCGCGCCTCACGCATCCGGCACGCCAGCCAGATGATGCCCTCCTTGTCCCGCACCACGCTCGGCGCCCCGGCCCACCAATCGGCCTCATCATGCTCCGGTTCGAGCACGGTATGGTAGCTGCTGTAGTCCGGAACGATCGGATAGACTCCGCCCTGCCCCAGAGAGTAGTTGGGTCGTGTCGCGGGAGCACGCATCAGCCTGCACCTCCAATAACGCCGCCGGAGCTGCTGCCCAGCTTCGCCCCGGCGGCCCGTCACTCCTTCCGAGGCAGGGGTCGCGGCACCGCGCACCGAACTGTCCACCACGTCAGGCTATCTCCGCTCGGAGGGCTCGCACCATGAGCGAAGCCATGAGCTCAGTCGAGCGTGTACGGCGGGCGCTCAACTTCGAGCTGCCGGACCGCGTCCCGATCTTCGACAGCTTCTGGGCCGAGTTCACTGCCGCCTGGCGCGCCGAGAAGAACCCGCCTGAGGGCGCTGACATCCGCGACTACTACGGCGTGGACATTACCATTGCCGTCGGCGACGAAAGCCTTGCCCCCACCCGTGCCGAGACCCTCGAGGAAACCGACCAGTACGTCATTCGACGCGACGGCTGGGGCCGCGTCATCCGCACCATCCCGGGCGGATACTTCTACGAGCAGCTTGAGCCCGGCCTGCAACAACCGGCTGACCTGTCCCACCTCCACGTTGACCCCCCGGACCTGGAAGTCCGCTATCAAAGTCTCGACGCCCGCATCGAGCAACTCAAGCAGCGCTTCTGCGTGTTCGCCAAGACGGGCGGACCCTACATCCGCACCCACTTCGTCCGCGATGAGCCCGAGTTCCTCATGGATATGGCCGCCGATCCCGTCTTCGCTCGCGAGCTGGCCATGTGGATGGCCGATCACCTCACCGCCATCGGCTTGGAAGAGCTCCGCCGCTGGGACCTCTACGACAATGGCCTCTGGATCTTCGACGACATGGCCTCCAACCAGGGGCCGATGTTCTCCCCTCGCACCGCCGAACAGATCCTGGCGCCGGCCTGGAGCAGCATGGTCCAGCGGTTCAAGGCGGCCGGCGCCCAGAAGGTCATTCTCCACAGCGACGGCAACATCGGTCCCCTGCTCGACCTCTTCCTCGACCTCGGCTTCGACGGTATCAACCCCGTCGAGCCCAAGGCCGGCCTCGACGCCGTTGCGCTCCGGGAGAAGTACGGCGACCGCCTCGTCCTCATCGGCGGCCTCTGCAACGCTCAAGTCCTGCCCGAGGGCAATCCCGAGAAGGTGCGTCAGCACGTCAAACGAGTGCTCTCCGCAGGCAAAGACGGCGGCCTGATTATCGGCACTCACTCCATCGGCCCCGATATCTCGGTCGCTACGTACGACCTCGTCAACGAAACCGTCCGGGAACTGGGGCGTTACCCCATGGGCTGGTGCTGAACGACCATCATGGTCTGCCTGCGCACTACTGAGCCGGCTTGCGGAAGATCAGCCAGGTGCCGGCTTCCTCTCGCTGCTCGGGCTCGGGAATCCCGGCCTTGATTGCGTCCTCTTTCATATTGTCAATTGGTCGCCAGCCCTTTGGCCACTGGTCCTTCGGCTTCCTCATGATCAGGTGCTTCTCCCATTGCTCCTTGGGCTGGTACCTGGAGAACCCCCCGCCGATGAACGCTACGCCCCCCGGCTTGAGAATCCGGTAGCACTCTTTGAACGCCTGTACGCGGTCGGTCCAAAAGGGTACTGAGCCCCGGCTGATCACCAGGTCCGCGAAGTTGTCCCGCAGCGGCATGTCATGCACGTCACCCTCCAGGGGAAGCACGCGGCCCGTCAGCCCCGCCTCGTCGGTCAGATCCCCGTTCAGCCGCGTACTCATCGGGTCAATGTCCACGCAGTAGATCTTGAGCTGCGTGATCTTGGCCAACTCCCGCGCCAGGTGCCCCGTCCCGGCGCCTACGTCCACGCAAATCCCCTTGGTGATCCCGAAGTCGTCCACGATCTGCTTCGCCAGCAGCGGATACATCGGCTTGAACGGGCCCTCCGCCACCTTGTACATCCGGACCGCTTGCTTCAATTCCTCCGTCGTTCGGGCCTCGCCTGCACCGCAGGCAAGCGCCAGCCCCAAGCCGATCGCACACAGCATTGCTCCATGCCTTTGCCTCATCATCGGTGACCTCACTTTCTTCGACTTCCCGCCCCCCCCCTCCCTGCTCCACTGGGAGCTGTTTGATAAGCCGTGTACGAGCGCCTTCAGGCGCCATGATACCCGGTAGGACCTCCTCAGGCGCGTTCGTCGCGATACCCGGTAGGACCTCCTCAGGCGCGTTCGTCGCTGGTCGTCGGGGTCAGAGACCACCTCTAATGCGGGCCTCTTCCGCGCGGGTAAAACACACGCAATTCTCGTCACACTGGCCGATGTCTTCCGGTGCCGTCACTAGCCGCAGCTTCTCCACCAGTGGCACGATCTGCTCCACCACATATTCGATCTCAGCCAACGTGTTCGAGCGCCCCAGCGAGAGCCGCAGAGAGCCGTGCGCCGCCAGGTCCGTCAGTCCCATTGCCCGCACGACGTGGGACGGCTCCATCTTCCCCGACGCGCATGCGGACCCCTGAGACACGCAAATCTCCCGGCGGCTCAAGTTCAGCGTCAATGCCATGCCGTCAATCCACAGGAAGCTCAGGGCAACAGTTTGGGGCAGTCGCTTGGCTCCGCGTCCCAGGATCTTCACGGCAGGCAGCCTCTCGGCCAGTGCCTCCAGCGGCTTGCGCAGAACGGCGAAGCGTTCCGTCAGCTCCTCCCGCTCGTCCAGGGCTAACTCCAGCGCCCGCGCCAAGCCCACGATCCCCGGCAGATTCTCGGTGCCCGCCCGTCGCCCGCCCTCCTGTCCGCCGCCGTGGACCAGAGGCGCCAGCTTCACTCCGTCCCGCACGTACAGCGCGCCTATTCCCGGCGGTCCGTAGAACTTGTGCGCCGACAGAGATAGCAGATCACACTGCAGCTCCTCCACGTTGACCGCGATCTTGCCCACCGTCTGAACGGCGTCGGTGTGCAGCGGAACGCCGCGTTCGCGCGTCAGCGCGCCGATCTCAGCGATCGGCTGGATCGTCCCGACCACATTGTTGGCGTGCATGATCGAGACCAGGATTGTGTCCTCGTCCAACGCGGCCGCCACGCTCTCTGGTGCCACTACGCCATCCTCATCAACCGGAAGATAGGTTACCCGTGCCCCGCGTCTCTCCAGCCACTGGCAAGTGCGCAGCACCGCCGGGTGCTCAATCTGAGACGTGATGATATGTGGCCGAACGAGTTCCGAGGCAAAGAACGCCCCCTGGAGCGCCAGATTGTCGGCCTCGGACCCGCCACTCGTGAACACAACCGCTCCCTCGCCGGCACCCAGTGCCTGCGCCACCTGCGCGCGGCTCTCAGCCAACTTGCGGTTCGCCGCTCGCCCCAGCGCATGCAGGCTGGACGGATTCCGATAGGGCGCGTCCTCCCCCCGGCACTCCGCCATGGCCTCCACCACCTCCGGCCGCAGCGGGGTAGTCGCGTTGTGATCCAGGTAGATCGCCACGTCAGTCCTCCGCACCCTATGGACGGGCCCCTGCCGCCGGCCCACTCCTGCTCTCGCTGTCCAGGTGCTGTCCCGATTACCGTCCGGCACTGCCCCCTGTCGGGGAGCCTTCGGCGGACAGGGACGCCTTCTCGGTGACCCGCTGTCCACCGCGGTACAGGCGCTTGAGCCCCCACTTCTCCAGAATCTCCTGCACTGCGTCTGTGGTAAACAGGTCACAGAACGCTCTGGCTGCCGTCTCGTTCGTGGTCGTAGTCAGCACTAACGCCTGGCAGTGGATCGGGTCGTAGTACTTCTGCGGCATCTCGAACAGCCCCTTGGTCTTCTTGCGCGGCGTCGGTTTGCCGCCCACCTGTTTGGTCTCCAGCAAGCAGCTCGCATACACAACTCCTACCTGAATCTTCTTCTGCGCCGCGAGTTGACCAATCTCCGAAGGTTTGTCCGGACGAATCGTTCGATCCTTGATCTTCTCCCATAAACCCGCTCGCTCGAAGGCCTGCTGCGCATAGTATCCGTTCGAGTTGACCTCGCTGGCCGCGATGGCGATGCTCTTCACCGCGTCCGAGGCCACGTCCTGTAGCTTCTCGATGTTCGCCGGATTACCCATCGGAACCAAGATGCCCAGCGCGTTCTGCGCAAAATCTACCGGTTCCCCCAGCACCTTTCCGTGTTCCTTCAGGTACAAGCCCTCCCGGTCACCCAGCGAGATCAGCACGTCCGCAGACCGCGTCCCGTCGGCCACCTCGCGTGTGAGCACGTTGGTACTGTCAACTGTCTGGTGCAGCTTGAGCCCCGGGTGCTTTGCTTCGAACAAATCCTTCACTTCACCATACGGCCCCGCCAGGCCGCAAGGCACCAGCACAGTGAGTTCCCCCGTAATCCCTTCCGTTCTCGGCGTCTGCCCTGTTGCTGGCTCCGGCACAGCCCGTCCCTCTGGCACCGGCCCGACTGGAGTCGTGGCCTCCCTGTGCGCGCAGCCCGTCCAACCCAATGCTAACGCCAGCAGTGTCGCCAGCCTCGCCGCCCTCATCCCTCCCTGTATCACGTTCATTCCTCCTCAAGGAGCGTCCGATTGATAGCTGTCCCTCCAACAACCAATGGACGGCCTTACGGATAAGCCTCGGCCACAGCTTGTACCACCGCAGCCTCCAGATCTGCTTGCGTCCATTCGCCTCCCATCCCCATCATGAAGGTCACTTCTCTGGTTCCTTTCGCTTCCTTGATCTTCACTGTCTGTTCACCGTTGATCAGAATCGCCCCGCAGGTCAGGCCCGCCTCCCGCCATCGCTCGAAGCCCTCGTCACTGGTGAAATCCACGAACTCCGCGCTGACCTGCCCCGGATACTTGCGACCAAGCTGTTCCACAAGCTGCTTGATCACGGCGTGCCCCTCATTATCCGGATAGAAGGCTTGAACCGTGACCTTAGCTTTGCCGGCAGCGTCTCCCGCCTGCCGGCTCGGCCCTCTTGCGCTCGCAGCCGGCTCTGTCTCTGCCAGTGCCGGCAGGCCGTTGGCGACCAGGATTGCCTGCCCTTCCGGTGAGACCAGAAACTTCGAGAACGCCTCAGCATCCTGCCTATTCTTCGCGTCCCTCAGCGTCGCGACGATGCAGGTGGCGACCGGGTAACTGTCCAACGGGAAGTCACATGCCACGCCGACTTTGCTCTTGGACAGCTTCTCCGGAGCCGTGTCCAACGGACAGTGCTTGAACGCCAGACCTGCCTGCGCCTTCCCGCTGGCTACCAGCTTGTGGGACTCGATGGCAAAATCCGTCAGCACCATCTTGGGCCCGAGTTGATCCCACAGCCCCATCTTCTTGAGTGCCTGTTCCGCATACCAGCCCACCGAGTTGTGCTCGGGGTTCGGGCAGGAGATCGTTTCCGCCTTCGCCAAGTCCTCCACCTCGGTGATCCCCGCCGGGTTGGGCTTGGGCACGATCACCGTTAGCTCAAACCGCCCAAACCGTCGCTTGCTCTGCGGGTCCAGCAGGTTCGCGTCTTCCAGGGCCTTCATCTCTCGCTCTCCCGGCGACACGAACAGCTCGGGCCGCTCGCCCTTGTCCTTGATCCTTCGGGCCAGTGTAATCGCGTTGTCGAAGGTGCCCTGCACATCAACCTGGGGGTGCTCTTGCTCAAAGGCCGCGATCGTCTCTCGCACCGGGAGTATCAACCCGCACGGCACGTAGATGCTCACCGTTCGTTGAACTGAGCTAGCCGCCCCCCGCGGCGCTGCTGTCGCCGCGTCCTTCCCCAGCGGCTTCTGCTTACAGCCTGCACCCAGCATGAGCACGAACCCAAGGATCGGCACGACCCACTTGCGCATCATAGCCTTCTTGCCTCCTCCAACGGCGGCGGTCAGAACCCCTCTGTGCACGGGCAACTATACTGCCCCACGAAATGCTGGAAGAGCAGCCCAGCCGTCGCCGACAGCAGTATCACTACCAGGACGAATGCCCCCACCTTCTTGACCCCAATCCCTCGCGCTACCAGTATCGCGCCGGGTAGCGACAGCCCCGGCCCCGTGAGCAACAGCGACAAGGCGGCCCCGGGAGCCATTTGCATCGCGAGGAACCGCTTCGTCAGCGCTACCTCCGTGAGGATCGGGAAATACATCAAAGAACCGAACGTGCTGGCGGTGAAGGCGGATCGGGCCCCGGCAGTCCCCACCCAGCGATACACCACCTTGATGTCCAGCCAGCTCGCGAACAGCCCAATGAGCAGCACGGCAGGGATCAAGATCGGCACGATCATCTTGATCAGCGTCCAGGTCTCCTTCATCCACTCCAGCAGCTCCTCGCGCTCGAACTCAAACCGCCCCGTCGCCACTAGACCCAGGCCCACCCCGCCCAACGCCAGCCCCTTGGGCCAGCCACCCAGGTCCCAGGAACCGATCACCACTGCGCCCACCAGTCCCACAAATAGCAGCACCAGTCGCCGAGCATGGTTCGCCGGTAGCTCCGGCGCCACTTGCGTGACCACCTTCGCCTCCCGCTCTCTCTCCTCCCGCAGGAACAGCAGCGCCATTACCAGTCCCACCACCACCGCTACGACCGGCACCGCCAGTGCCCGCCAAAGCCCCAGGCGGTCGCCGATGATCCGGAACACGAACACCAAGCTCAGCACATTGATCGCCGGCCCCGCGTACAGGAACGCGCAGGCCGGGCCCAGTCCTGCCCCGCGACGCATGATGCTCAAGAACAGGGGCACGATATTGCACGAACAGAGCGACAGCAACATCCCCGACAGCGCCGCCACTCCATACGCCTTGACCGGCGGGGCCCCCGCCCCCAGGTGCTTTAGGATGCTCGTCGGCGGCACGAACGCCGCGATCGCGCCGGCCAGCAAGAAGGCCGGGAGCATCGTGGTCAACACGCCCCAGCTCAACACGCAACAACGGAACATATCCAGAATGTCGTTCAGGGTCGTGCCTTCTGCCATCTCGGTGTACACTCCGCGGCAGCGCGCCGCAATGCGAGGCGGCCTATGCCGGCCCGCGAACGCGCTGGCGCCGGGACGCGCTCCGTCATGCGGCAAGAGCTCCCAGACCGCCCAGCTTGATCGCGCCCTGTCTGCCTTCTTTAGTACCGAGCCAGTTCCGCACGCACCAGCGCACGCAACTTGTCCAAACGGGGAGCTGAACCAGATGCTAAGAGGACCTCGCCAACGATCATCGTTGGCGGCATGACTACACCATACTCCTCGGCTTCCGCCGAGTCCATCGAGATAACCTTGACTGACACCTGCCCCGGAAACTCACCGGCAATCTGTTCCCCCCTCGCTTTGGCCTCCCGACACTTGGCACACGGGATCGGCGAGACAACGATCCGAATCGGCAGCACCCTCGCGCCTCCTGTCCGGGCGTTCCTACCTTCTACTCCGAGTGCGATCCGGCGCCCTTCGGGGCCTTCTTCTCTTGAGCCGTCGGCGCTGAAGGCTTGCCGGCACCCGGCCCCCCTCCCTTTCGAACCGCTGCTGCCAACGCCATCTTCACCGCCGTCTGCCACTGCTGCGCCAGTTCCTTCGGCGTTGTGTCCGCCGCCGCCGCTTCCTCTGGGTTCGCGACGGCAATGACCTCGTTCTCCGTGCCCAGATAGGTCTCCGAATCTCGCTCTCGAACCTGAATATCCGCCGGCCCCAGACCCGTATCCATCGCGCGCTTGAAGGCGGCAGCCGCCTCCTCCGCCCGCTTGCTCGGAGCATCGCCCGCCAGGCTCGTGGCGAACGAGAGTACCGGCTTGCCGTCCAGAGTCACCTGCACCACCTGCTTGCCTTTCTCGGTCACCTCTTGCGTGCCGACCTTTAGCTTGGCCACAACCGCTTCGCGTACCTTTGCCCCCGGCGCGACCCCGGCCTCCAGCGTCCCCTCTGCCAGGCTCTCCAGCGCTGCCTTCAAGTCATCCACCTCCCACTGGAACCCCGGCGGGAAATGGAACTTCGCTGCCCGCCGATCCTCCGGCGGCCCAAAGGTCACCGTGGACGACCCGTCAAAGGTGATGGCCATGCAATCGTAGCCGTCCGCTCGCCACCGGTCCATCCCGTTCGGACTCCCGAAGTCCACCAGCTCCAACTTGATACTGTTGGGGTGTTCCTCTGCAAACTTCCTCAAGAGGTCTACCGTCTCTTGCTGACAGCCGGAAGTTACATTAATGTATGCCGTGACACGCGTCGGCTCCGGCTGCGGCGCTACCACTGGTGCCTCTGAAACCGTCCGTGCCGTGTTCTGCTTGCACCCCCCCAGCACCAACGCCGTCCCTGCAGCCAAAACCAGTCCTAAGCCAACGAACCTCGCCAACCGCATGACCTGCCCCCTTCCCAGAGGCTAAGCGATAACTTCGCCGTTGACCATTGCCACCGTGCGATCCGCCATTTCCGCCATGGTCCTGTCGTGGCTTGCCGTGATGACCGTACACTTGCGCTCCGATACCAGCGCCCGCAACAGATCAATCACCTGCTGCCCGGTCGTCGCGTCGAGCTGCCCCGTCGGCTCGTCCGCCAAAATCAGCCGCGGGTTGTTCACCAACGCCCGCGCGATCGAGGCTCGCTGTTGCTCTCCGCCGCTGAGCTCACTGGGCAGGTGCGACCCTCGATGCGCAATGCGAGCCGCTTCGACGGCCGCCAGACAACGCTCTTCACGCTCCGCCTTTGTTAGCGGCAGCGGCGCCAGCGGCAACATCACGTTCTCCATCACCGTCAGCGCCGGCAACAGATGAAAGGACTGAAAAACGTAACCGATGTTCTCGCGGCGGTAGTCGGCAAGCTCCTGGTCCGACAGGGTGGTCACCTCGGTGCCGTCCACTTGAATCGTCCCCGAGTCAGCCTTCTCCAGCCCGCCAATCAAGTTCAGCAGAGTGGACTTGCCGGCTCCCGACTCACCGATCAGAGCCACAAACTCCCCCTCTGCAGCCGTCAACGACGCCCCGCGCAGGGCCTGCACGTCAATGTCCTCCCGCCGAAAGGCCTTGGTCACATTGTCCACAGTGACCAGCGCCCGCTGCTCCCGACCCGCCGACTCCGCAGACACGTCTCGCTGCTCCTCTCCCCAACCAGGCTTTCTGTCCGAAGGACGAGCAGTCACTTGCCACCGCAGGTCCCCAGGCCCCCCAGACGGGTGTTTCAATGCCCGTCCATGGTCCTCTCCGTGAGCGGTACTAGAAGTTGTTTCACAACCCCTGTAGCAGCGCCTTCAGGCGCAATTGTCACTGGTTGCTGAGGTTATGAAACCACCTCTAGATCTGCCGCAACGCCTCTGCCGGACGCAACCGTGCTGCTCGCCGTGAGGCCAGGGAGCCGGACACTACGCCCATCAGCAGCGCCGCCCCCAGGCCCAGTGCAAAGATCCACGTGGTCGGCGCAATATGCAGCGGGAGCGAGGTCGGCGCCTGCGTCGTTGCGCAGGGCGGATACGACGCCAGCGCCGACGGCAAGGTCTGCGGCCAAAAAGCGGCATACGCCACAGCGATGGCCCATCCGGCCACACAACCCACCACCCCCGCCGCCAGGCTTACGATCGCGTTCTCCAGCGACAGCAACCGCGAAACGTGGGAGTTGCGCCATCCCACCGCCTTCATAATCCCAATCTCGGGCACCCGTTCGGCCACCGACGACAGGCTGCTCTTGATCACCAACAACCACACCAGACCCAATACGATCAGCGACAAGGCCATTAGCGAGCTCTGCGCCACATTCGCCAGCGCGGCCGTTCCCGCATCCACGTTCCCCGAAGTCGTCACGCTCACCCGTTCCTCTTCCGGGTTCTGTATCGGGATGAGCTCGCGCGCCGACTGCTCGACCTGCTTCACGTACCTCCCGTGCTCAACCTCGACGAAGATCGTATCCACCACCGCTCCCTGACCCAACATCCGCTGCGCCACCTTCAGCGGGATAAACGCCTCCGCGCCGGCGATCTGCGGAGTCGGCCCCAACTCCAGCGTGCCTACCACCTCGAACTCCTGCGGCCCCAGGTTCACCTTGTCCCCCACCTTCACACCCAGTGCCGCGGCGTACTCGTCCGTCAGCAGGCAGGCATACTCATCCCGTGTCAGCAAGTACCGCCCATCCGACAACGCGCAGCACGACTCCGCCTCCTCCTCATCCTCCCCCTCGATCGGCTGCGGCGCTCGCCGCACCGGACCGATTGAACGCTTCAAGGGATCCATCCCCGTTACGACGGTCGGATGCCCTTGATAGAACGCCCATAGCTCCAGCACGCCGCTGACCTCCACCACGCCTTCCTGCTCCTCCAGCCGCGCAACCACACTCTCATCAATTGCTCCCAGGTCCTTGGGGAACTTCACCTCGGCAAAGGGGCAAGGCTTCACGCGCTTCTGAATCACCAGGTCGGCCCCCGCTGCCGCCAGTGACTCGCGCACCGCGCTCTGCACCGAATGCGAGATCGCAAACACGGCAATCAGCAACGCCACACTGCAACCGATCCCGAAAACCGCCAACGCGGTCCGGGTCTTGCGACGCCGCAGCTCCTTGAAAGCATACGATAGGAACATCCTGACACTCCCGACTGGGCCTACGACCCCGCGTGCGCCTCGTGCTGCGCCCCGGTGCCGCCGGCCTGAGCCTTCTTCGCGGTGGCAGCTTGCGGGTGGCTCAATAGATAGTCAATGGCGGCGCACAGGTCGGCCATCCCATACTCGTGCTCGTCAATCGGCCCGAAGAACCGTACCTTGCGCGTCTTCTTTCCCGTCCCGATCGTCAGCTCGGTCTTCCCATTGATCACCAGGCCCGAATCGCACGCGATCCCCAGAGCATCCGCTTCCTTGCGCCCCTCCTTGCTCGCCATGTCCACGAACTCCAGGCGAACCTTGCCCTTATAGGCGTTCGCCACGTCGGCCAACGTCCAGGAGGTGTTCTCGTGGCAACTGTTGTCCGTCGCCAGGTACGAAACGATCTTGACTGGCGCATCCTCCGGGCCGACCGGATCTGGAAGCTCAAACACCGCCTCCGGCTCATGCGGCGCGCCACCCTCATCGCCCGTGCTCGCCTCTGTGCTCTTCTGCTCCGCCTCCTTGGACAGCTTATCCATCCGCGGAATCACGACCCACTGCGTCACGGCCAGAACCACTATCAATCCCACAAACACCAGCAAGCTGCCCACATTCACCGAGAGCGGCAGCCGCCCTTGGACTTGTGTTGCGTGCTCATCTGTCTGGCCCCGCGGTGTTACCGGCGACGAGGAAGTCATCAGTTCAGGACCTCTTGGTCCAGCGCAAAGCTCCCGCTGGCGTGCCCTTCCCGAACAACACCGGGCACAACCGCCTCCCTTACCGACACGTACAACGCAGAGCAACCAGGCCCATGTTCCCAGACCACTGCGGAGATTCTGTGAAGATCAGCGGTTCGTCCTGTGACGTGTCAGCCTTTTCGGTCCGCCGTGGCGAGCAAACGGTACAGCGCGGGAATGGTCTCTTGATGCGGCGCCGCGATGTGGTAGCCGCGACCGCCGAACGCGCTGGGGATCCGCGTCACCACGCTTTTCACATCTCGGTAGTAGTACCCCGGCCGCGACTCGTCCTCGACGGCCTCCGGATCGCCGGGCCGCAGGTCGAAGTTCGCAGTCACGATCCCGTCCGGCCGATGACCCACGTTGGCCGCCATGGACATCGCCTTGAGCAGCACCTCCGGGCCCGTTACTGCACTTCCGATATTCAGCACCACACCTCCGTGCGTCAAGTTGCACACTTCGGCTACGAATATGCCAAAGTCCCGCCCGCTGCATCCCCCCTTGGCCGCCCCGTCAAAGCTCGGATGCTGGTCCGTAATGTCCGTCCCAATGCTCGCGTGCACCGTACATGGGATCGCACACTCATAAGCCGTCGCCAGCAGGCTCAGATGCGGGTGGCGGCAACCAGGCCCTCCCGCTACCAGCTCTTCCCCCAGAATCGCCCGCGCCACCACCTCCCCAAACCCCAGCTTGAGCCTGTTTCCCGCCACCAGGATCGCATTCAGGTATCGGCCCGTCTCCTCGGCCATCCCGAACTTCCCCTCCGGCAGTGCCCGCGGAACGTGCTCGCTCGTCTCTCCGATCAGCGCCAACTCGAAATCGTGAATCACTCCCGCGCCTGTCGTCGCCAGCAGCGTCACGAAGCCGCGCGTGATCAGGTCGGCCACCACCGGCGACAGACCGCACTTGATTAGATGCGCTCCTGTGAACACAATCACCGGCAGGCCCTGCTTGCGGCACTTCACGATCTCCCGCGCAACCGCCCGCAGCTCCTGCCGGTCAAAGGACAGTACCTCCGGCTCATCCGAAACATCGGCGGGCCAGACCAGGTCCTCCTGCGTAACCTTGTTCGCGCGCGTCGCCAGCGGATAAGTCTTCAGCCGGTCAAAATCGAAGAAGACGAACTTCCCCTCATATTCCATCGCCGCGTGCCTCTTATGCCCGAACCTTGCCCCGCCCCTGTGCCGCTCGCCCTGCGTTCCTACCCCACCTCGGTCATCTGATACTCCACGCGCCCGTAGTACGCCAGCTTGAATACCACCCACGTATCCGCTCCTCGCGGACCTTCCAGCACGAATCGGTATTCGCCTGCCGCCCGCGCCTGCAACCGTACCGCCTGATACTGCGGCACCAGCCGCCAGCTCGCTCCACTTCCCACCAGCCCTGGCCCCCACGCCTCGTGACTGGTCACCGCCATCAACTCCGCCTCCACCGCAGTGTCCGCCGGATTACTCACGCGCACCACCAGCCGCCGCCCTCGCCTCGCAACCCGCCACTGCAACTGGACCGGCTCACCCACCTCAAGGACATCCTGATACGTCTGCTCCCCGCACTGAACCCGCGCCTTCACGGTGCCCCGCTTCAGATCCGTGTCAAACACTAGCACAAAGGGATACTGCTTCCCCTCGCCCGCATCGAGCTGGTATGGAATCCGCTCCGGCACTGTGCGCCATCCAGCCGGCACTATCAGCTCCACTTCGCCTTGCACTCTCCGGCGCAAATTGTTCGAGAGCCCCACGGTGAGCCGGTTCACCGTCACGCCGCCCTGGCTGATTGCCACCCCTGTGCGCGCCGGTCCTGACAGCGAGATCCCCAGCGGCGAGTAACCCAGCGGCGCCGCTCCCATATTGTGCCGCCAGTGCTTGAAAAACACTGGCTGTCCCGGCTCCTGCTCCGCGCCCAGGCACTGGTCCGGCCCAGTCCACGACCCCCTCCGCGGCACCACGCGGTAGCTCTCGATCTCGAACCCCTTCAGCCCTTCCGTCAGTGTCCCGCCCTCCAGCTTCGCTGCCCTCAAATCCTCGTCCAGGAGATTCGCGCGCACCGCCTGCTGGATGCCACTAAAGAACTTGACCCTCAGCTCACTCGGCCCGCCGGTCGGCTCATAGAAGCGTGCGATGAACCCCTCCCCCAGCCTTCCGTCCGGCTCCTCTTGCGCCGCCAGGGGAAAGCCCGGCGCCTTCAGGGCCGTGAGAATCCCGGTGCCTGTCGTCTGCAGGAACGCCAGCCGGCCGGGCAGTCTCCCGTCGTGGACGCTGACCGGCTCCACCCGCAGGGGATTGTTGTAGGCGTACGCCGCCCGCGGCACCTGAGCCGACCGCCAGTCCCCGGTGTGCGGATATAGCGAGTACTCGAACCGATGGTGCTTATGCTCCGCTACCAGATGGAAGTCCAGCCGATCCGGCCCCCACTTCGTGCGCCCCCACGATACTGAGTGCATCAGGAACATGCACAGCGCCCCATTGCTCTCCACCGAGCACAGCGGCGTCCCGCGGTTCAGCAGCGCCACACCGTAGTCCTCGACCGCCTGAGGCCCGCTCGCATTGCAGTCTCCCGGCAAATGCAGCCTTGCACGCCTTCGGATCTCGCGAGCCCACATGCCGGCCCTGTTCGCCAGCACTGCGCTGCTCTCGGCACTCAGGATTAGCGTCGGCAGTGGCGGAAAGCCGTCCGGCATCGCCTCGGCTACGAACAGCGCCGCCCACCCCTGCTCCTTCCTGCGCTTCCGCCAAGCCGCTACAGCGGCCTTGGAGACCTGGCGCAGCAACTCGCGCAGGTACTTGTTCGTCTCCGCCACGTCTACAATCACTCGAAACGACGTCCCCCACGGCAAGTCCTCGTTCGGGCTATCCAGCGGCATGGTCGAATCCTGATGCGGCAGATCCTGCCGCCGCTCCCGCTCGCAGTCGTCATAGAACAGCGTCACCGGCACCCCGCGCCGCACCAGCGCCTCCTGCAGCACATTGGCAGCCTTCTCCACACGACTATCCTTGGGTAGCACGATGCTCGTGCTGCCGAACGCCACGCTGTCCTCGCCCAGCTCGAGCCGCACCGACGAAGATAGGTCCAACCATTGATAAGCCCGCCGGGCGCCACAGCCCGAGTAGTTCCGCCATTGCCAGGTGCGGAAGTCCAGATAGCCCTTGCTCCGCCGCTTGACCACGCACCCGAACCGGTCATCGTACACCGGAACGCCGCCCTCGACCGACACGGGGAACGTCACGACGTGCAGATGCGTCTTGCCTCGGTACTTCTCCAGGTCGGTGACGAAGTCAATCCGCCGCACGCCGCGATAGAGCGTAATCTGTTGCGCCCGCCGGCAGTCCTTGAACGGGCCCGTTACCCTGAGGCGCTCCGACACCGGTCCCACGAGCCGTTCAATCTTGGCCGGATAGTCACGTGAGAAGTACCGCTCCCCGCCCTCCGCCGTCATCACTTCCCAGGGCGGCTCCGGGTGATCGTCAATGTCCTCCTCCAGCGCAATCAACTCGTTCCCGGGTCCCTCCCGCGCCCTGAGTACCTCCTTCTCCGCCTCGTGGTCATAGATGCGCGTCAAGCCGCCATGGTCCGCGTCCACCTCGACCTCGAAGAACTCGTTCGAGATCGCCCTCCCCGCCCGGCGCCTCACCACCGGCAACGGCTCCTCCGACGGGACCAGGTGGTACACCCCGTACCCCACCGACGGCACCGTCGCGACGAACCTGAGCAGCGCCGAGGCCACGCTGCCGCCCTTTCGCCTAATCCCCTCCACCTCAAAGGGCACCGCCTGTCCCTGGTCATCGCACACCCGAAACGGTCCCGGCAGGTCCGTGAGGTCAACTCTCACCTCGCACACGTCGGTTCGTTCCCAGTTGTTGCTGTTGAACACCACCAGGGGTCTCGTCCCCTGCCGTTTCGGTCCCAGAGTCTTAATGCCTCGAGTCAGATACCTTAAGGAGTTCCGCAGCGCCGACGATCCCAGCTCCAGCGCCTCCCGATAGCCTGCCATCAGGTCCACATACGACCGATCACAGCACGGGCCCGTAATCGCGTCATGGTGCTGGTTGAACATCACCTGACGCCACGCCTTGTCCAGCGCGATATGCGGATACTGCGCTCCCAGGACGCTCGCAATGGTCGCGAACTTCTCCGCGTTCACCAGCACGTTCTCGCAGAGCCGGTTCGCAATCTTCAGGTCAATGTGCGTTACCCCTGTGCCCTGGTGGTGCCACTCGAAGTCGCGCGCGCTGGTCGGAATGAAGATCCTCTTCTGACGCTCCGCCTTTCGGAGCTCACGGAAGTACTCCCGGTGCGCCTGCCCGCTCACCACCACGGGCGGCCGGCTCTGCGCGAGCTCGGCCCCCCGGCCGATGACCCACCCTCGCGGCGGCTGGAAATCATTGCAGTCCAAACGCAGGTCCACCTCATGCCCTAGCGACAGAACCTCCTCCCGACAGCGCCGCAGGTACTCCAGGTCCTGCTCTCTACCGCCGCGCCCATAGCCGTACATTACCCGCCGTGTCAACACCTTCGTTCCGTCCAGTCCCTGGTGCCAGAACAGCGGCCGAGTGCCCCGTATGTCCTTCGACCAGATGATCGCCCGGAACCGGCACTGCCGCGCAATCTGCGGCAGTTGGCTGCAATGGCCGAAGATGTCCCACAGCATCAGCACTTCCGGCTCGTCACCCAGGACCTCCTCGTGATACAGTCGCCCATACTGGATATTCCGCACAAACGCCTCGCCGCTGATCAGTGTCTCCGTCGGCAGCGAGTGCGCTCCGCCCGTGCCGACGCGACCGGCGCGGATTAGCGATCGGATCAGCTCGCGCTGAAGGGGGTTCTCGTCGTAGTACGGCTTCAGGTATGTCAACTCGTGCAAGAACACGCCGCAGTGTGGGTCCGCCTCACAGCCCAGCAAGTACTGCCGCGTCGCCCCCATCAACACCTCCGCGTAGTCCCGTTGATCCTCCAGCCACACCACGTCCGAATGAAATCCCGGCGTGTAGTACACTCTCTTCACATCACGCTTGGCCACGATTCATCCTACCTCGCCATCAGGTTGTCGCTTCTGGACCGACCGCTGCCTTCTGCGGCTCGTGATTCTTCGACCTCCCGGCCACAGCAACCTCTACTCCACCTCACGCCTGCCCGTCTGCCTCGGAGAAGGGTACGCTCCGTGCGAATGGAAGAACACACTGCTATGTGCAGCATAACCGGAGGAGACCCGTCGCGCCGTCCGAACTCCAGCTCACATCCAAACTAGGCCGCACATAACCTCCTGCGACGTACCATGCCGCCCACGCCTTCTACAGCCATCGGGACGAGGTCTTCCTCACGCCACACATGCTCTCCGCGGAACTCGCGGCACTCGTGGAGGAATGCGCGGAGAACGCCCCGACGCACCGGGGATGTCTCCTCCCCTGCACACGCCTTTGGTGACCCAGAATGCCGGTGCGCTCGCTTGACGATCTAACTTGGCTGTTCTGCGACGCGGCAGGAACACTGCTTCTGCCGCAACCCACCGAGGCCGAGGTCTTCAAGGTTCGCGCCGCACGCGCCGGATTGATGCTCACTCCTGAACAAGCCGAACACGCCTGGAGCAAGGCCACCAGGTGGGCCCTCGAGCAGGAAATCCGCCAGCACGCCGGCGCCGCCGAGCCCGTGCCCGAGGACCAATTCCTGCTCGCCATGCACGTGGCCGCACTACATGATTGTGTGGCTCCTGAGCGGCTCCCCCAGGCCGCGGCTGCCTTCGTACGCACCCGCCCACCCGGCATGCAGTGGCGGGCCGACCCCGAAGCCGCCCCCGTCCTGGCGACGCTCCTCCGTGCAGGCCTGCGCCTTGGCGTCGTCTCCAACTTCGATACTGCGCTTCCCCAACTCCTCGAGCGTCACGGACTGGCCGACTATTTCGCCGTCATCGTCGCCTCCGCCGCGGTCGGCGTCGCCAAGCCTGATCCTGCCATCATGCACCACGCCCTTCAGCAGGCCGGAGCCGATCCCGGCTCCTCCGCCTACCTCGGTGATCATCCCCTCGACATCCTCTGCGCCCACGAAGCCGGGATGACCGCCATCTGGCTAAACCGTGGGCAAGCGACGTGGGACTTCACGCACATCACTGCGCCGGATGCCCAAGTGTCAGGGTGGCCCGAGCTCCCGGACCTGCTTGCCGCCTCTCCTTGAAAGCGCCCCAGCACCCATTCGCGCCGCTTCCGCCACCGGGAGCACCGGACATTACGCCGGGGCGTCACCCCAGTCCGGAACCTTCATCAGCTCTCCGTCGCGCAACGCCGATTTGTGCGCCATGACCCCCGGTGCCACGTACCGCACCGCCTCCCACGCGTTGATACGAGGTAACCGCTGCCGGTTGCAGGAATCCACGAACTCGTGCACGAGGTACGAGTGCGATCCTCCATGTCCTCCTAGGTCCGCCGTCAGCGCCTCCGGCAGCGGCTCGCGCGCCGCTTCGAGATCCGCCTTTTCCCATCCGTCCTTCGTCACCCACTTCGCGCCCGACACGTCATTCTCGAACGAGCCCTCGGTGCCGTAGATCCGAAAGCCCTCTCGGCCCCGATGTCCGATCCGCCGGAACTCGCAAATCCGCGCCGTCGCCCCATTGCTCATCCGATACAGAGCCACTTCGTTGCTGAACACGTTCCCCCACACCGTATCCTCCCGGAACCAGTCGTCGTTCGGATACACATACCCGAAGGCCGAGACCTCCGTCATGTGAGCGCCCATCACCGAAATCACGCCCGACGTGGAGTGCGTCGGATAGTGCATCGGCACTCCGCCCGTCTTGTCCCGACCCCACTGGGCCCCCCACCGATTCTTCGCCACATCGTACAGGCCGTGCGATAGGTCATGAAAATACTCGCCCTCGCCGTACACAAACTCTCCGAATGCGCCTCTTTCTGCCTTCTGTCGGCAGAACATGGTCTCCGCTCGAAAGAACGTCGTCTCTCCCATCATGTAGATCTGGCCCGTGCGCTTCACGGCCTCGATTAGCCGGTCACACTGCTCCAGAATCTCATCGCCCTCCCGCCCGTACACTACCGGCACCGCGCTGTACGCGTGCTTCCCGGCCTCCATCGCCTGAATCACCTGCGGCGTGTGCAACCACGGCTGCGTAATGATCGCGAGCGCATCCAAGTCCGAGCTGCAGATCTCATCGAGGCTGGCGTACGTCTCCTCAATCTCGAACTCCCTGGCCCGTGCGCTTAGGCGCTCAGTGTTTACGTCGCATAGAGCCACTCGGCTCACGTCGGGGTGCTCCTTGAAAGGCTTGATGAAATGCGGCCCGAATTGCCCCACTCCGACGATGCCCACGCTGATGCTCATAGCGGCCTCCCTGTTCCATCAACACGTCAATCAACCGATCTTCGCCTTGCTCCTCCGCGACCCGCCTTCACCGCACCTCGAACGCCGTCTGCGCCTGCGCCTCATCCCACCAGCTTCTCACGCCAATCGTCCATGTCCCTCGCGGCGCATTGACTGGCAGCGCGATGGAACCCTCGTACCTCGACCCCGACGTGCACGTCCGCCGCGAGAACTCCGCCCGTTCTTGCCCGCCCGGATCAGTCACCGTCACGTCCAGCATGTAGTTGCCCTGCACTTCACCACGCCGGCGTCCGACCTCGGCAACATACCTCACCGTGGTGCCGCGCTCAAAGGGCCCCTTGTCTGCCACCGCCAACCTCACGCCCTTCGGATCGCCCGGGAAAAAGCCAACCAGCCGTGTCTGCCCCCAGGGGCACTCCAGTTCCATCGCCTTGCCGTCCCAGCGCAGCCGCTTCTTCGTAACCAGGTCCAGCGCAACGTAGTCGCCCGGCACATTAAGACGCACGCGCGCCCTCGGATTCTCGCCCTCATGGTTGATCAGGAACAGCAGAATAGTGCCCTCCCTCGTCTCGCGTAGAGCGGCCTCCACGTTCGGATTGTCGCAATGCACGCTCCGTCGCGGCGGCCGCTGTGCAAAGAGCCTCATTAGCGCCTCCCGCACCAACGCCTCGGCCTGTTCGTCTCTCGCGATCAGTGCATCCAGGTATACGTCCTTCACCGGGAAGTGAACGAGATAGGCCAGCCCTTTGCCGTTCGACTTCCTCGTCGCCAGCGGCCCATCGCCAAGGCGCAGCTTGTCCTCCTCCGCCCCTGCCGTTTCGTATATCCGCCGCTGCGACAGCTTCACTCCTCGCCCGGCCACCTCAAACGACCCCTCCTGCACCTCTCCACTCCCCCTGACGCCGAACAGCCTCTCGAAGACCTCGAGCTCCTGTTTCTGCTCGTTATGCGTCGGCACCAGGTCCGCGATCAGCACCCCGCCCGCGTTCACCCAGCGCGCGATCTCAGCCGCCACCTTGGCCGGCAGACAGTGGACGTCCAGCAGGCACAGCACGTCGTAGTCCCTCAGCTTCCCCTGCGGCACCTGTTCCTCGTGCACGCAGTCCAGCTCGCCGTACGCCCGCCGGAACGCCTCCAACCCCACCATCACGTTCCAGTACTCCTGCTGGTACAGCACGTGCTGCGTCCGTGGAAACAGCCAGCAGGCCCGCGCCGCGCGCCGCTTGCTCCTGGTCAGCAGCGGCGCCACCGATTGAATCTCGTTCATCGCCCCGCGGTATGTCTCCCACCACTTCGGATTCTGCGGGATCCCCCAGAACGTGTTCAGGTAATCACACCCCGCGGCGACCGCGGTGTAGGTCAGCTCCCGCGGCGACCAGACCGCCTGCCCCCGAGGCCCGGTCGTCGCCCGGTCGCCGCCCAGCTCACTCTCCAGCCAAAAGCCCAGCTTCCGATCGTACGTGTACGCCAGATTGCGCATCTCGTCGAAGGCCATGTGCACTCCCGCAATGCGCGGCAGCGGGTTCTTCCGGAACTTCTCTCCATTGCGGAAGTCGGTGGACAGGTACGGATAGATGTCGTAGTTAACCGAGTCGAAATGCGCGCCCCAGTGGAACACATCGTCCACGGCCCAAAACCCCTTGAAGTCACGCCCTGCCGCTCCGAACGTACAGTGCGAGTCGTGCGTCAGCTCCACCCAGAAGTGCGGCTTCTCAGCTTTCACCATCTTGTAGCTTTTCCGCCACCCCTGCGCAAAGCAGTCGGACCAGAACTCCACGTATTTCAGCCACAATTCGGGGTCCTTCATCGCCTGCTCGCGCGTCGGCATCTCGATCCCGTACCGCCGCTTGAACTCCGCCCGCGCCGGCGGCCGGTCGTCAAAGGTCTTGCCGCTGACCTGGAAAGGCTCATCCATGTAGCCTTGCACGTTCAGCAGCCGCGGCACGAGCCGAGCCGTCCCCATCGTGCGCTCGACCAACGGCCGAATCGCCTCCTCGTACTCGTCGGAGAACACCGACTTCTCCGGCAGCCCATCCCGCCGCAAGATGGACCAGCCGCGCTGGAACGAGTAGGACACCGCCATCCCTCGCCGCTGCGCATAGTCCTCGGCGAAGTCCAGGATCTCGTTTGGTGGAGCCCCCAGCCGCCTCCCCGAGAACGTCAGCGTGTTGAAGCCGTGCGCGATGATGTCCTCGATCTCGGCCTTGATCGCTTCCGGATTGAACGTCTTGAACCGCGATAGGCGCATCGTCGCCGGATAGAAATCGGCCAGGTCCAGACGCCCGACCACCCAGAAGGCCAGTCGAGATTCGTCAAGGACCTTGCCGCCCTGCTCGACCCGCGTCGCGAACTGGTACTCCCCCACGTCCCACCGAGGCACCTCCAGCTCCCACGTCAGTTCACCCTTCGGCTTGAGCTCCTGCGGCGCAAAACCGTGCACTGCCTCGCCGCTGGGATCCGTCACGCCGGCCACGACCTGGACCGCCTGCTGCAGCTCTCCCTCCGGCACCCCCTTGAATGTAATCTGGAATCCTTCTGCCGTCGTGTAGCGGTTGGCCGGTACGCTGAGCTTCAGGTTCACTGGATTCTTCACCTCGACTCGCGCGTCGCGCCGTGTGCTTCTCCCCTGCTCATCCTTCAAGAGCAGAACAAACTGATATTCCCCCTCCGCCGAGGGTTCGTCCGCAACCTCATATTCCCACCTAATCGCCTCGCCTGGACGAAGTCGTGTCTGCTTCGAGAACACCTGCTTTCCCTCGTGGCTCACGACGAATTCTGCCTCTCCCGCCCTGACCGCCTTCCCGCTGAGTGCGATCTTCCCGGGCCGCACGAGTTCGCTGGCCGGCAGCTTCAGCCCGCTCAGCACGTCGGCCACGCCGCGGCCCGCCAGCCACGCCAGGCCCTGCGCCAGCAGATCGTCCCCCAGTTGCCCGTCAATCAGCGACCCTTGCCCCGGGAAAGCGTCCAGGACGAGCACCCGCCCCTTCCCTTGTTGTCCCGCGACCAGCAGCGGCCAGGACTTCGTTCGCGCAATGACCGTCGCCCCCTCGCGGGCCCGCAGCCCGCGCAGCGCCAGCATACCCGCGACCGCCATATCGCACCCGTACAGCGCCGGGTGCCTGACGTCGAGCGCCACCGGCTCCTTCACCTCGCGCAGCCGGTCACGCGGCTGGCCCTGGGCGAAGGGTCCCTTCCGCACCTGTAGCGGCCCACCCCACTGGGAATCATCGAACTCCAACCCCGTCCAGCCCTCCGCCTCCTGTCGCGAGAACCTCCACGTCTTGTCCGTCACCAGCTCTTCCCGCGTCCCGTCCTCATACTCGATGGCAAGCTGGCCGCACAGCCCGCCCGGACCATCCACATTCCGCCCCTTGATCGCGATCACGTTCTTGCCCTGCCGCAGCTTCGCCGCCAAATCGTACAGCTCGTGATCATACCAGCTCCAGTGGTAGCCGATCTGCTCCCCGTT
>JALGUG010000333.1 GCA_029820995.1 Candidatus Zipacnadia bacterium
GTTTCACGGAGGGAGTGCGCGGCGCGAGCTGCACCGTGAGGGAGGCTTCCTGCGTGAGAACCTCGGCTTCAGCGCCGGCGGGATAGACGGCCTCACGCACGCTTCCCGGCTCCGGCCGCGCCTGGTCGGCGATGGGCCCGGGGGCCAAGCGGGAGTAAGCAGTCTCGCCCATAGGCGAGGACGGACCGGCGGTGGCGAAGTAGAGATTCTGACGGGCCGCTTTTTCACTGAGCTGATTGAATCCGACCGTGACGCGTACGGTAGGCTCCAGCAGGCGAATCGTTTGCGTCTGCTGGAGCTCATCGCCAGGGAAGAGGACTGCGCCGGCGAACAGGGGCACGCTGAGCTGCTGAACCAGAGGATTGAACAGCCACTTATCAGCTTTCTGGTCGTAGGTCAGCGTGCCATAGCGACCGCCAAACCACTGGCGCAGATTCGGTAGTTGCCCGGGGAAGTTGAAGGCCCGCATAACGATTACGTGCGGGGAGGAATTGCGCACCGTGACCGTGGCCGGGGCCAGATCGCCCTCCACTAGACCGGCGGCTGAAGGGGCTATCCGGATGGAGATGTCCAGTGGAGCGGCCGGCTGCGCCTTGGTCGGGCGGGGCGCAGGTACGGGCGGCGGTTGCGGACGGCGTTTGCGACAGCCGGCCGGTAGGGTCAGCAGCGCCGCAAGCACAATTGCTCCGATCGGCCAGAGAAGCCGGGGCAGTTCGCGACTAGAAGGCGACATGGGCAAGGGTCTCCCTTTCGTCAACGACTTGCTCCCGGCGCAGGTAGACGATTGTGCCCTCCACGGGCGTCTCGGCGGTCTCGGCCTTGCCCTCCAGCAGGGGCGCGACACTGCCGATGCTCTCGCCCTCGCGAACTTGTGCCCCCAGGGGGACCTGACAGTCGAAGAAGCCGGCGCAGGGAGCGGAGATGATGGCCTTCTGCTCGAAGACCGTACATTCCGTTGTCGGGGAGGGCCGGCCGCGCAGAGCGTGAAGGTAGCGGAGGAAGTTTAGCAGCCCTGCATAGACGGTGTCGCAGGCATCCGGGTCAAGAACGCGAGCCTGACCCACGATCACGGTGGCCAGAGCGATACTACGGTCAGTCGCCTCGCGGGCCAGAGAGTGGTGCTTGGGCGTGCCGGTCAGAACGTACGGGAGGCCGAGGCTGGCGGCGAGGTCCACCTGGGCGGCGCTGGGCGCCATGACCAGCGGGACGTACTCGCCGGGGCCGCCGGTGTGAAGCTCCACGATGGCGTCGGCATGGCTGAATAGATGCTCAAAGAGCAGGGCGGCGAGCATCTCGGTGGGCTTACGGGGCTCATCCAGGCCGAAGGAGCGGTTTAGATCGGCACTGTCAATGCTGGAGACGCGGGCGCGCTCGTAGAATGCGAAGGGATTGCAGACCGGCAGGATTGCGAGGGTGCCGCGGACCTGCGAGGGGCGAATCTCCCGGGCGAGGCGATCGGCGATTTGGACACCGTTCCACTCGTCGCCATGGAGGCCGGCGGCAATGATCACCAGTGGGTGCTCCTGCTTGCCGACCAGCAAAGCGGAGGGGATTTCGAGGTGGGTCCCGTCGCGCAGCAGCAGGGCCTGCAGCCGGTATAGGTGGCGACCGGGCTTCAACGACCCGGTGAGGGGGACAGAGGCAAGTGGAATGGTGTCCATTGGCGGCTCCTTCCAGGCGGTCCGCGTGCCGGCGCAGGCCGATTGAAGTCTGTATTTCGCGCTGGACAAGCCAAAGGCCTGCGTACTCAGAGGAAGTTGTGGGACGGTAGGAAGCGATCAGCAGTCAGCGATCAGTAGTCAGCGATCAGCTAGCGACCGAAGGATTGGGGTCACCGGTTGTCATCGTAGCGGCCGAACTCCTTACCGGCCTCGTACAAGGCGCGGACGTGCTCAACGGGCGTACACGGAGCCAGATTGTTGGCAGCGATCAAGACGAAGCGTCCACCTTCCATCACGCCCGATTGGCAGATGCGCCGGACCTCGCGGCGAATGGCCTCGGGCGGCCCGTCCTTGACCAGCATCACCGTCGGCCCCCCGTTGATCTGAACGTCGGGCCCCAGCTCGCGACGCAGCCAACCGTGATCTACGGGAAAGCCGGTGTCGAAGGCGCGTACGTGGAAGTGATCGCGGAGGAAACGGAACAGGTGCGTCGCATCGCCGCACAGGTGGACCGAGACGGGCCCGCCGTCGGAGAACTCCTCATAGAGCCGCCGGTGATAGGGATAGACGAACTCCTCGTACTGGGCCAACGAGATCAGTTCGACTGCGTCATCAGCGAAGCCGTAGCTGCAGCGAAACATCCCCTTGTCCGGCGATTCGGGGAAACGTTCCCAGCGCCACCGACGCAGAGCCTTCATGCGAAGGATCAGGCAGTCGGTGACGAAGGTCATCAGATCGTGGTAGTACTTGGGATCCGTGAGCATGTCGGTGCAGACTTCGGCGGCGCCGCGGATCTTATAGGCGGCGTCGAGGGGGCCGTCGTTGCCCTCGCCGGGCAGGTGCGTGGGGGGAAGCACGGGCAGCCCCTCAAACTCCATCTGGGGGCATTTCTCGTGCATGTAGTCGAAGAACTCCATGGCCCGGCCCATCAGGTTGCCGTACAGTGGGTCCGGACACTCCATCTGATATAGCTTCTGCTTGTCTTCTCTGAGGATCGGGACGGTGTCGGGGACGGCGTTGCCGGCAAAGAAGAAGGGGCAGCCGAACCAGCCGGCGTCGTAGGAGTTCTGGAAATCTATGTTGATCTGCCAGCCCTGTTGTGGCGGTCCAAGCTCGCGGTCGGAGATGAGATGATAACGGCAGTACTTCTGATACGCGAGCTGGCAGTCAATCTGCGCCTGTGGGTTCTGGAAGAAGTCCTCGAAGGTCCAACCCGTAGTATTGAGGGCAGGGTTCTGAATCAGATTCCGAATGCTGCCGCCGATGGAGACGGGGACTCGGTACGGCCGGCCCTGGTGGTAGGCTTCCCAGACGCGCCGCACCTCGGCGTTGTGCTCTTCGAAATCCGGAGGATCAGTGAGGAACCAGGACATCCCTTTGCTCTGTGAGGCGCCAAGCTTTCGCGAGAGACACGCTCGACCTGCAATTAACTGATTCTTCCGCAGGAGGCGGAGAGGTTCCTGCCGGTGGCGGCGCAGGGCAATGCCGCCGGGCGGGCCGGCGGCATTGAGGAGGGGGAGGGACAGCAGGGAGTTGTCGGGATCTACTGCGGGAGCCAGTCTTCGCGCTGGACGGAATAGAAGGAGACCAGGCGGCCCTCGGGATTCACTATCGGCACAACCTGTCGGCCGCTGCGGAGTTCGAGTTCGTACATCACAATCAACAGAGCTTCGGTGCGTCGGCGGTCGGCACGTTGGGCCTCTTGGAGCCGATCCTCGGTAACCATTGCATTTCACCACTCTTCATCAACGAGCGATACGCGCTCGGATCTATTTCCGTCTCCACTCAAACACATTGTGCCCGAGTGGGCTCAAGCGGATGCCTAGATGATGTTGCGGAGGCGTAACACCTCTCTGGCCGGCCATATCGCGCGGCGCGGCGCTTCGGTCATCGGAGGACCGCTCCGCCAGCCAGAGCAGCAAGAGAGCCAGGACGGCGAGAAGCGCAGCAGCCAAATCGGTGTGGCTCCGTTCGGAGTCGGCGGCCGCATCGGGCGCGACGGCGTCGGCAGTCTGCGGCTGCGTGGGGGCCTCCGGTTGGGCCTGGAGCGCCGAGGCGGCCAGCAGAAGCAGAAACAGTGCGGCAGGAATCATGACCATCATCAGCCTCGACGGAAACCTCATGTCCCTCACCTGCTTATGCCTGTGCTGTCGTCTCCTTCGATTAGGTCTTTGGAATCCGACCATCACTTCCTTAATCCCCCGATCGGCGATAGTAGAAACGTGACAACTATCACTGAAGAACATTCTCGGACAGTGCGTTTTGTCACAGCTTGCCTCGCGCCTCCAGCTTGGCCGTTCGGGGCCGCGGTTCTTGGCCTGGTTGGGAGGAATAGCAAATGCTACTATGGGGTATAGTAGATATGATGGAGGAAGAGCCGAAAGTAAAAGGGGGTGGCAGACGGTGAAACGGATCGGACCAGTGGTAGGCATGACGATCATAGGGCTGTTGCTCATGGGCTCGGCGGCGCTGGCCTTCGACATTGACGACGGCTACATCAGCGTGACACGGTATGGGTGCCGGAACCGTCAGGTGTGCATCGCCAAGTACCTCTATCGAGGCAGCTACCGGGTGAACCTGAACGCTCATCGGCGGTACTGGACCGGGCGGTACTGGGCGCCGGATTTGGACCTGCGCATCCGGACTCC
>JALGUG010000065.1 GCA_029820995.1 Candidatus Zipacnadia bacterium
AGATCGCCGCTTTCCTGCTGGCTACTACGCCGATGACGGCCTGGCTGGCAATGGTGGGCTATGTGGACCTGGGCGCGCTGTTCTACACGTTGCTGGCGCTACTGGCCTTTCTGGGGTGGCTGGGGCGAGAGGACGCCCAGGCAGCCGGTGGCTCAGACCTGTATCGCTGTGGCTTGGCGGTGGGCGGAGCGCTGAGCGTCAAGATGCAGGCGTTATCGCTGCTCGGACTGGTGCTGGCCTTGGTCCTGTGGCGGTTGATACGCATCCCGGAGCTTGGGTGGCCGCGTCGCTTCGGCGCAGCCGCTGGGTTAGTCGGCGTGGCGGTCTTGACCTCCTGCCCATGGTACATCAAGACCTTCGTGTGGACCGGGAACCCGGTGTACCCTTTCGCGTACAGTGTCTTTGGGGGCAAGTACTGGACCGAGGAAAATGCAGAGCTGTACGCGCGGCACCAAAAGGAGTTCGGGGTCGGGGACCTACCCGCCGAGGGCTACTTCCGCACGCTGCCGGTCTGGCGGGGGCTGCTGGTGGGACCCCGGGAGCCGTGGAAGTGGCTGGCGGCACCGTGGAACCTCACCATGTATCCCTGGCACTTCGCGACGCCCGTTCAACCGCTGGCCGTCTATTTGTGCTATAGTATCGGACCGCTGTATCTAGCGCTGCTGGCGCCGCTGGTGCTGCTGGCGGGTCGCCCCAAGGCGATCAACTGGACGCTGACGCTGGGCGGCCTGATGTTCTTGGTCTGGTTCGCGCTAATGCAGTATGCGCGCTATGCCTTGCCGGTCGTCGCGGTACTGGCCCTGCCGGCCGCCTACAGCCTGGAGCGGCTCCGATCCCTGGGCCTCGTCTCCAGCATCATTAGCACTTTCGTCGTGGCGTTCGCGGCCGCGATTGCCCTGGGCCTGGCCCTGCTGCTGACCATCCCGCAGGCGCGCGTCGTCTTTGGCCTGCAGTCACAGGAGGAGTTCCTCGAGCAGACGCTGGACGTATACCGGCCCGAGCAGTTCATCAACAAGTTCGCGGAACCGGACGCCACCATCGCCCTGCTGCACGAGCCTCGCGGATTCTATCTCGACCGCGACTACTTCTGGGCCGACCCGGGACACAACACCATTGTGCCCTATCACCGGATCAAGACCCCCCAGGACCTGGCGCGGGTCTTCGGCAAGCAATTGGGCGTCCGCTATGTCCTAGCCGGGCCGCAGTTTGTGGCCGCCGTGTCTGTAGCTAAGAACGGCTTGGCGAAAGTGTTCAAAGACGCCATTGACCTGCGATATCTGGAAGCCGTCTACATGGCCGGGCCGCGGTCGCACGTGGTGTTTGCGGTCCAGCCCCCTGCCGAGCCGGCAGGAGAGCACCGGAACTAGCGGGAAAGCGCGGGTGAACAGGGGACGATGAAAACA
Organism: Candidatus Zipacnadia bacterium; assembly: GCA_029820995.1. GTDB lineage: Bacteria > Armatimonadota > Zipacnadia > JALGUG01 > JALGUG01 > JALGUG01. The sequence continues at coordinate 1,404 of JALGUG010000065.1, forward strand.
GCCATTTTCGTAGGCGGCAAAGGGACCCGCCTGTTCGCGGGGTCGCAGGAGCAGCCGAAGGCGCTGGTGCGGATCGGCGATCAACCGATTCTATGGCATCTGATGAAGAGCTATGCTGCCTACGGACACCGCGAATTCGTCCTGTGCCTGGGTTACATGGGCGAGGCCATCAAGGAGTATTTCGTGACCCGCGAGCCGTGGCGGGACCGCGATTTCGCGCTGCGTTCGACGCTGCAGGGCCGGCCGGAGATCGAGCTCCTGGAGCCGGGCGAGCAGTGGGAGATCACGTTCTGCGACACCGGCCTCGAGGCGACCAAGGCCGAACGACTGCTACAGGTGGCGGACCATCTGGACGAAGGCACGTTCTTTGCCACCTACGGCGACGGGCTGGCGGACCTGGACCTCAATGAGCTTCTGGCCTTCCACCAGAGTCACGGATTGCTCGCGACCTTGACGGCCGTGCGCGCCTCCTCTCAGTTCGGGCACGTGGTCGTCGGCGAATCGGGTGTGGTGCAGGAGTTCCAGGAAAATCCCGCGCTGCCGGAGTGGATCAATGGGGGATTCTTCGTGTTCGAGCGAGAAGTCCTGGGTTACATCGAGCCCGGCGACGAACTGGAAACCGAGGTCTTCCGGAAGCTGCTGGAGGAGCGACAGATCGCGGCCTATCGCCACATGGGCTTCTGGGCTTGCATGGATACGTACAAGGACACACTGCGGCTCAATGAGCTATGGGAGAGCGGCTCCGCCCTGTGGCGGGCCTGGTAGGAGGTGCCGGCGGTGAACGCGGTCCGATGGGTATTGGCGCTGCTGGCGGCAGGAGCTCTGCTGGCGCTGCTGGTTGGCTGTCCGAAGAGGAAGGTCGGGAAACCGGGGGTGGTGCCGGTTGTCGGGGCAAAGGGGCGCTCCGCCCCAAGTGAGCCCGGCGAGGAGCCGGCCTTCGATCTGTCCGGCGAGTGGCTGTCACCCGAGTGGGGCGAAGTGAAGTTGAGCCAAGAGGGCGCCAAAGTCACCGGCACGTACTTCCAGGGCCACGGGCATCTGGTCGGCCAGGTCAAAGGGCGCCGGATCGAATACAAGTGGTGGGAAGACGCCAAGACGTATGACGCTGCGGAGCGGGGTTCTCGAGGAACCGGCTACTTCGAGGTGGAGCCGAACACACAGCAGATCAAGGGCCAGCGGAAACAAGAGGGGGCGAAGAGCTGGGCCGGGGCATGGAGCATGGAACGTGGGCAAAGCCGGGGCGAGCGGGCTGAGGTTCCAGAGAAGTTCCAGGGCACCTGGCACGATTGGCGGTGGGGTGACATCACACTGCATCAGTCGGGTGAACATGTGACCGGCAAGTACACACACAACGAGAATGAACCAACGACGGGGCACATGGATGGGAGGGTTGAGCAGGGCGTATTCCGGTTCGCGTGGTGGGAGAACGCCCCGACGTGGGAGCAGGCCAACAAGGAGCGTCGCGGGGAGGGGGAGTTCCGGCTCAAGGACGATGGGACGTTGGAGGGAGAGTGGGGGTTCGATGAGAACTATGTGGCGGAGAGTTTTCCCAAGCTCGGTCCAGGCGACTCTGACTAGTGCGAAAGCCAGGACACTTCCGGGGTTCATCGTCCTGGCGCTGATGCTCGGGCTTGGAGGGTGCAGGCCTAAGACCCATGAGCCGCCGGCCCCTCCTCCGACACGGGTCCAGAGGCCTCCCGAGCCAACGCCCACCGAGACACTGCCGGCCCTGGCAGTTGTCTATCAGGAGGCCAACGAACTGCGGTGCTGGGACCCCGAGAGCGACAAGGCCTGGACCGCGGCGGACAATGTCCCCGGAATCGCGGAGGCTGCCATTGATCCGACCGGCCGGTGGCTGGCGTACACCAACGAGGACGGCGATCTGTTCGTGCTGGACCTGGAATCAGGAGTGCAGCGCACGGTGCGCGATGAGCCGGGGGCGACCTTTCTGACCATGGCCTGGGCCCGTGCAGGGGAGAAGCTCGCCTTCACGGCCGATGGCCAATTGCTGGTCGCCCGAGCGCCCGATTGGCAGGCCCGGATGCTGGTTGAGGAGCGGGAATGTGGCTGGCCCACATGGTCCGCTGACGGGAAGGAAATCGCGTACGGACTGCGGGATGCTGATGACTCGAAGGGCAAGGGGCTCTGGGCCGTGAGCGAGACCGACGGCACTCCGCGGCGTCTGGCACCCGGCACGGGGGACATCTTCGCTGCAGCACGCCCCGTCTACTCCCCCGACGGGACCTGGATTGCCTTCGAGCATTCGTGGGAGGGTGGCAGCCTGAACCTCGTGCGTAGCGACAGCAGTAAGTACCGCGCGGACATCTGCGAGGGGAGCAATCCGCACTGGGTCAATGACGACGTTGTCGTGTTTCGCGTGGTGGCCGAAGCCGAAGCGGACGGGTTATGGAGCTACACGGCAAGCACGCGCCGGGCAGAACGTCTGTGCTCTCGGGGCCAGTGGGTTGACTTCGCCGTAGACCCGCGGGGAGAAGGGGTGGCCCTGCTGCAGAGCAATGCGGGCGGCGACAATGCCGCGGCGAAGGTGCTTTGGTACGACATGGCCACCAAGCAGGTGACCGATCTGGGAAGTGCGACCTGCCGGCGGGCCGAGGGTCCGCTGTTCTCGGAGGATGGCCGCTTGTTCGCCCTGGCGACCTACGGCCCGGACCCCGAGCTGCCGCAGGCGCCGGCTACGCAGGGCGCAATCCGTGTCTACCGCCGAGCCTCCGAGCACGTGGCCGACTCCGAGGTCGTTTGCGAGCGCCTCATCGGGTGGATCACGGCTGAAACGGACAGCGATCGCGGCGAGGCTGAGTAGCAGCCGGGCATCCTGCGCAAAACAGGACAGGTGCAGTGCCTAAGATGAACGCGGAATTCTGGCAGGGGTGCCGTGTGCTGGTCACCGGGGCGCACGGATTCCTCGCCTCGCACCTGATCGAGGCGCTGACTGAGGCCGGGGCGGAGGTGGTCGGCCTCGTTCGGGACGAGCCGCCGGCGACGTACTTCGAGCAGCAGCGACTGGCCGAACGCACGACCCTCGTGCGCGGGGACCTGCTTGACCTGGCGCTGCTGGAACGAGTCCTGGCCCAGTACGAAATCCACACAGCCTTCCATCTCGCGGCGCAGTCGCTCGTCGGGACGGCGATGCGGGCGCCGCTGGCCACTTTTGAGACCAACATCCGCGGTACGTACTTGCTGCTGGAGGCGTGCCGGCAGGCATGGCAGGCAGGGACCCTGGAGGGCCTTGTGGTCGCCTCCAGCGACAAGGCATACGGAGCGCATCGCGACCTGCCCTATACCGAGGAATTCGCTCTACAGGGCTCCTACCCGTATGATGTGTCCAAGAGCTGCGCCGATCTGCTGGCCCGGGCGTACCACACCAGCTTTGAGCTCCCGGTGGCAGTCACGCGCTGTGCGAATCTGTACGGCCCGGGCGACCTGAACTTCTCGCGGCTGATACCGGGCGTGATGCGTTGGGTGCTGCACGACGAACGACCGATCATTCGCAGCGACGGCACGCCCCAGCGGGACTACCTCTTTGTGGAGGACGCCGTGCGCGGCTACCTGGTGCTGGGCGAGAACCTGACGCAGCCGGAGGTAGCGGGGAGAGCCTTCAACTTCGGCACCGGGGAGCCGGTGGCGGTGCTCGATCTGGTGCAGGAGATTATTGCCGTAGCCGGCAAGGAAGAATTGACCCCTGACGTGCGCGGCCATTCGCCTGGTGAAATCCCACACCAATACTTGAGCGCCGAACAGGCGAGGCGAGTGCTCGGCTGGCAAGCGCTGGTGCCCAGGGCCGAGGGGCTGCGCCGAACTTACGAGTGGTACGCCGAGCAGTGCGCCCGCTAGAGCCGGGAGGGCGGGCTCCAAAGGTCAAAAAATGAAACTCTCGGTGATCATGCCCGTCTATAACGAACGTGACACCGTGCTCACGGTGTTGGACCAGGTACAGGCGGTGCCGGTCGAGAAGGAGATCGTGATCGTGGACAACTTCTCGACCGACGGCACACGCGAGATCTTGCAGGAGATTGACGCCGACAACGTGCAGGTGGTGCTTCAGCCTGCGAACTACTACAAGGGAACCTCCGTGCGGAAGGGGATCGAGCTCGTCCGTGGCGAGTACACGATCATTCAGGACGCAGACCTGGAGTACGATCCCCAGGACTATCTGCCGCTGCTGGCGGAGGCGGAAGATAGCGGCGCCGTTGCGGTGCTCGGATCGCGTCTGCTGGGCGCCCGACGCGACGGGCGCAATCTCGAAGGCCTGCACGGCTGGGGCAACCGGCTGCTGAGTGCGGTGCTGCGGCTGCTCTACGGCGTCAAGCTGACCGATATCGCAACGTGCTACAAGCTGGTGCGCACTGAGACGCTCAAAGGGTTGACGCTGCGCTGCTCCAGCTTTGACCTCGATTTCGAGTTGGCAGCCAAGCTGGCGAAACTGGCCCGTCGCGGAGAGGTGCTGCGCGAGATCCCGGTCCGTTACCGGCCCCGAAGTGCGCGGCAGGGCAAGAAACTGAAGTGGTTTCAGGACGGCTGCGCCGCGCTGTGGACGCTCCTGAGATTCCGCTTCACCGACTAGGGAACGACAGGTCGTTGCCCATGAGCTGGAAGAAGTCCTTTGGGATTGCCCTTGCCGTTATCCTGGCCACAACCGTCCTATTGCTGGTTGCCGTGCGAACCGCCCCCCGCAAGGTGGAAAAGACCGCGCAGTCTCCCCAGGCCGGGACGAAGGCGCCGGCTGTCGGGCAGAGCGGTCTGGCGGCCCTGGGTGTGGGGCAAGTCTCGTTCTCCGGCTCCACCATGTGGGAAACGGACCAAGCAGGGGCGGAGAAGTGGCGGGCGGAGTTCGAGGGAGAGGCCAGCATAGATGCCAAGACCCAGACGGCGACGGCCAAGAACGTGCGGCTGACCGTCAAGTTCGAGCCGCAGCGGGATATGGTTCTGGAGGCGCCGAGCTTTGAGGCGGACTTCTCAGCGCGCAAGATGGATTTCCCTGCAGGTAGCCGGCTGCGCGTGAGTGATGGATCGGGAGAGTTCAGCGCGGATACCTTCACCTATGACATGGACACCGGCGAGATCCTCGGTCGGGGGAACGTGAAGTTCCGCCATGGCCCGTTCTTGATGACCGGGCAGAGCCTCCGTATTGACCCGCGCGCCAAAACAGCGGATGTTACCGGAGATCCGGCGCACTTCGAGCGAGCGAGTTGAGTGGAGCGCGACGGCAGACAAGGAGCTGGAGCGATGCGAAAGCTGATGGCAGCAGGGGCGGTCTGGCTAGTGATCGCAGCAGCGCTGCAAGCACAGAACGTCAAGCGAACAACGCATGCGGTGATTGATTGCGACAAGATCACCTTCAACTGGACAACCGGGAAGTTCGAGTTTAGCGGCAGCGCCAAGATCACGCTGAAGGCGCCGCGCGGCGACGCCACCATCACTTCTCCCAGCGTGACGGGCCAGGGCGACCTCAAGGCCAACATGATCCGTGAGATGGTCGCCGCCGGGCCTGTGACCTTCGATGTGCTCACCAAAGGAACGCGCAAGCTCCATGTGGTGGCGACCTGCCGGCGCCAGGCCACCTACTCGGAGGAAACTGGAGTGGTCGTGCTGGAAGGCTCGGCCCGCGCCGTGATCAAAGAGGTGCCGACTACCCCGGAAACGCAGCCCAGCGAGCTACGCGGTGAGCAAATCCGCATCAACATGAAAACGGGCGAGTTGACAGTGAGCCGAGGGGCACACTTTGAGGGTGAGATCCCGGAGAAGACATCCACCGCGGCGAAAGAGCCCGGCGGTCCAAAGAAGGCGAAGTAGCCTCTGTCATGGCCTTGGTAGCCGAGAATCTGGTCAAGACATATCATGGACGCCGCGTCGTTGACGGCGTGAGTCTGCACGTAGAGCGCGGCGAGGTCGTGGGCCTGCTCGGCCCGAATGGAGCCGGGAAGACCACCACGTTCTACATGGTGGTGGGCCTCATTCCCGCGGACAGCGGCCGCGTTTTGCTGGAAGGACAGGACGTGGGGGCGCTGCCAATGCATCGCCGCTGCCGAGCCGGAATCGGCTATCTCGCCCAGGAGCCCTCGGTGTTCCGCCGCCTCAGTGTCAAGGCGAACCTGCTGTTGGTGCTCGAGTTGCAGGGGTTGAAAAAATCGGATCAGCACGCCCGAGCGGACGAGCTGCTCAAGAAGCTGCACATCGAGCAGCTTGCCGACGCCAAGGGGATGAGCCTGTCCGGGGGTGAGCGCCGCCGTGCCGAGATCGCGCGCGCCCTCTGCACCTCGCCCTCGATCATCTTGCTGGATGAACCCTTTACCGGCGTAGACCCAATCGCGCTTGACGATATCCAACAGATCATTCTCGACCTCAAGCAGGACGGCATCGGGATCCTCGTCACCGACCACAGCGTGCGCGAGACCCTGGCGATCACCGATCGGGCCTACATCATGCACGACGGCAAGATCCTGACCGAGGGCCAGTCGGCGACCTTGCCCAACGACCCCATCGCGCGGCGGTTCTACTTTGGTGACCGGTACCAGCAGTAGAGGCTGTTTCATAACCGGTGCAGGAGCGCCTTCAGGCGCGGTTGTGGTTGGCTGAGGTTGTGAGACAAGCTCTGATCCAGGGCTGCGGGGAGACCGACCCGAGAGCACGCAACGTCGCCGAAAGACGCGCACTCGTGCGCAACACAGAGGGCCTGGATGAGTCGGCTCGATCGTTATCTCTGGACGGAGCTGCTGGGGCCTTTCGCCGCCGGTATCGGCTTTTTCCTGGTCCTTACCGTCGGCATTGATGTCCTCGGCGACCTGATCAAGCTCCTCGTCCGGCAGCATTTCCCTGTCGGCACGGTTCTGCTCGTCTTCATTTACAGCATGCCCCGCGCCATTGCCTATGTCTTGCCAATGGCCACGATGTATGCCGGCCTCTCCGCTATGGGGCGGTTGAGCACTGACAGCGAGATGGCGGCGATGAAGGCCGCCGGTGCTGGCTTTGCGCGGATCGCCCGGTCGGTCGTCTTGTTGGGTTTGGCAGTGACCCTGGTCGGCTTTGTGGTAAACGAGCTGGTTGTGCCCCGCTCCAATGCCAAGGCAACCAGCCTGGTGGCGAACCAGGCGCGCCGAGTGGCTGCACCACGCTACTTCTTGTATCCGGTACCGAGTCCGGAGAGCGGAGAACCGCTGCGAGTGCTGGTGACGGCGAAAGAGTACGACCCGGTCACACACGTGCTCAAGAACGTATCGCTAACTTATTTTCAGGATGGACTGCCGACGCACTTCTTCGAGGCACCGCGTGCGGTGTGGCAAGGCGACACACTGGAGGCGGAACTGCAGTTCAAGAAGTACCTGCCTAACGACAACTATCGCGTCGTACGCACAACCCCCAAGATCAAGCTGGGCGTCCCAGCCGTTTTGGCGGACCTGCGGCATAGTCGCCCGGAAGACATGACGCTGCGACAACTGAGCGAATCAATCCAGGCGATCAAAGCCTGTGTCGGCAAGACCAGCGGCAATCTGGCGGACTACGTCACGCAGTTGAACTTGCGGATCGCGGCTCCCTTTTCTGCCTTAGCTTTCGCCCTGGTAGCGGCCCCCCTGGGCTTGCGACCTCACCGGTCGAGTTCGGGCATCAACCTCGGCATCTCGCTCATCGTCATCTTCTTCTACTATATCGCAGTGCACGTCACCCAGACCATGGCGCGCTCCGGCACGGCCAATCCATTCCTCGCGACCTGGCTGCCCAACCTGCTGCTATTCGCTCTGGGAGGCTATCTTTTCTGGGACGCCAATAGGTAGCCGCTGCAGCGGCCAGGCCGGCGGCTAACTTGACGCGGACCCGATTGTGTGATAGTCTTTGCGTCGCTGTCCTCGGCCCGGTGGGCCGAGGGGAGTGGCGTCCGGTCGTAGCGGCACACGGACACACTGCCCCAGACGGCAAGCCGCCGGGGCGTTCTGCTGTGTACGGCTGCCGCCAACCCGACCCATTCTGTCGTATCAACGTCCGCCGGGAGCCGGCGCAGCGGTGCCCCGGAAGCGGACGTGCGGCCACAAACAGGTGGCCGTGCCTGGAGGTGTCGCTTTTGGCGTTGGTGACCATGAAGGAGCTGCTCGAAGCCGGGGTGCATTTCGGGCACCAAACGAGGCGCTGGAACCCGAAGTGCAAGCGGTACATCTACAGCGAGCGGAACGGGATCTACATCATTGACCTGCATCAGACGCTCAAGCGCCTGGAACAGGCCTACAAGTTCGTGCGCGAGACCGTGGCGGAGGGGAAGAAACTCGTATTCGTCGGCACCAAGCGGCAAGCGCAGGAGTCGGTAAAGACCGCCGCCGAGAAGTGCGGCCAGTTGTACGTGAATCAGCGTTGGCTCGGCGGGATGCTGACTAACTGGGCTACGATGAAGCAGCGCATCGCACGCATGAAGCAGTTGCGTCGCGATGATGAAGAAGGGCTCCTGGAGGTCCTGCCCAAAAAGGAACAGGCCAAGCTGCGGGATGAGCTCAAGAAGCTGGAAACCTACTTCGGCGGGATCGAGGACATGACCGCGCCGCCCGGTGCGGTATTCATCGTAGACCTGAAGAAGGAACACATCGCCGTAGCGGAGTGCAATAAGCTGAAAATCCCCGTGGTCGCTATTCTGGACACGAACTGCGACCCTGACGTTGTGGACTACCCGATTCCCGGCAACGACGACGCAATCCGGGCGATCCGCCTGATCTCCGGCAAGCTCGCCGATGCGGCGCTGGAGGGCCGCCTCGAGTACGAGAGTCGGCAAACAAAGGAAGAGGAGGAAGTCCTGGCGCACGAAATGCCGGAGGAGGAAGCAGAGGAGGACATCGAATCCTACTTGCAGTATGCCTCCGCCAGCCCGGACGACCTGTTGCCCTCCGAGCAGCAGTTGCCGGAGGCGCCTCAGGCCCTGCTGGACGAGCAGCCGGCGGACGAGGAGACCGAGCAACAGGAGCAGTAGTGCTCTCCCATCTGCCGTATGAGCGCCTTCGCGCGCGATTGTCCTTGAACTTATGTGACCACTTCTGGAAGCGGCTTCAAAGCCCTGTGGGAGCGTCTTTAGGCGCCACTGTGGTTGGTCGTTGAGGCTCTGAGACCATCTCTAGTGGCAACTGGGACGCAGGCGAAAGCTGCGCCCGAGCGGCGGGCGCGGGAGGAGTAAGCTCCGATGGCAGTGACGGCCGAGCAAGTGAAGGCACTTCGAGACAAGACCGGCGCGGGCATGATGGACTGCAAGCGCGCCTTGACGGAAGCAAATGGCGACGTCGAGGAAGCTATCGCCCTGCTGCGCAAGCGAGGCATTGCCGTGATGGGCGCGCGCGAAGGCCGCGCCACCAACGAAGGACTTGTCACCTCCTACATTCATGGCAACGGCAAGATTGGAGTGCTGGTGGAGGTGAATTGCGAGAGCGATTTTGTGGCGCGGACGGACGATTTCCGCGCCTTCGCCAAGGAAATCGCGATGCAGATCGCTGCCGCGGCGCCGGAGTACGTGGCGCGCGAGGATGTCCCTGCCGAGGCACTGGACCGCGAGCGCGAGATCCTGACCGAGCAAGCGAAGGCGGAAGGGAAGCCCGACCATATTGTCGCCAAGATCGTGGAGGGCCGATTGGGAAAGTTCTACGAACAGCACTGTCTCCTGGAGCAGGCCTACATCCGCGACGACAAGCGCAAGGTGTCAGACCTGTTGGCCGACATTGTAGCTAATACCGGAGAGCTCATCAGCGTCCGGCGTTTCTGCCGCTTCGTACTGGGCCGCGACTAGGTGGGGATCAGTCATGGGCGGAGAATCGGGGGACCGAGCACGGTATCAGCGGGTATTGCTGAAGTTGAGTGGCGCTTCGTTCAGCGGACAACGCAATTTCAATCTGGATTGGGATACCGTTCAGCGCTTGGCCGAGGAGTTGCGCGACGCCGCAGCGACCGGCGTTCAGATCGCAGTCGTGGTCGGCGGCGGTAACATTTGGCGTGGCAAGGAGGCTGCTGAACGAGGCATGGACCGGGGCGGGGCGGATTATGTGGGCATGGTTGCCACCGTAATCAATGCCCTGGCCCTGCAGGACGCCATCGAACGCCTGGGGCTGGAGACGCGCGTTCAAACGGCTATCGAGATGCGCGAAGTGGCCGAGCCCTTTATCCGGCGGCGAGCAATGCGGCACCTGGAAAAGGGCCGCATTGTCATTTTTGCGGCCGGCAGCGGCAACCCCTTTTTCACCACAGACACCGCGGCTGTCCTCCGGGCAGTGGAGATCGGGGCGGAGGCCATCTTCAAAGCAACGGACGTGGACGGCGTGTACGACCGCGATCCCAAGCTCGAAGGCGCCCGCCGCCTGCCGCGCGTCTCCTACTTGGATGCGCTGAACATGAAGCTCCAGGTCATGGATGCGACCGCAATCTCGTTGAGCATGGATAACCACCTGCCAATCGTGGTGTTTGACATCACCGTGCCCGGCAACATCTGCCGGGCCTTGCGGGGCGAACAGATCGGCACACTGGTGGCCTAGAGCGAGACGTGGCGGCGGCCGCGACGCTGCCACCAGGTGAGGGCAAAGGGGGCGACCATGGACCGAATCATCGCACAGGCTAAGCAGAAAATGGCCCATTCGATCGAGGCCACTTCAGGGCACTTGGCCGCGATTCGCACCGGCCGCGCGACTCCGGCCATCCTGGAGCACATCAAAGTGGAGGCCTACGGAGATACCTATCCGGTAAACCAACTGGCCACCATTGGCGCGCCGGAGCCACGACTGCTGACTATCGTGCCCTTCGACAAGTCCACCACCAAAGCGATCGAACGAGCGATCCTGACCTCCGATCTCGGGCTCACGCCGAACAACGATGGGCACGTGATCAGGTTGCAGATTCCACAGCTCACCGAGGAGCGACGCAAGGAGCTGGCCAAGGTCGTACGGGAGAGGGGAGAGGAAGGGCGAGTCGCGATCCGCAACATCCGGCGTGAGGCGCTCGAGCGGATCAGAAAGATGGAGAAGGAGGAGGGTCTGTCCAAGGACGAGCTCCGGGCCGGGGAAAAAGAGCTGAACGATATTACTGAAGAACAGATCCGCGAATTGGACAAGATCATCGAGGCGAAGGAACAAGAGATTATGGAGGTCTAGACGATTGAGTGTCGGCATTCCGGACGTGACCGGATATGAACGGGCGGAGGCGCTGCAAATCTTGAAGCAGGCGGAAGTTGGGACAGTGCGCGAGAGCCGAACCGCGCCGCCGGCCGCCGGGGTCGGGTCCGGAGCCGAACGAGTCGTGCAGCAGCGAGAGGTGGAGGGTGGAGTGGAGCTGGTGATCGCTTGGGAGCGGTACGAGCAGCGGAACGGGTGAACTCCTCCGATTCGGGCCTCTATGTTCTGGTCTTGTACCTGGCTGAGCGTGAGGCGATCGAGGTTGGGCAGCGAGGCACAGAGGTGTTTTCCCCCGGTTGGCAGGTCTACGTAGGAAGCGCCAAGCGGAACCTGGCGTCGCGTTTGGCACGTCACTGCCGCGACGAGAAGCGACTCAAGTGGCACATTGACTATCTGCGGCAGCATGCGCCGCTGGTGCAGACCTGGGTCTTCCCCTGGTGCCGAGGCGGCGAATGCAGATTGGCGCGGCGTCTCGAGCAGATTGGGCGACGCGAGGCCCAGCAGTTCGGAGCCTCGGACTGCCGATGTGGTGGTCACTTGCTGCGAGTGCGTCAGCAGGATAAGAGGCTGTTGGAGCGGTCGCTCAGAGAGGCCGGCGGCTGGAAGGTCTACGACCGCTACGAAGCCTCAGTGACCGACGCCAGCGCTGAGGTCAGCACAAGCTAGTCTGAAGGGCCCGCAGTCCCGAGGTGCGCTATGGCAGTTGCGCGACATGTAGCGATCATTATGGACGGCAACGGGCGCTGGGCTCAGGAGCGCGGCCTGCCCCGCATGGCCGGCCACGCCGAAGGGCGCAAGGCGATGAAGAGAATCGTCCGCGCCAGTGGCGAGATTGGCCTGGAGGTCCTGTCTGTCTACGCTTTCAGTTCGGAGAACTGGGCGCGACCGCAAGCCGAAGTTGACGCCTTGATGGCGCTGTTCGAGCAGGCCACTCGCGAAGAGCTGCCTGAGCTGCAGGAGCAGAACGTGCAGGCACGCGTCAGCGGACGGCTGCACGAGCTGCCCCCGGGTCCGCGGCAGTCTCTGCTGGACATGGCGGAGCAGACCAAGCACAACACGGGGCTGATCCTCAACGTGGCCTGCAACTACGGAGGGCAGGCTGAAATCGTGGACGCCGCTCAGAAGCTGGCTCGACGATGTGCCGACGGCGAGCTCAAGCCGGAGGAGATAGACCGGGACCTGTTCGCCCGGTCGCTATATCAGCCGGACTTGCCGCCGGTGGACCTGCTGATTCGACCGGGCGGCGAGATGCGCGTCAGCAATTTCTTGCTGTGGGAAATTGCGTACGCCGAGATCTATGTGACACCCGTCTTGTGGCCCGACTTCCAGCGTGAGCATCTGGAAGCGGCGCTGGCGGCCTTCGAAAAGCGCGAGCGCCGGTTCGGCAAGGCGCCCGGTCAAACCTAGCGCAGGCGTGCGTAGATCGTCTGGGAGAGCACCGGCAGCGGTGCTCTTTTCGCTGCACGACCGGCGAAAACAAGCTCGACTGCAAGGAGAGCGACACCGGGGCGACGAACTACCCAGCCGAGGATAGCAGCCGGCCGCAGCGTCTGCCGAGCACCATGATCAAAGACCTTGACCTGGACAAGTACGAGGACCGGCTCCAGGCCTCACGAAGGCGCAGAGCCGCGGCCATGAGCTTTACCGAGGGAGACCGGGTGGCGACCCAGTGCTCCGTGCACGGCAGCTACTTCTCCTGGCTCCTGGGCGTGAACATCAAAGAATACTACACGGACATTGACACGCAGATCCACGTCCAAACTGAGGCGATCAAGTGGCGGCTGGAAAACCTGGACGATGATCGCACCGATATCCACATCGGTCTGGACCGGGGCCCGATCGGCGAGGCCCTGGTCTTCGATTGCGACGTCGTGTACCCGGAGGATACCTCTCCGTGGATCAGGCACAAACTGGCAACGCCCGAGGACATTGACCAGCTCGAGGTCCAGCCTCCGGAGGACAACCCGCGTATCGCCGAAGCCCTGGAGCGGGGCCTGCGATTCAAAGAACGGGCGGAAGAACTGGGCGTGAAGTTCCCGGTCAGCATTCCTGGCGTCGGGATTCATCCGCCCCTGTCATGCGCTTGCGCAATCATGGACCCCGCCGACGTGTACTTGCTCATGCTGGAAGACCCCCGGCGCTCGGAGCTCCTGTTCGCCAAGTGCTTCGACGCCTTCTGCGCCGTGAAGGAGTACTCGGATCGCAAGCTCTACGGACACGTGCGCAGCGACAGCCTGGGCCTGGCGGATGACAACTCGGCCTTCGTCTCGGATGACCTGTACCAGGATCAGGTCCTGCCCTGGAATCTGATGCTCTACGAGCGCTACGGCAAGCAAACACGCTACCTACACGCCGATGGGCCTAATCACCATCACTACGCCACGTATGCCCAACACGCCCGGCTTACCCACTTCGACATCGGTGGATGGTCGGAACTTCGACCGGCCGTCCGGCATTTCAAAGGTAAGACAGTCATTAACGGCAACCTCAACAATATCGACTTCTACGGAGATCTCGACGACAAGCTCAAGTGGAAGATCCGCAATTGTCTGCGCATCGCGGCGCCCGGAGGGGGCTACATCTTGGCCATTGGGGGAGAAACCTACCCGGGGGCGAATCTAGACACGCTCTGCGCGGGTTTTGCCTATGCCCACGAGGTGGGCAAGTACCCGCTGGAGCTTCCGGCCGCGGAGGACGATCCGGCTCCTCCTGGAGCTGTAGAGACATATCGGCGCTGATTTGAGTTCAAGACAAGGAGAACGACTATGATCGCCAGGGTGACAGTACTCGCAGTGGCACTTGGGCTGGCCGCAGGAGCCATCGGTCAGGAGGCGGAGGCCCCGCCACAACCCCCGCCGGCGGTGACGGAGGTCAACCAGATGCTTGACGCGCTGGTGGCCGCGGCGAAAGGGAATGATCCGGGTGCCTTTGTGAGCTACTTCGCGGAGCAGGTTGCGGTCGCCTCGGTCGAGTTCGAAGGGCAGAATTTCATGTTCCGCCGGGACGAGTTCGCCGACACGATGGCCAGCTACTGGATGGGGGCGCAGGCGACCAAAGCCGGATTCCTCGACCGACGGGTGCGCGTCAACGGAAGGACCGCTACGGTCGTCACCCGCTTCCTATTGGAATCCGATGCGCTCCCCATGCCCCTGGACGCGGATGTCCGTCTGCTGCTGATCAAACAGAACGACTCCTGGAAGATTGCCTGCATCTGCGCCGTGCTGGAGGGCTTGCCGGTCACCGACCCCGAGAATGCACAGGTCAAGAAGGTCGCCGAGGCCGTCGCCACGTGGCCGAAGGCTTTCGAGAGCGGCGATTTTGAGCAAGCGGCAAAATGTATCTCGCCGGAGGCGTTCGGGGGTGCAGTCGACGCCGGCATTGAATTCGCTGTTTTCCCCAACAAGGAGTCCCTGCTCAATACCGTGGGAGGTTTTGCTCAGGCCAATCCCGCGGCTGTATCCAAGTTTGAGGATCTTCAAGTCACCGTGGTCGGCTCCACGGCGATGGCGACGGCGTCCTGGAAGCTGGACTTACAGCCGCTCGCCGACCTGGACCTGCAGGTGACCTTTCTGCTGGCGAAGCCGATGCTTGACTGGGAGATCATTGGCATGGTAGCGGGGCCGAGGGCGGACGAGCAGACGTGGCAGGCCACCAGCGAGAAGGCCGAGCCGAAGGCTGCGGAGGAGCAAGAGGCAGCACCTGCAGCAGAGGCGCCGCAGAAGCCGGAGAACCGAGGGACCGCGAACAAGGAGGAGCAGTAGGCCGGACGTGAGAGACGAGGCGGAGGAGGCCGGCGGCAAGTGGATCACACGGCGGCAGTTCCTCCAGGCCGCTGGATGGACGACCGCCGCCGTATGCACAGGCCGATTGGCGTACGCGTGGTGGTACGAGCGGTGGGACCTGGAGCTGACCACGACGGCGTTGCGCGTGCCGGGGCTCCCGGCGCCCTTCGCAGGCCTGCGGATCGCGCACTTGACCGACCTGCACCTGGGCAAGTATGTCCCGGCCCGTTTCATTGCGCGGGCCGTGGCCCTGACGCAAAGAACCCACCCGGACCTGATCGCGATCACGGGCGACTTCGTAGGATACGAGGCCAGAGACGCCGAGACCTGTGCGGCAGAGGTGGCAAAGCTGCAAGCGCCCTTGGGTGTGTTCGCTACACTGGGGAATCACGACGTATGGGTCGGGCCGGAGGCGGTGATCCCGCCCCTGCGAGCCGCCGGTCTCGACGTCCTGATGAACGAGGCCCGGGAGTTGACGCGCGGCGGCAGCCGCCTGTTTCTCGTCGGCGTGAACGACTCGGCCACGCACCAGGACGACCTCTATCGAGCGTGCCACAAACTACCCCGCGGCGACGTGCGGCTCCTGCTGGCCCACTCGCCCGACATTCTGCCTCGGGCCCAGCCCTTTCACTCCGACGTCGTCCTTGCCGGGCACACGCACGGTGGCCAGGTGAACCTCCCGTGGATCGGACCGCCGCTGGTCAACATCGGCCTGGGGCGTGAATACGTGGCGGGCCTCAAGCGGTGGGGGCGCACGCAAGTGTATATCAGCCGCGGTATCGGGATGATCGCCCCGCCGATCCGGTTTCGTTGTCGGCCGGAGGTCGCAGTTCTGACCTTGCAGCCCGCATAGCGGAGCGCAAACCATGAGGCGCAACAACGCGCATTTGGCAATCTGGGCGAGCATTTTGGGCACCGTGGCGCTGCTCCTGCTCGGCCTGTGGGCCGCGCCGGCTCAGGAGCAGGCGCTCCTGGCCTTTGTGTCCGAACGTGCCGGCAACTTCGACCTCTGGACCGTGCATGCCGACGGCAGCGGAGCGCGCCGGCTGACTCGCCATCAGGCGTACGACGGTGAGCCAGTGTGGTCCCCCGACGGCCGCCGTCTGGCCTTTGTGAGTGACCGCGACGGCAATGATGAGGTCTACGTGATGGATGCGACCGGGCGCAATATCCGTAACATTTCACGCGACCCGGCTACGGATCAGTGGCCCACGTGGTCGCCGGACGGAAAACTGTTGGCCTTCCACAGTGAGCGCGCCGGCAATATGGAGGTCTACGTTGCCCCCGCCACGGGCGGACCAGCGACGAACATCAGCCATAGCCCCCAGTCGGACCTGCAGCCGCAGTGGTCACCGGATGGCGCGTTGATCGCGTTCATCTCCGACCGCACCGGCGATCAGGAGATCTTCATCACCACTCCCAGCGGCGCCGCACAGACGAATCTGACCCAGAACACGGCCTTCGAAGGCCGACAACGCTGGTCGCCGGATGGCCGCCAGATCGCATTTATCTCCCACCGGAACGGGACAATTGACGTCTTCGTCATGCAACGCGACGGCACCGGAGCCCGCGAGGTCGCTCCCGACTGGGCCTGGGACGACAACCCGGCGTGGTCCCCGGACGGCAAGTACCTGGCCTTTGAATCGTACCGCACCGGCAATCGTGAGGTGTTCATCGCGCCGGTGGCCGGCGGGAACCCCGTCAATCTGACCAACAATCCCGCGGACGATTACGCTCCGACCTGGTCGCCGGACGGCACCAGGATCGCCTTCGTGTCGGAGCGAACGGGGAACACCGAGATCTTCGTGATGGGCGCGGACGGATCCCAGCCCATCAACGTGTCGCGCAACCCCGGCGAAGACAACAGCCCCGCCTGGCGTCCGCGCTAGGGTTTTCCATAAGGCCTGTAGAGCGCCTTTAGGCGCGACCGTTGTTCGTGGTTGGCGTGATGGAACCACTTCTAGTCTCCAAGGAGCGCTCGCGATGCTGGCGACGGTGATCGAACAGCCGGGCCGCGCGGTGCGGCAGGAACTGGACGATCCGCGGCCGGAGCCCGGCGAGGCGCTCGTTCGCGTGCTCGCCGTCGGGTTGTGCGGCAGCGATGCCCATGCCATGAAGGGCTCGCAGCCGCTGTTCGTGTACCCTCAGATCCCGGGACATGAAGTGTGTGGCGAGGTTGTGGAGGTTCACCCGACCGAGGGCGATCCGAGCGTGCAGATTGGCGACCGCGTGGTGCTCGACCCGGCCATCAAGTGCGGCCACTGCTATGCGTGTCGGATCGGGCGGGGAAACTGCTGCGTGCGCATGCGTGTGCTCGGCGTGCACACTGCAGGCGGCTGTGCCGAGCTCGTAAAGGCGCCCCTGAGCAATCTGCACCGCGCCCCTCAGGGGATGACGCCGGCCGAGGCGGCGATGGCGGAGCCGTTCTCCATTGGAATGCAGGCCAACGGTCGAGGGCGCGTCACCAAGCACGATACGGTGGCAATCATCGGAGGCGGGCCCATCGGTCTGGCGGTGTTGATGGTAGCCGTCGGGCGTGGGGCCAAGTGTGCCGTCATTGAGCCCGTGGCACTCCGGCGCCAGGCCGCGGAGGCACTCGGCGCAGCGGCGACCTTCGATCCGGCAGAGAGCGCTGCATCCGAGGCGGTGCGTGAGTGGACCGCCGGTGAGGGGGCGAATGTAGTCATCGAGGCAGTAGGATCGCCGCAAACGTACCGCGAGGCCGTGGAAATGGCCTCCGCCGCGGGGCGGGTCGTGTTCCTGGGACTGCCGTCCCAGGACGTTGCCCTGCCCGCGGTGTTACTGATCAAGAAGGAGCTGGACCTCCTCGGGTCGCGGCTGAATGTCGGCACCTTCCCCGAGGTCCTGCGACTAATGAAGGCAGGCATCCTGCAGCCGCGTCGTCTGATCTCGCAAGAGATGCCCTTGGCTCAGGCGCCGGAGGCCTTGGCTCTGGCGGCCGAAGCGCGCCCGGAAGTGCTCAAGATTGTCCTCGTAGCCGACAAGTCCCCCACCGAAGCGAGTGCAGTACCACTGGACGGCACCTCCACCGGTTGCTCCTAGAAACTGTTTCATAATCCCGTAGGACCGCCTTCAGGCGCGATTGTCGTCTGTCGTTGGGGTCGTGAAACCACCTCTAGTCCGCGTGGTGGGCTCCCGACGCGGCACGATGGCGGGAGGTGCTGCCTCTGGAGCCGGAGAAGGAAGTCCGCACTGATCCTCCGCTCCCGGCCGGCGGTCTGAGCGAGCGCGCGCTCGAGAGACCGGGGAAGCCCTGAATGATATGGGCGGCATGGAGTTGATGCAGGGGGCGTGCTACCGCGTCAGGGGCGAGCTCGGCGCCGGCGAGGCGCGGGCCTTAGAGTATGCATGGGACGGAATCGGCGATTGGCAGAGCTAAGTCGCGCGCCAATCCAAGCGGGAACAGCTATCTCTACGAACTGGCTCCGTCTGTTGCTCCGGTTCGCCGGTCTCCTGACGGTAAGCTATA
>JALGUG010000334.1 GCA_029820995.1 Candidatus Zipacnadia bacterium
GCGGATCATCAACCACCCCGCGCTCCATGACAGGCCCTTCATCATGGAGACCCCCGAGGCGGCGCTCAAGACGGACCTGATGAACTACCGAGCCTTCATGCGGCTGGTGGAGGAATAGTGGGGCGTACGCGAAGCAGGTCCCCGCCATGAATGAAGTGAAGGTGTAAGGGATTGCATCTGAATCATGACTGTCCCACTGACGCCGTCGTGCCCTGCCGGGCTTGCCGAGGAGGAGTGCGCAAATGCGAATCGCAGGATGGATCGGTCTTACGATGCTGATCAGTTCATCGCTGGCGGTCGGGGCGCCCAAGGTGACTGTCACAGCGCTCCAAGCCAGGCAGCCGATCGCAGTGGATGGGAAGCTGGATGAAGCGGTGTGGCAGCAAGGGCGCTGGTACACGGACTTCAAGCTGCTGAGTCAGGGCGAGAAGCTCGCGCCCGTGCAGACGAAGTTCAAGGTCGCTTTCGATGGCGACCACCTGTACTTGGGGGCGGTGGCCCTGGAGCCCCAGGTCGCTGCCTTGAAGGCCAAGGCGACGGAGCGGGACGGCAGAGTCGCCTCGGACGATTGCCTGGAGTTCATGGTGGACCCGACCGGCGAACGAACAGAGTACTACCACTTCATCGTGAACAGCCGGGGCACCCTGTACGACGCCCAGATGCGCCAGGGCGGCAACGTGCGGAGCGTGGAGTGGAACTCGACCGCTCAGGTAGCGGCCCAGGTGGGTCAGGGCGAGTGGACCGTCGAGCTGCGAATGCCGTTTATCGAGCTCGGGCTAACGGGCGCCAGCAAGGGCTTGTGGGCGGTGAACGTCACGCGCGAGCGGTACGCGGGCGGGCGGCAGGAGCTGAGCAGCTTCGTGCCCATCGCCGGCGGCTTTCACCAGGCCTCGCTCTACGCTCAGCTCGAGCTCCCCCAGGCGGACCTGGGCCGGTTCCTCTGGGTCATCAAGCAGCCGTACGAAGTGCACATCACGAAGCAAGACGGCAAGCTCCGGTGGACCGGAAAGACCTTCGTGGAGAATCACACCGGCGGCTTCAAGTTCTTCCTGCTGCGCGCGGAGCTGGAGGGGCCGGGCGGTAAGAAAACACACGCTGATCAGCCCTCGGGGCTCGACAACGGCCAGAAGAAGGAGTACGAGCTCGCCGTCCCTGTGGAGGCGACCGGTCGGAACATGCTGCGGCTGATGCTGCTCGACCGTGCGGACCCGCAGGTGACGTACTATGTCAAGCAGTTCCCCGTCAGCATTGAGTACACGCCGATCATCATCACATTGTTGCGCCCGAGCTATCGCAACTCGATCTACGCCACGCAGAAGATTGACGAGGTCCTGATGGACATCGGGCTCAGCGTGCCGGAGGCGGACCTGCAAGGGCGCTCGCTGGAGGTCAAGATAGTGCCGCGAGGCCGGGAGAGCGCGGAGCCGATCAGCCGCGGGCGCGTGGCCAAGCTCGCGCCGAAGGTCGAGGCCAAGCTCGACGTGCGCCGGCTCCCGGTCGGGGATTACACCATTGTCGCCACGGTCGTGGACAAGAGCGGTAAGGAGGTCTTTCGGGCGACCAAACCGCTACGGAAGCTCCCGCCGGTGGAGCACGAGTGGCGGATTGACGAGCACAACGTGCTGCGGCACAACGGAGAGTCCTTCCTGCCCTTCGGGTGGTTCAGCATGCCGCCGCGGGAGATGGCCGCGGCCAAGCAGCAGGGCTACACTGCTGCACAGGACTACAACATGCATTGGCGCAAGCCGCCCGAGAAGAAGGCCTTTCTGGACGAGGTCGCCGCCTCGGGGCTCTACGTGACGTCATATCCGTACCCCAACAACCGGGATTGGATGCCGGCGCCGATCTGGGGCGAGCCGCTGAGCGAGGAGCGCGCGGAGGAACTACGGCAGTACGTCCGCCGGTGGAAGACGCATCCGGCAATCTTCGCCTGGTACATGGCCGATGAGCCCGAGCTGCGGCCCGCCCTGCCGGAGCGCACCCGTCGGATCTACGAAGTGATGGCGGAGGAGGACCCGTATCACCCCTGCATCATGCTCAACGACACCATTGCGGGCATCTTCAAGTACCATCTGGGCGGGGACATCTTGATGCCCGATCCGTACCCCCTGTTCGTCAAGGGCGGCGGGCCCGCGCAGCCGATCAGCAAGGTGGCCAAGTTCACGGAGGCGGTGAACGAGGCGACGGGCGGCCGCAAACCGGCGTGGCTCACGCCGCAGGCCTTCAACTACGGCGACGCGGGCCGCAAGAATAACCGTGCGCCGACCTTCACCGAACTGCGCAACATGCTGTACCAGGGCGTTGCGCACGGCGCCAAGGGATTTCTCTGGTATACGTATAGCCACACATCGAACTATCCGAGCCTGCGGCTGGGCATGGCCTTCCTGGCGCGCGAGGTCGCGGACCTAAAGGAGGCGATCCTCGCGACCGACGCCGGCGAGGTGAAGGTCGAGGCGCCACAACCCGAGGAGATGCATTGCGCGCTGCGCCAGGTCGGGCGCAACCTGTTCCTGTTCGCCGCGAACACTTCCGACCAGGAGCAGCGCGTTACGCTTCAGGCACAAGGGCTGCGGGGCGAGCTCGTCGTCGTGTCCGAGGGGCGAACGGTCAAAGCCCGGGGCGGCAAACTGACGGACAGCTTCGCGCCCTTTGCCAGCCACGTCTACACCACGGACCGGGAGCTGGCCCAGCGACCGACGCTGGCTGCGACGCAGCAGGAGATAGATGCAGCGAACGCGGCCCGCAAGCGCCCGGGCAATCTGGCCTTCGAGGATCGGGGGACAAAGGTGGAGGTCTCCTCCAAGTCGCGGTACGGCTCGACGCCGGAGCGGGTCCTCGACGGCGTGCGCGGCGGCATGATCTGGCGGGACGGCACGCGCAAGAAGTTCCCGGACTGGATCGTGGTGCGCTTTGCTCAACCGGAGAAGATCGGCCGCGTGGTGGTGTTCAGTGGAACGCTGAGCGACTTCGAAGTGCAAGTACCCGAGGGCGAGGGCTGGAGAACCGTCGGCGCAGTCAAGGCCGCGGATCAGGAGCAGATCGAGGTGAGATTCGCGCCGCTTGAGGCCTCCGCAGTGCGGCTGTGGATCACCGGCTGCCGGGACGACTACTCGACCGTATCCGAGATTGAGGTGTACGCGCAATGAGACTGCTAGCGGCTGTGCTGCTCCTCAGTGCAGCGTGGGGCGCTGCTCAGGCGGCGCCGGAGGCCATCGCAATCTGGCACATGGACCAGTTCGACCAGGGCTTGATCCGTGACGCCACCGGCAACGGCCACGACGCCAAGCCGGGCGGGAAGGAGGGCGCCCGGCCCAAGCTGGTGCCCGGCCTCGCGGGGCAGGCGCTGGAGTTCAAGCCGGAGCAAGAGACTTTCCTGCAGGTCGCGGATGCGCCTGAGCTGAACTTGAGGGGCCCGTTCACCGTGATGGCCTGGATCAAGCCGGCCACTACGAGGAAGACTTACGCTATCCTCTGCAAGCGCGGGGACCCCTCGCGGGAGAAGGTCGGCGCCGGTTGGCGGCTGCGTGATTTCTGGGGGCGACCCTCGCTGGACCTGGCGACGGGCCAGGAGAAGTGGACGCTCAGCGGGGACCGCTGGACCCTGCCGGCGGGCTTCTGGAGCCATGTCGCTGCATCCTTCGACGGTCAAGTTGCGCGCCTGTACGTGAACGCGGTGCAGATCGCCGAGGGCTCGCCGCCGGGGCCACCGGCGCCGTACAAGCGCCCTCTGATCATCGGCAATTACATCGGGCGCAAGAACGCCTACGCCTTCGACGGGCTACTAGACGAGGCCAAGATCTTCAAAGGCGCGCTAACGCAGGAGGAGATCTTCCAGCAGGCGAGGTTCTGAACAGGGGACAGAGCCTCTTTCACTATTCCGCGCGGCTGAATGTGACGCTAACGACCTCTTCCTCCGCCAAGGCTGCTGAAACCTTGCCGGAAACGGTATAGAGACCCTTCTTCGGGCCGGCGAACTCAGCGGCTTTGTCCCCGATTGTGGCCTTCAGCGGCCGGTAGCCGGGCGGCACGAGGAAGCGCTGTCTGAAGGGGCCGGCCCGGGCCGGCAGGAAGCAGAGGGTGCTCCGCTCGTTATCCCACCAGCAAAGCGCGCCGGCCGGGAGACCGACCGGCGCTGGACGATAGGGCACTGCCAGAAAGCGGATGGCCCCCTCGGGCAGCACCAGATCGAAGGTAGCGAGGTTCGCGCCTTCGACGTTGAGATCGTCCAGCAGCTTCCCCCAGATCGAAGGTAGCGAGGTTCGCGCCTTCGACGTTGAGATCGTCCAGCAGCTTCCCCTCGGCACCGAACGGATCCAAGACGACGGCGTATGTCTGATCCTGAATCAGGTCGGCGAACTGAGCGTTATCCAAGGTAACCTGAACGCGGCGCGGCGGGCCAAGGTTGAGCAGAATAACCACTGCGCCGCCCGAGCCTTCCTGCAGCGAGGCCAGGAGCCCCTCGGCGTAGTCGCCTTCCAGGGGCACAAGCTGCACGGGCGGCCGCAGGTCCACTTCGTGAAAGACGTGCCAGAGCAGCTTCAACACGCCGGCGCGAACGCTGCGGTCGGTTCGTGCGGCAGCC
>JALGUG010000335.1 GCA_029820995.1 Candidatus Zipacnadia bacterium
AGCCCTGGCGGTCCTGGCTGCGTCTGGACATGTAGGCGGCTCCAAGGGCGCTCCGGGAGGCGCCACACACGAGATCGCGTCTCGTGCGAGCGAAATAGCCGGCCTCCAGCAGGACAGATGCGGTCCTGCATGTGACACGGGTTGCCGCCAGTTACCATTAGGCAGCCGTCATGTTGACGGCTGCCTATCGGCAATCACACACCGAGCACCTAGTGCTAGGTCAACTTCTTCAACCGATCCGACACCTCCTCCGCGAACCGGTCAATATGCTCCTTCACATAGCCCCATACATCCTTGTCGGCATCCTGCATCAGCGGCGTTAGGTCCATCGCGAAGATCATGGCTGTTGTGACGTCCACGCCGTGCGATTCATGGTACGTCGCGTTCGCCCGCCGCCGGCCGATCGTCGCCAGGTCGTAGCGTTTCCCCCCGCAGACCTGCGAATCGAACGTGCCCAAGAGCGCCGCCGCCAGATTCTCGTGCTCGCCGACATCGAACACGACCTTGTCCTTATCGGCCATCCAATCCAGGTCCCGCCAGACCTCGCAACCGTACAGCTTCTCCGGCTGTGCCTCCTCCGGCAGTTCCCGCAACGCCTGCAGCGTCCGTAGAGCGGTAGCCACGTGCGTGTCGTGCTTGTCGGCGAAGTTGTGCGTGTAGATGAACTGGGGCCGGGCCAGCTCAATGACTGCCTTAATCTCTTCCTTGGGGTCCGCGTTATTAGCGTCCTTGACCTCCGCGCTCGGGTAGTACAGCATCACTGCTGCAGCGTACCCGCCTACCGTCGCCACCTTGCGCTGCTCGACCTTCCGCACCGCCATCATTTCTTCATTGGTGTATTTCGCGTACAGCCCGTCTCGCGGGCTCCCGCTGCCGTTGGTCGCCGTGACGCTGGTGAACCACAGCTCGTCACTGCCGAAGCACTTGAGGATCCCGTCATACGCCCCAATCTCCGCATCATCCACATGGGCGCCCACGCTCATGTGGGTCGTCCTCCTCAGCGCCTCTTCCTCCGGCGTGCCGTCAGGCACAAAGATCTCTGCTCCCTCGTTTTTCAGTCTCATTGCAAGGCTCCCTCACCCGGGCCCCGTCGGGCCCTTCAGCATTACCCTATCTCCGGCAAGCTGGCCGCGGCAATCGCTTGCCCGACCCGGCGGCTCTTCTCGTCCGGCGTATGCAGCTCGATCTCTCTCGCCAGCTCCGGGAACTCCTGCTTCAACACCTCACGCGCGCGGTCCAGGATGATGTTCCCTCCCTCGCCCGAGGTGACGCGCCCCAGAATCAGCACGTGCTCCAGGTCGTAAAAATCGGCGTAGTGCGCCAAGGCATATCCCAGGTACACCCCGATGGTCTCGTAGATCGGCCCCGGCCGCTCGTCGCCTTTGGCCATCAGCTCCTGCACCACCTCCAGCTTCTCCGCCGGTTTGAGCTCCTTGTTCAGCTTGATCCCCGCCGCGGGCGCCAGCCGGACCACGCACTCCTGCGAGAAGTACTGCACACCGCAGCCAATATCATGCGACCAGTCGTCCTCCGGCGCGTGCGGCTGATAGTCCACTGGAGCGAAGGCCAGCTCATTCAGCCACCCCGTAATGTTTCCCTCTCCGCTCACATACCCCCCCGCCTCGCTGGAGCCCATGGCGATGCCCAGCACCGCATTCACGCCTAGCGCCATCGAGGCCGCCAGCGCCGTCACGTCCCCGTCGTTCGCCACCTCCAGGGGAACGCCCCAGTCCTTCCCGATGTTCAGGAAGATGTCCTTAATGCGCGCATCGAACAACTGCTTCGGCACGCCGCGAAACAGCGAGGCGATCATCGCCCGGTTGTTGATATAGATCCCCGCTGCGCTGCCGCCGATCGCGTCCACCCTCGGTAGGTGCTCCGCCGCGCGCTGGAGCGAGTCCTCGATACCGTCATAGTGGTACTGCGGATCGCTCTGATTCCGTGGGTCCCACGGCACCTCGATGCTGAATACCTCCTTGCCGTCAATCACCGCCGCCGACTTCCGATCGCTCGCGCCCAGGTCAAAGCCGATTCGGTTGCCCTCCAGGTGCCGGCCCAGCGGCACCGTCCGCTCCTTCGCCTCGGGGGCGTGATCCTCATCTGTCACTTCCACGGTGAAGGTCCGCTCATACACGTCCCTCCCCATGAACTTGAAGTCAAACTCCTGCGCCCCTTGCAGCGAGTACACCTGCTTGATGTACTCGCCCACGCTCTCCGGCCCCGCGATGGTCACCTTCCAGCCGCCACGCTGCCACAGCAGGAACTTCACCAGCCGCTCCACGTATTGCAGATTCGCCTCCGCGCCCTCGGCGCCGTCCTCAAACACCTCGGTCTCGAATACCGAGGTCAGCCCCTCGCCCCGCTCCACGCCAATCACCAGCGGCACGCCTCTACCCGAAGCGCGCACCTCTTCTAAGAACGCACGGTTCGCCAGCGACGCAGGCCGGAAGTCCTCATCCAGCGGGGGAACAATCGCAGGTTTCACCAGCTTCATCGCCATGACATCATACACGCCTTTCTGGACCTCACGAGGACCCCTCGCGGCGCTCGCCGCCGCCATCCGGACCGCCGAATCCGCCTGCCGAGGCTTCCTCGTTCGTCGAAGTTGGACGCCATGTCCTTCTCCGAGGGTTCTTCGCTTCCGGGGCACCAACTCCTTCTCGCCGCCCAGCATCCGTACCCGTCCAACTCTCACCCCCGTTGCCTCTCTCCTGCCGTGGCCCCGCACTGGAATCCGCGAGAGGGCCGGCGTCAGACAATGCCCTTCCCCTGCTAGGCCACCGGCTCATCGTACCGATGCGTCGGCTTCGGCCGTCCGGGCTTGAAGCTCTGCACCTCGTGCAGCTCCAACTCGACGCCCAGTAGGGCGGCCTTCGCCGCCAGCACCTGCTCGCAGGTCCGGCGCAGCACCTCCGGATCGCTGTGCACCCGCGCGTTCATCGTCAGCTCCGCGGTCTCCGGCTGCATCGGTAGCGCGCGCGACAGGAGCGGCTCATCCTCAGCGGCCACCAGGTGCACGCTGGCGAACTCCTCCCCAGCCGTCACCGTCATCTTCAGGTGCGCCGGCTCCGCGCCACTCACCTTCAAGGCCTCTTGCAGCCCCGAAGCCAACTCCAACAGCAACATGTTCGCATCCAGACCCCCGGGACGCCTCAGTCCTGCCGTCGCATTCAGCCAGCCCAGCTCCGCCTCCCCGTCGGCGTACAGGTCGTAGTCCACCTCGGTGATATTCTGCCCAAAGGCGCCGTCCTGCGCCAGCAACTCGATCCATTCGCACAGTCCCTCTCCCGTCACCGCCGAGACCGCCATGATCTGCGCATGAGGCAGCAACGCCGGCAGTGCTCCGAGCAGCTCCTGGCGCCTCTCCGACGGCAGCAAATCCACCTTGCTCAACACAATTGCATCCGCTTCCTCCAACTGCTTACGGAAAATGTACACCACCTTGTCCGAGAAGCCCCCCGGCCCGCCCTCCACCAAGATCCGCTCGGCCCGCGCTGGATCCAGCAGCACTGTGTACGGCGCCACGGCATACTCGGTCCCATACAGGTCCCGCAGCGGCTGTACCACCGTGGCAACAAGATCCGTACAAGAACCGACCGGCTCCGCCAATAAGATGTCCGGTCGCTCCTCCTCGCAAATGCGGTCCGCCGCCTCCGCCAGGTCCTCGAACTTGCAGCAGAAGCACCCGCCGGCGACCTCTTCCACACGGAACCCCCGCAGTCGAACCATCGTGGTGTCCACCAGATTGTTGGCCTGGTCGTTGGTGATCAACGCTACCCTGAGGCCCTTGTCGTTGTAATGCTTAGCCAGGCGCACCAGCGCCGTGGTCTTCCCGGCCCCCAGGAACCCTCCGACCAGGATGAATCGTGGCTTGACTCCCATGTCCATGGCACCTCCGGAACCGGGGAGCAGTTCTCCCTAGACTGCTCATTCCTGCGGCCGCCGCAGTGAGCTGCTCCTCCCTCCGACCGCCACAGTCCTCAAGACCTACGCGTACAGACAAGATAGTAACCCCCGGTGCCGAAGAAAGGGCACAAAAACTGGCATTATTCCAAGGAGGAAACATCATGCGCCGAGGCTTTACGCTCATCGAGTTGTTAGTCGTGATCGCGATTATCGCCATCCACTGGCCTGTCCCGCCGGGCATTCGGGACGCGACCAATGTAGTTGCCACCCGCCACAACGAGGGCGCCAACTTCGGCTTCGCCGACGGGCATGCCAAGTGGATGAGG
>JALGUG010000336.1 GCA_029820995.1 Candidatus Zipacnadia bacterium
TGCCAGCCGATGAGACCGCCCTCGATGTACATGTGCCCCGGGTCAACGTAGGCCCCGATCTGAGCGCGGTCGAAGTCCTTGATCAGCAAGTACAGCACCGTTGCCTCGGCGGTCAGGAAGGTGTTCGAGTGAATGTGCAGGTTGGCCGAGACGCCGTACTTCTCGGCGAGCGGCGCCAGCCCCGCGAGCTTCTCTTGCGCCTCCGCCATTTGGTCCCGCAATGTGCCGAACTCGATGTACCGGTAGTAGCCCAGCTTGATGGCGGGGACGCCCGCCTCTGCCGCGGCGGCGAAGATTGGCTCAGTGTACGGCTCATCGGCGGACAGAATGCCCGTGGTGAGCATCGGCACGCTGAGGCCCTTCGCGCGGAGCGTCTCCACGGCCGGCACCAGATCGCGGGCCGCGTTCTCGGGCAGCACGTGGCCGTTCTCACGGCAGGTGAGGTCCACGCCGTCGAAGCCGAGGTCCTTGATGATGTCGCCGGCGCCGGAGACATCAGCGAACTGGAGCATTTTCGAGAACATGACGAATTCCATGGCCTGACCCTCCAGGTGCGTGATGTGGGAAGGTTCGCGCGGTGGCCCCCAGGACCTCCGGGACCAACCCAGCACTCGCGCGAGGAGGACCGGCACTTGACGGCGAAACAACAAGGCGCACGCGCAAACACGGGAGGCACACCATGGGACGGGTATGCGCAGGCTTCAGTAACAACCTGGCAGCTATCCTGATTGTTCTGGCGCTGGGGGCCACCGCGGCCGTGGCGCAAGAGCACAACCTCGTGTTCAACGGCGACTTCGAGCTGGACGCGGACCAGGACGGTGTGCCCGACGGGTGGGCCGCCGCGGGAAATGCCGAGCTGGTCCAGCAGAAGCTGACCCTCGACGCGGGGCGCGAAGGCGGACACAGCGCGAAGCTGGAGTGCACCAAGTGCGAGGGTGGACGGCCCGACTCGCACGCCATGCTGTGCCAGGTCGGGCGCGTGGCGGTCCGGAAGGGCCAGTGGTATTCGATCTCCTTCTGGGCGCGAGCGGAGAAGCTGCGTGGGCGGACGATTCGGCTGGCGCTGGTGGACACTAATGGGTGGAAACAGTTGGGACTGCGCGAGGCTCTGTGGCTCACCAGGGACTGGCGCCGCTCCGAGTTCAGCTTTCGAGCGGAGGGCGACTGTGCGGAGAGCAGCCGCCTGCAGTTCTGGCACGGCAGCACGGGCACGTTCTGGCTGGATGACGTGAAGCTCGTGCCCACCACGCGGCCCCGCCGCGGACCGACCCGCGTGTTCCCCGCCGAGGGCCACAAGAACCTGGTGCCCAACGCGAGCTTCGAGTGCGGCGCCGGCGGCTGGGGGTCCGATTCCCGGAAGTACGTCCACTGGGGTACGCCGATGAACCGTCTGCATGGCGTGATTGACCAGAGCACCGCGGCGCAGGGGAAGCGCAGCCTGCGGATCCCCCTGGGGCCGGGCGCCACGCCGGTGGCGTACTTCGATTGGTTCGAGCTCTTGCGCCACCCGATGCTGTCGCCCCTGGCCGGGCATCCGGGCTGGCTGCAGGTGACGCCGCGGCAGCAATACGTGTTCTCAGTCTATGCCAAGGCGCGAGACGCCGACACCCCGGGCCTGCTGCAGGTCAGGGAGTTCGACGGCCCAACCCACGAGCAAACGATCACAATCGGCACCGAATGGCAAAGGTTCCAGCTAGCGTTCAAGCCGACGCACCCGCACGTGTGCGTGCTGGCGGGCCCCAACCTGGAGGACACCGACCGCACCAAGGCGACGGTGTGGCTGGACGCCTTTCAGGTCGAGGCGGGCGACGCGCCAACCGAGTTCGCGCCGCGGGACAAGCTGGAACTGGGCCTGGAGACCGGCGTCACGGGCAACGTGTTCTTCGTGGGCCGGAAGCCGCACGTGAAGCTGACAGTGGCCAACGCGACCGAGAAGAAGGCCAACGCTCGCGTGCAGCTCAAGCTCACCGACTTCTGGGACGCGGCACTGCCGGAGAAGAGCGTGACGCTGGAGGTACCCCCGCAGAGCACGGCGGAGCGCGTAGTGGACCTGGGACTCAGCAAGCGCGGCTTCTACCGGCTGCGGGTGAAGCTGGACGGCACCCCCGACGAGGCGCAGCAGTCGCTGCGGCTGGCGCTGATCAAGCAGTACCTGCCGCAGGAGCGCGGCAACGATTCTCGGCTGGGCGTCAATCACGCCTATCCCTGGCCGCACCTGGTGGACCTGTGCCGCGATGCGGGGATCGTGTGGGTTCGCGACTGGTCGCTGAAATGGCACGATGTGGAGCCCGAGAAGGGGCACTTCGATTTCACCGAGACGGACTACCAGATCAACCGCCCCCTGCAGGCCGGACAGCAAGTGCTCGGTTTGCTGCCCTTCCCCTCCAGCTTGTGGGCCTCGACGGCCCCGCCGGCCAAGCAGGGCGAAGCGCCGGCCACGGCAGCGCGCCGGCGGGCGGCCTGGGCCCCGCGCAACATTGCGGACTTCGAGAACTACGTGCGCCGGACGGTGGACCACTACAAGGACCGCATCAAGTGGTGGCAGGTGTTCAACGAGCCGCTGTACACCAGCTACTCGCTCCCCGCGAAGGCCGGCTACACGCCCAAGGATTACGCGCGGTTCGTGAAGGCCGCGTATCGGGCCGCGAAGCAGGCCGACCCCGAGTGCCGCGTGCTCGCCGGGATCGGGATGTGGCCCGCCAGCCGCGTGGCGTTGTTCGAGGGGCTATTCGAGGCGGGAGCATACGAGTTCCTCGACGCCGTGGACGTCCACACGTACCCGGGCCTGACGCCGCCGGAGGTGCACGAGGAAGGCTTTCCTAACTTCATCGCCCTGATGAAGAAGTACGGCCCGCAGAAGCCGGTTTGGCTGACGGAGCACGGATACTATGCCGACGATGACTTCGAGGCCCTCCCCCACCGACACGGTGGATTCAATGTTCCCTTACCGAGCGAACGCGTGCAGGCTGAGTACCTGTTGAAGTTCGACGTGATGTTATTCGCCAACGGCGTGGAGAAGGTGTTCTACCACGCGGGCACTTGCCCGGGTCTGCACAAGCAAAACACGGAAGGCATCTTTTTCGAATATGGCGGTGCGCCGCGCAAGGTCTTCGCCGCGGTGTCCGCGCTGGCCGACCTGCTCTCTCCGGACGCGAAGTTCGTGCGCGAGCTGGCGTTGGGCAAGGAACGGCACGGCTATGTGTTCCAGCGCGCAGACATGGCGATTGCCTTCCTGTGGCTGGAGGAGCAAGCCGATCCGGCCCGCGTTCGGCTAACCGGCAGCAAGTTGGCCTTTGTGGATTTCATGGGCAACAGACTCGCAGAACGGGAGGTCGCGCTCTCGCCCACGCCGGTGTATATCGTCGGGCTTGGCCTAACGGCGGACGATCTGGCGCAAGCCGTGAGACTAGTCGAGTAGCGCATGCCGGCCGAGGCGGACTCCGAGGCGAGGTCGGCTTTTATCGAAGCGTGGCACTGTCGGCCTCCGTGTGCCAACTCCGCGAGGCCGGCAGTGCGTGCCCTTGCTAGCGAGAATGATGTGAGCCCGGGGCAACTTGTCCGGTGGTGGCGCGGATGTGGCGGAAGCTGGATTGGTTTGTGGTGGATTGGTCGTGAGGTGGCAGCGAGGAATACTTTGCTGTGGCGCCGAGGCGCTGTGGCGATTGCGGTGCCCCGAGGCGCGGTGGCCTCGTGGAGGGGTGTGCGACTGTCGGGCAAGGGGGCAGTGCGTCCTGGCGCCATGGACAATGCCTGTTAGCGCGCGGCAAAGGTCCGGTGGTGGCTTGGATGTGGCGGAAGCTGGATTGGGTTGTGGTGGATTGGCCCAGAGGTGGCAGCGCGGCATACGCCGCTGTGGCGCCGAGGCGCTGTGGCGATTGTGGTCGGCCGAGGCGAGGTGGCCTCGTGCAGACGTGTGCCACTGTCGGCGAAGCCGGCAGTGCGTGCGGGTTGTGAGTGCCGCGCAACTTCCCCGGTGGTGGTGCGGATGTGGCGGAAGCTGGCGTGGTTTGTGGTGGATTGGTCGTGAGGTGGCAGGGCGGCATACGTCGCTGTGGCGCCGAGGCGCTGTGGCGATTCTGCTCGCCCGAGGCGAGGTGGCCGCACTTAGCCAGCAGCGCGCAATCACCACAACACTCGCACTGAGGATGAGGGCGGTGTCACTGGCCCGGTGGTGGTTGGGATGTGGCGGAAGCTGGAG
>JALGUG010000337.1 GCA_029820995.1 Candidatus Zipacnadia bacterium
CCGCGCCCCTTGCACGAAGGCCTCCACCCGCCGCAGATCGCCGGGATCAATGAGCGGGTACGCCATCCGCAGCGCAGCGCCGCCGGCGATGCAGATCGCCGACAGCTCCGCCACTCCATGGGGCGCCAGAATCGCCCAGAACCCCAGTCCGTGGCCGTGGTTGGCGGCCATCGCCAGGAACACGCCCAGCATCAGCCCATTGGACATCAGCAGATATAGCGACAGCACTCCGCCCGTCACGCCGCCCGCAAAGGTGAGAAAAGCGATCTCCACGTTGTGCCGCATCAGGAAGGTGGATAGCTCCGCCCCCCCGGCTCCGCTGGTACGCTCCTGGAAATACCGCTCCGCGGCGTCCTTGCGCTCCAGGAAGTTCTCCATGTACCGCACGAAATTCTCGTCGAACAGGTAGCGCGCAAGCTCCGGGTCCGCTCGCACTGCGCCGTAAGCCAGCGCCGCCGCCCCGTACATGACCACCGCAGCCACTACCGTGTACCACAGCGTCCGCCGGAAGGTCCGCGGGAAGGTCTCCAGGAAGAATTCCCCAATCTTGACGTGGCGCCCCCGACGGCGATAGATCCGCCCGTGGGCTCGCGCCACCAGCTCATTGAGATACCGCACCACGCGCAAGTCCTCGCCTTGTGTTCGGGCCTGCGCCAGGTGGGCGACCGCCTGCCGATACAAGCCGGCAAACTGGTCGAGCTGCTCGCGTGACAGACGCCGGAAACCACGGGTGTCAATGGCGTCCAGGATCGCCTGCAGGCGCTCCCAGGTCGCTCGGTGCTGCTCCACAAAACGGCTCATGGCGCTGCCCGCCCCGCGGGTGCGTCTCGTGAGGGAACGTGCGACTCGACGACGAGATTCACATCGAGACCCCCGAACACATCGAGTTCTCCTACGAGCTTGCCGGCATCGGCTCGCGCTTCCTAGCGGCGCTACTCGATTCCTTGTTCCAGATCCTGCTGCTTCTCATCCTCCTCCTGGTCGTCGCCGTCGTCAGGACCCTTCTAGCCGCCTATCAGCCGGCCCGCGAATTGGTCATCGTGATCTATCTGATCGCTTCCTTCGTCATCATCTGGGGCTACTACGTGTACTTCGAGACAAGCTGGAACGGTCAGACCCCCGGCAAGCGCGCCGCCGACGTCCGCGTCATCCGCGACGACGGCACGCCCATCGGCTTCTACGATGTGATCGTCCGCAACCTCGTCCGCATCGTTGACTTCTTGCCCTTCCTGTACGCTCTGGGCGTCATCACCATCTTTTGCACGCGCCGCAGCAAGCGCCTCGGCGACTTGGCCGCCGGCACAATTGTTGTCCGCGAGCGTGCGGACGAGGTCCCGCAGGCCCTGCCCGAGACGCCGGAGGCGCCCCAGACCGTCCCGGCCCTTGACGCCGCTGTGGCGCCGCACCTTCACTTGCTGCAGCGTGACGAGTTGGAGACGATCAGGCGTTTCCTGGAACGCCGATACGAGCTCGACCCCGCCGTGCGCGTGCAATTGGCCCATAGACTCGCCGCCGGTCTCGCCGAGAAGATGCCCCTCGGTCAGCTCTCCGGCTCTTGGACCGAGAACGAAGCGCTCCTGGAAGCCGTTGAGCGTCAGAGCCGCCGCGGCCCCCTCTAGCGTCCGCAGCCCGCCGCCGCCCCCTCTCACACCACCGGCCTTGCGCGCCTGAGACATCATCACTTCGCGTCGCCCACTGGCGAACGTTGACACCGTCAGCCGTTTCCCGTCCGTCCGCACCGTCACGGCGCCGTCCTGGTCCGTGCGGAACACCCGCGCTCCGACCATCTGGTACCGTTTTACCACTTCCGGGTCCGGATTGTTGTACCGCTTGAGCCTCCCGGCCGAGCAGACCACCACTTTCGGCGTCACGGCCGCAATAAACCCGGGCGTGCTCGAGGTCTCGCTGCCGTGATGCGGGGCCTGGAGCACTGTGGCCCGCAGGTCCGCACCGGAGCCCACAAGCCGCCGCTCCGCTTCGGCCTCGATGTCTCCCGTCAATAGAAAGGAAACCTCGCCATACTGCAGCCGCATAACGATGCTGTTGTTGTTGATGTCGTCGTTGGTGTCCACTAGCAGCGGATCCGTGGGCGCCAGCAGTTCGCACGTGGTCCCCCGCCCCAGCTCAAAGACGGCCCCTGCGCGCCCCTTCTTCCGCGGCACTCCGTGTCGCTCCAGCGCCGCCAAGTACTCCTCGTACTCGGCGCTCTGGTGCTCCAAGAAAGGGTCCACTGCCAGGCCCACCTCGATCTGGTCCAGCAAAGCCGGAATGGCGTTGAGGTGATCCCTGTGCGGATGCGTAACCACAAGGGCATCCAGACGCCTCACTCCGGCCGTCGCCAGAGCCGGCA
Organism: Candidatus Zipacnadia bacterium; assembly: GCA_029820995.1. Classification (GTDB taxonomy): domain Bacteria; phylum Armatimonadota; class Zipacnadia; order JALGUG01; family JALGUG01; genus JALGUG01. The sequence continues at coordinate 2,351 of JALGUG010000337.1, forward strand.
AGATTACCCTCTCGGCCAGGCGTCGTCCGCCCCCGGTCCCATAAGTGCCCGCGTCCACCAGCAGCGTCCGGCCCGAGGGCGCCTGCACCAGCGTGCATGATCCGTCGCCGACGGAGAAGAAGGTTACACACAGGTCCGCCCTCAGCGCCCGGTAGCCCGCAAAGCACAGACCGACCGCCGTCGCCAACAACGCCGCGGCCCCTGCGCGCGTCAGCGCCGGACGCAGCTCCCAATTCCGAACCACGTGCACTGCGAGCAGCACCAGTGCGAACCACATGACGCACGCGCCCACGCTCATCTGCACCCCCTCCAGGTACGCTCCCGGCGCGTCAGCAGCCACGTTCGTGCTCCGCAGCATGCCGCCGATTAGCAGACGGCTGAAGTAGTTGAAGCTCAGGCCCACCGCCGGCGCCGCAAACGCGAGGAACGTGGCCACGAAACCCGCCGCGAGCAGCGCGGAGGCCAACGGCACCACGATTAGGTTCGCCAGCGCGCCGATCAGTGGCAGTATATGGAAGTAATGCACCAACAGCGGCGCCACCAGCAGCCAGGACCCCAGGGCCGCCTGCAGGCCCGGCCGCAAGTAGCGCCTGGTCCACGGGTCCTCCGGTCTTCCAGGCTCCCGCGGCACGAAGTGGATCACCCCGAAGCAGGCTGCGAACGAGAGCTGTAGGCCCACGTCGAACAGTGCGCTCGTATCCCAGAAGCAGAGCGCCGCCCCCGCGAAGGCCAGCCCCGTATACGGATCGTACGGGCGCCGCGTAATTCGCAGCAGCAGGCACAGCAGCGTCATCGCCGCGGCACGGCGCACCGACGGTCCCAGGCCGGTGAGCGCCACGAACAACAGCAGCACCGGCAGTATCAAGGCCAGATGCCACCACCCCAGGTGCAAATACCAGTGGCGCAGGATATACAATAGCATGATAATCAGCAGCGACACCTGCGCCCCCGATACAACCAGCACGTGCACCGTCCCGGTCTTCCGAAAGGGTGCCACAATCGCCGGCGGCAAAGGCGCCGCGGCCACGCCATACACCAGGCTGGCCAGCAGCCGAGCGTACAGGCGTGGATTGCTCCCCGGCATGGTCGCCTCCAGTTGCCTCAGCACCAATTGCCGCATGCGCAATGTCCAGTCACGCACCCTCACACCCACCGGCAGTTCGTCCTCCAGCGGCTGGACAACCGTCGCAAACCCGACGGCGCCGATGTGGCGCCGCGAGAGATAGCCGGCATAGTCAAGTTCCCCGGGATTACGCGCACCCGAAGGCGCCTTCAGTTCCGTCCAGGCCGCAACCAGCTCGCCGAATCCGGGCCGCAGCACCGGCGGCGCCGAAAGGCGTGCCACACCCGAAGCAGTGTAGCGCAGCCCCCCGGCCCGAATCCGATAGCACGCTAGGTCGAACCGTGTGCTCCGCACGCCGGTCGTGGGCTCCGAGATCACGCGCCCGATCACCATAACTCGCCGCCCCACGGAGTGCGAGATATCGTCTCCCGGTATCGCCGTCTGTGCTCGATGCAGGGCTCCACCAGCCGCCACACACGCTGCCAACAGCGCAACGGTCTGCCCGCCTCTGGCCACCCTCCACAACACCAGCCACGCACCCAGCGACAGCGCCAGCAACGCCAGCAAGCCCGCCGTCCGCGGCGCCCAGCACTCACCGATGAGGATTCCACCCACAAAGGCCAGGCAGCAGACTGCGAGGCGCCGTGCCCGGAGTGCTTCCCTCAGCGCGCTGGGCGCCCCGAACAGCAGCTCATCTAACTGCGCCCACATCACCTTCCCTCCGCCGCGTCGTCCGAGCCCTTGCCGGGAGCCGGCTGACGCGATGGATGTCGCAGCCCACAGCC
>JALGUG010000066.1 GCA_029820995.1 Candidatus Zipacnadia bacterium
GGAACGGATTTGCCTGATCCTCGGTCCGTCTCTGGGGCCTCGATCCGAGTGCACGCAGAGCAAAGCGTGGGCGCCGGCGCAGGGCCCCTTGACTCTTGCTGCGACTATCACTATCGTACGGGCACTGAAATCAGGACGGGAGGGTTCCCCTTTTGCACCGCGTCATTCTTGACACCGACATCGGCTCCGACGTTGACGATGCCTGCGCGCTCAGCTTCTGCTTGCGACACCCCGAGATCCAACTGGAAGCCGTCACCTGCGTTTATGCTGACGTGGATATTCGCGCCAAGATCGCGAGTAAGTTCGTGCAGACCGCCGAGCAGGAGGTCCCGGTCGCCAAGGGCCTCAGCCAACCGTTGCTGCGCGAGGGCGACATCTACTGGGGCGGTCACGAGGGCGCCGAGATCCTGGCCGAGGGCGATGAGTACACCCAGATCACGGATACGCGCGCGGTGGACCTGATTGTCGAGACCGTTCTGGGTTCGCCGGGCGAGATTGATGTGATCACCGTTGGTCCGCTGACGAACCTGGCGGCGGCGATGATCTGCGAGCCGGCGATCATCGAGGCGATGCGCAGCCTGACGGTTATGGGAGGCCTTGCGTTCCCGGACGCGGATCGGTTGGGGCGGATCGAGCACAACATCCGGTGCGACCCCGAGGCCGCGCGCGTGGTCTTCGCCAGCGGCCGCGAGATAACGATGGTCGGGCTGGACGTCACGCTCCAGGCGCGCATCACCCGCGAGGGGATTCAGCGGCTGCGCGATTCGGGCGACGCCCTGTGTGTCCTGCTGGCCGGCGCGCTCGAGCATTATGTGAACATGTGCCAGCGTGACTTCACCTATCTGCACGACCCGCTGGCCTGCGCGGTTCTGGTCCAGCCCGAACTAGTCAGCACCAGGGCGTGCCGGATCGAGGTGCCGATCGCCGGCGACGAGCACATTCGCGGGCAGACGATTCCCTGCCCCGTCCCCGAAAACGGAGCGCCGACGCACGCATGTGAGACGGTCAACGCGCCGGCCTTCCTGCAACTGTTTCTCGATACGCTAATCCCGTGACGCCGAACCAGCGGCAAGGGAGGTTCTCCGGTGAACTACGAGCGGATTCTGGTCTGCGGAGCGCATCCGGACGACGAGCTGACCATGGCGGCGACCATGGCCAAGCTGGCCGACCAGGGCTGCGAGGTCTACGTGTGCATCTCGACGGACGGCTGTGAGGGCTATCCCAAGCCCGAATGGAAGGACAAGATCGTGGAGATGCGCCGGCAGGAGCAGGAGGAATGCGACAAAGTGCTCGGCATCAAGCAGCGCTATCATATTGGCGCGCCGGACATGGGCCTGGAGAACAACAAGCAGTACTTCCAGCGGTTCATTGAAGTGATTCGCGAGGTGCGACCCCAGGCCCTGTTCACCCATGGGCCGCACGAATACCACCGCGACCACCGCGGGACGCACGAACTGGCCCTGGAGGCCGTCTGGCAGGCCGGGCAACCGGTATCCGCGGACTTGGGCCAACCCTGGGTAACGCCGCACGTGTTCTACTACAAGGGTGTGGCCGACCGCCGGGCGATGTTCCGGGTGGACGTTAGCGAGTATGCCCACAAGCGGCTGGAGGCGCGCGCCACTCAGGTGTCCCAGCACACGCTGTTCGGCATGACCAGGGAGGAGTTCCTGCGGCAAGCCGAGGAGCTGAAGAGGGCGGGCGGCAAACACTACGACACTTTCTGGCCCACGGAGCGGATGGTGTTCAACGACCTGCCGCCGAAGGACTTGTAGCCCGGCCCGAGCGGGCCGGGTGGAGCCCCTACGGGGCAGAGAGTTCGTACAGCGTCGGCATTCCCGTGTGAACCTCGAAGGCGGCGTGGAACCGGCGACCGGTGCCGCCGGCGCGGATGATGACGGTGCCGAGCGTGTCGGGCATGGGCTGGCCCGGCGTGCGGCCGGTGAGGCAGTCGTACGGTCCATCGCTTGAGATGAGCAGGCGCAGCCACAGGTCCGCGGCCAGGCGCCATTCTACGATGGTCAGCCCCTGCGTCCCGCGCATCTCCCGGTTCTGAAGATGCTTCCACACGCCCTCCCCCGGCAAGGGCTTCGTGCTGACCTCGACCTCCTCTCGTGAAGGCCGCGCCACCATTGTCCCGTAGGCATGGAAAACCCATGAGTAGGTATGCGGGTCGTTGCTGTGGCACACATCCTCCACTCGCAAATACGGCGGGGCGAAGGTGACCTCCCGCGTCAGCGTCACGCCTTCGTAGGCGTCCTTGATCGTCCCCCGGGCTCGCGGCGGGGGCCCGGGATCGAAGTCCAGTGAGGCCTGTTTCACCTGCGCCTGCATCTCGTCATCCACGATGATTGTGTTGTGCGCCAGCGTGCTCCGATAGTACGGGTGGATCTCGTTCAAGGCGTAGCCGGCAGTGCCGAGATCGGGCGCAAGCACCTGGCCGCGGGCGTGGAACACGAACTCGAGCTTGTCGTTGTGATCGTGCCCGCCGCCGTGAGGGCCGCACTTGAACAGGACATAGTGGTCCGCGTCCTCGTGGCGACCGCGGAAGGCGACAAGGCCGACCCGCGGCAGCACCGTGGTTCCGGTGGGCCGGCCGCCGGGCGGCGGAAGCTCGTCCGGCCCGAAGGCCAGCGCCGTGACCCAGGCGCGGGGGGCTCCGCCGGCGAGGAGTGCGGCCAACACGGGGCCATACCGGGCGGGGTCCACGTGCGCCGCGGCGTATTCGTACAGGTGCCGGTATAGCGGCAGGCGGGCGACCTTCGGCGCCCCCAGATCGCCGACGGTCGGCAGGCGAAGCTCCTGGTCGCAAAGCTGAACCGGGGCCTCGAACAGCGCGTGGAAGCGCCGCTTCACCTCGGGGTCGGCGGCCAGGTCGGCTCCGTGGCCGCGGGCCAGCTCGAGCAGGCTGATCAGCGGGGCGAGAGCGTAGAAGTGATAGAACATCGTGCCTTCCCACCAGAAGCCGTCCAGCCGCCCGGCCTCGTCCACCGGCACTCCGTGGAGCACCTGCTCGGCGAACCCTCGCCCGCCGCCGGTATGGGCGAGCTCAATCCAGTCGCGCTTCCCGAGTAAGTAGCCCACCTGCCCGATGGCCGCACAGACGTAGCAGGCGATATTGTGCACGCCCATCTTCTCGAAGGCCCTGAGCTGGTATTGGATGCCCTGCTCGAACACTTCGCGTTCGAGGGCCTCGCGGTCCGCCTCGCGCACCGCGCCGCTGTCGCGGGTCATCTCGTAGGCCGCCGCCAAGTGCATGAGCATCTGCGCGTCGTACAGGGGCGAGAAGTAGAGGGCCTCGTCGTGATTGCCCTGGCGTAGCTCCGGGCGCCGAAACAGCTCCAGCGTCTGCAGCAGGCAGTCGGCGACCCAGCGGGCGCAGCGCTCGTTGCCCGTCAGGGCGTACAGAGCGGCCAAGGACCGCATCGTGCGATAAGTACGCTCGTACTGCAGCAGGACCCAGGCGGCACGCTGCCGGGGGCTATGATGCCGCGAGTTGTCCCACGGGTCCAGGTACAACCGGGGCTCGGCGGGGTCGTGCAGCAGGTGCTCCGCGGAGCTGTGGGAGTAGAACTCGTGGCGCCAACCAATGCGCTCCAGGGGCAGCTCGGGAGGGCGTTGCAGCACCTGTTCGGCGCAGGCCTGGAGCTTCTCCCAGGCCCGGCGCGCCCAGTCGAGGGTCTCGATCTTGCGTTTGATCTCGGGCAGGCGCTCGGCGCCCCAGAAGATGGTCGGCCAGAAGTCTTCCAGGATGTTCCCCTCATCGTGAGGAGAAAGCACGTAGGTCTGTCGCACCGGAGGCAGTTCGGGCATCGGTCGCATCCTCTCTGTAATGGCGCCTGGATGCTTCTCCAGCGGTGCGGTCGGGGCCTCTGCCGCTGACTGCTTGAGCGAAGCTGGCCGCCCACTCGCTGTGCCGCTTGGTGCGGAATTCGCATTCTTGTGAGGTTCCTGCCCATAGAAAGGTCTAGCAAGGGGGTATACAGTTTGGCAAGGGCAAATTGACACTTGTGCAACGCAGCAATGGCAATAATAGTATGGGCCCACGAGTGGCAGGGTCCGAGGCTTCTTGCTCATAGCGCGCCGTAGAAGAGGTGGTGTGCGCCTCTTGACCTGTCGCCCGAGTGAGAGCAGAGCTAGTAGCGGGACGCACGATGCGTCGAAGCACCGACGGGCATTTCGCGCGAACACGTGCGGGGGGGATAGGTGGTTCCGGTGGTGGCAGCTCAGGGAGGCGAACAGAACGTGGGAGAACGGCGTCTGTCGCCGGAGAAGCTGATCGAAGAGCTGCGCGCTCAGTTGGCGGAGCCGGATATTGACGAGCGGCACGTCCTGACCTGGGCCGTGGAGTTCAAAGAGCTCTTGGTGGACGCCTATCGGGATGCCGCCGAGGCAGCCGAGGACGAACTGCTCCGCCGCCTGTACCTGCGGGTGGCGAAGGAGGAGCAGCAGCGCATTGATGATCTGCGAGCGGAGTTGCAGGCGATGACGTGGGCGCTCACCGATAGTCTGACGGGACTGGAGAACCGGCGTTCGTTCGACCGCCGGCTCAAGACCGAGATCGCCCGGGTGAGGCGTTACGGCCAGACGTTGGCCTGCGTGTTCATTGACGTGGACAACTTCAAGGCCGTCAACGACCGGTGGGGCCACGTTGCGGGCGACGAGGTTCTCCGCCAGATGGCGGCGCTACTGGTTTCCGCGGTCCGAGCGGGGGATGTCGCTGCGCGGTACGGAGGAGACGAGTTCGCACTTCTGTTGCCCCATGCAACCGAGCAAAGCGCGCGCCGAGCGGCTGAACGCTTGACCGATGCGGTTCACCAACACGCCTTCACATGGGAAGACGAGGTCATTCCGCTGCGGGTCAGCGTCGGCGTGGCCTGCATGGGCAAAGACGATCCCCTGGAAGACCTGGTCCGCCGCGCGGACGAGGATCTCGTGAGGGCCAAGCGAGCGGCGGCCGGCTATCCTCCGACAGAGAACCGTTAGGCACGGCCTCCCTGCCCGCTCTCCGTACCACGCGTCCGTTTCTCTCCCAAGACGAGGCTACGGCTGCCATGATACGTGGCCGTCGAGATACCCGATGTTCATACCGCCGTTGTGCCACGCCTGGCGCTCCCACAGCAGCTTAGTTCTCCAGCCCTCGTCCAGCTCAGACACAAGCTTGCCGCCCAAGGTTCGGTCCCACCGATAGCTGATCCCCGGATACGGGAACTGATTCCTGTTGCCGTTGGCCGGATCGCTGGGGCAGAAGTGAATGACGGCGTTCCTGGAGTAGGCAAACAGCGGTCCAGGCACCCGCGGGACGAACTTGTACCGCCGACGCCCGCGGATGATTATCGGTCGGCCCGACCATTGCTCGCCGACGAGGTCTTGCAGCGAGCGCCCCGGCGGGAGGCGATCATCGTAGTCGTTCCGGTACATCCGCACGCACAGGCCGATCTGCCTGAGATTGGAGGCGCAGCAGACCCGCCGAGCGTGCTCACGATACGCGCGCGAGCGCCTCAGGATCGGGTACTCCACGACCACGATCAATGCCAACAGCAAGCCGCCGACGATCATCCACCGGCGGCTGTACCCTCGCTCGCCCTGTTGCGGTTCCACGGCGCTTATCTTCGCCCCGCGCCTGAGTTCTTCCTCGTGGCGGACACCATCGTCTGATTGATCGGACGTTCGGCTGGCGCGAACGCCTCGGTCTCACGCCCCAGCAGGTGAGGGTGAGACCGGCGGCTAAGTGCTCGCAGCAGAGGCGCGCGGAAGGAGGCATTATCATGCGCGTGTACATCATGACGGACCTGGAGGGTGTGGCCGGCGTGCTGAGCTGGCACGACTACGGTGCACCGGAGCACCGCTACTACGAGATCGGGCGCGAGCTGACGACGCTGGAGGTGAGCGCGGCCGTTCAGGGCTGTGTGGACGCGGGCGCGGACGAGATCCTCGTTGTAGACGGCCACGGACACGGGGCGATCAATCAGAAGCTGCTGCATCCCGCCGCCAAGCTGCTGGCCGGGCGCCCGATGGGCTATCCCTTCGGCTGCAACGAAACCTTCGACGCGGCAATGATGATCGGTCAACACGCCAAGTCGAACACCGACGGCGGTCATCTCTCGCACACGGGCTCCTTCGCCGTGGAGGAGCTGACGATCAACGAGGTGTCGGTGGGCGAGATGGGTTGCAACATGCTGTTCACGGCCTACTTCGGCGTTCCGACCGTCCTGGTGAGTGGAGACGTGGCCGCGGCTGAGGAAGCCCGGGCGCTGGTGCCTAACATCGAGACGGTCGCAGTCAAGGAGGGCCTCAAGCGCGGGCCCGCCACGGGACTGACGGGGGAGCAGAATGCCAGGCATAACGGCGCGGCGATTCACCTGCACCCGGACGAGGCGCGGCGGCTGATCCGCAACGCCGCAGAGTGGGCCTTGCACCGACTGGATGAGATTAAGCCTTTCTGGCTGGAGCCTCCATACGAGCTGGTCTCAATCCTGCGCCGCACCGACCAGGAGCCGCGCAAGATCGCGCGCTGCCACTCAGACGATCTGCTGGAGCTGCTTCGAATGCCGCGGACGTATCAGCCAATGGATGACTAACAGTGTGCGCCACTGCCTTGGTGTGGCACTGTCGGCGAAGCAGGCAGTGAGCCCTATACTGCACACGGCAATCGCTCTGTTACTGCCACTTGATCCACATCGGCGAGGACCAGGCAATCTGGCCGTCGGTCTGCTGGGCCCGGACGTAGTAGTAGCTCAGGCCGCCGGACTCATTGTCGGTATAGACGAACTGCAGGTCCTTGGTCTCGGCGTCCGGCTGCCTGGAGAAGACGATCTTGTTGTCCCTGATGATCTCGACGATGCTCAACGGTGCCGTTCCGAGGACCTTGACCTGCATCGCGAGGCCCTTGTCGGCCGGGAATTCATCGCCCATGATGTGGTCGGCCGCGCCGAACTGGAGCACCATGTTGTCGGTCGCACCGAAGCAATGGCGGGCCTTGAAGGCGTCAAAGATCGCCTGGCGTGAGAACTCCGGCACCCACACGCCCGCGTATGAGATATGCGTTGAGCCGTGATCCGAGGCGGCCATGATCCCCAGGCGATAGCCCTTGGCCAGCGCGTTCCACACGAAGCCCAGCGGGCGGAAGCCGCCGACCTGCATCTTGGTGTTGTCGGCCGTGGCGGCCTTGGGCGCGCCCTCGTACTCGTACGAGGTGCGGCAGCCCTGGTAGATCTCGACGACCGGCTCCAGCTCGGGGTCATTGTCGCGCCAGTCGGTGCCCATGTCCGTGGCGGAGGTGTGGGAGAAGCAAATGCCCTGGTTCTGGCGCAGATAGGCATAGAGCTTCTTGGTGTCGTCGGGCGAGAGCACGAACTTGCGGCGGGCGTTCTTGTTGGGGTTCGGTATTCGTTGTCGGGCGAAGCAGCGAACGCCGCGGTGGGCGAAGGTCACGTTGCGGTGGCCGTCGGGATAGCTGACGCTACGCTCGTAGCCGTACAGCGGCTCGAAGACGTCGTCAATGTAGAACAGGTCCGCCAGCTTCTGGGAGCGCCACCAGGAGTAATCCTGGCCGCCGCCGTTATCGTGATCCCAGGCGGCGATGAACTCCTGCTGCACGGCGTCAATCTCGTAGCGCATCATGTCGTACATGCTGCCGTCGCCTCCGCCGTCGAAGGACACGTCGGTGTGGCGGTGGGTCTCGCCGGCCAACATGCGGTATTCTCGGCCCCCCACGGTCCAGCGCACCGCGCGACGCCGGGCTACGTCCGCATTCTCGTTGGGCTGCAGGTTGGCGGGCATGGGGTCCATGATCGGCGGCTCATACGGTTTGAGCGGCGGCAGGGCGGCCGTGCCCTGGTCCGCGGCCAGGACCGTCATGTAGATGTTGTTCGCTCCGGGGTTATCGTAGTTGCCGGGGATCGGGTTCCGCCACGGTCGCTCGTCGCTGGCCCAGACCAGGCAGAGGCCGCCTGCGGGGTCCTGTGCGGCCGCGAGGCGGACATCCTCTCGCCCCACAGTGTACGGGATCCAGATATCGGTTCGCCACTGCCGGCCGTCCCAGAAGGCGGCGTACTCGCGCCACATGGTCTTGGGGTTGCCGGCGCTGGACTTGCGCTCGGAGCGCCGATAGACAACCCACAGGCGTCCTTCGGCATCGAAGAACAGCTCCGGCAGCTCGTTGGCGCGACGCATGCCGGGCGGCAGCGCCTGTTTGAGATTCTGTTCCGGCTCCATGAGTTTCCCATTTTGCAGGCAGGCGATGCGGGGCGTGCGCGGGCTGCGCAGGCGACTGAACCACCGCTTCTGAACGAGAAAGCCCTGGTCCTTGCCCCACAGGACGCTGGCTTCCTCCCAGCTCAGCCAGAGCCGGTCTTGGCCGTCCACGGCCAGACAGGGGCGCGCCTGGAAGTGCGGCGCCCGGGTGAGTTGCCGCACGTCGGAGAGCCGGCCCTGCTCCAGCGTGCGCAGGAAGATGTCGTAGTTGCCGTCCTGGTAGCTGTCCCAAGCCACATAGACGCGGCCGCTGCTGTCGGCGGCGACCGCGGGCTCCCAGTCGTTGGCGGGGCTGTCACTGATCTTGATCTCCGGGCCCCAGGTTCCGTTCTCGTACGACTTGAGGTAAATATCGTACTGGCCGTCTCGGGAAGCCTGCCAGGCCAGCCACAGCCGCCCCCGGCGATCGGCAATGAGGTCCTGATACAGTTCGGCGCCGGGGTCGGAGGTCAAGCGCTCCAGCTTTCCGACTTTGCCGCCATCAATGCGGCGGCCCCAGAGGTCCCAGTTCGTCCCGTCGCGGCTCGGCCACACGACCCAGACGCTGCCGTCGCCCGCAATGGCGGTCTGAGTTTCCCAGTTATCGCCCGGCTCGGGGCTGAGCTTCAGCACCTCGCCCCATTGGCCCTGATGTCGGCGGCGCGCCAGCACCTGGTCGGCGTCGGGCTCCCAGGCCAGCCAGGCGACGTACAGGTCGCCGTCGGCCGCGAGGGCCAGCGAGGCATAGTCGTGCATGGCCGGCCCTGCGGTGAGCCGATCGCTAATCGGGATGCGTTGCACCAGGGCCAGGCCCTCCAGGCGGCGGACCCGCTGGCCGAACTTCAGCTCCGACAGCTTGACCTGGAACTCGCCGGCCGGGATCTTGATCGTGGCGGTCGCCTCCGGCGACGCATCCAGGTAGACCAGCACGCCTATCGGCTGGGGCCTGCCCTGGCGCTGCTTGGCACCCCGCGCAAGCTGGTCTTTTCTCAGCCTGCGGACCTTGCTCAGCCGCGCACGGCACTTCCACGAATCGACTCCTGTGATCTTGTCCCCCCGGTCGAAATGCCATCCCTCCACCTTGGCGACCTGCCCGGGCATAACGCTTACCGAGCCGCTATAGTCGGCGACTTCCTTGGCGCGCAGTCCGAACACTGCCACGAAGGCGAAGGTCGGCGTCTTGTCGGTCGGAGTCCATTCGGGCGGCTCGGCATACGCGTTGACACCAACCAGAAGAGCCAGTGCTGCCAATGCCACGTGCTGTGCTCTCATCGCCGGTCCCTGCCTTGTGCGGAAGTCCCGAATGCTTCCCGCGCTGTTTGGTACCCCTGGGAGTATTCCACCCGAGAGCCGCGCTTTCCTGCGGGCATCGCAGAGCAAGGGCGGACGAGACATTCAGATGGAGCGGGTGAGGCTGCGGCTGAGCGGAGCGAGTGTCGGAGGAGGAAGCGCCGGAGGCGACTGGACAGGTACAAAAAAAAACCGCTAACTCAGGCCCCGATGCTGTTCCCGACCACCGAGGCGAGTCGCGGCTGCCCTCTCTAAGGTTGTGCGTCCTAGGGTAGACCCCCAAAGAGAGAGCACGGGCTTACACTCTAATCGAGCTGTATCCTAAGAACACATCGGGTTGCCTGTGGGTTCCCTTTAACTTCGACCCGTGCTGCAAGCAAGGTCGGGCAGGAACCGGAACCGGCATGGCGAAGTCCATGCGGTAAGAGCGACCACGTTTCGTCGGGGGCGAATAGGGTTATACTATAAGTGATAGTAGTTTAGGTGAGCCGAAGAGGAAGTGCGACGATCATGGCTGCGTGGCTGCGCGGATGGGCGATTATGGCCGTGGCTGTTTTGGGCGCTGGAGCGCTCTCAGCGGCGCCTACGGTGCAGTCTAGTGCCTCCGCACGACAGGCGTTGAGGCCGGTTCTGCAGCGCGGCAAGGTGAATGGCGTGATCGTGGGTGTAGACGAGGGCAAGACGCGGGATCGCCCACTCGAGCTCTGGGTAGACGCTCTGGACCCGAACGCACGGCTGGCGCTGGTGCTGGTGTCGTCGGGGACCGAAGTCAACGGCGAGCGAAGCAGGGAGGCCCGCAAGGCCCTCCGGATCGGAGCCTACGTCGAGGTTTTCGGCCGCCGAACGGCCCAGGGCCTGCTGGCCTACAGGATCCAGGTCGTCCGCAAGCAGGCACTCGGCCGGATCGCGGAGATAGACCTGGAGAACTCAGCCTTCCGGCTGGAGGGTAACGAGTACGAGGGTTGGGTGGATGTCGGCTTCGCCACCATCCGGGCAGGAGACGAGGAGATCGAGCTCCGGCACCTGTATCGCGACGACTACGTGCTGATCTTCGGTGCGCCGCTGGAGGATTACTTCTTGGCTGCCGAAGTGCGGTTGACCGACCGGTTCGGCAATGACCTATGGTATGACGATCTGGCCTCTCCCTGGCTGGGCGACCGCTACTACCTGCGCACCATGTTCTACGACGATTACTGGTATCGTCCCTGGTACGGCCACTACCCCTACAGCGTGTTCAACTGGTCCTGGGACTGGTGGTATCCGCCGATAGTCGTTACCCGTCCGCGACACCGGCACAAACACAAGCCGCACCCGCCCAAGCCGCCGACGTATCCGCGGCCGCCGAAGCAGAGCAAGCCGGGAAGGCAGGACGAAGCGCCCTGGAAGAAGCGTCCGCAGCCGGCTGCGCCTCCGCCGCCACGGCCTCCCAGCCTGCAGCCGCAGCCGCCGGCACCGCCCGCCCCGAGGCCCAGCCGTCCCGCGCGGCACGCCCCATGGAAGAAGTATAAGTCAGACCCGCCGACCGCGCCGCATACGTACCCAAAGGCCAAGCCGGGGACCGGGCCGAAGCCGCCACCGAAGGCCCCGCCACAGGTTGACAAGAAGACACCTCGGCCCAAACCGCCGGCCAAGCACCCAAAGGCGCCCTGGAAGAAGGCCAAACCGAAACCAGAGCCGCCGTCTGCGCCGAAGGAAGAGGCGCCGCGCGAGAAGGCGCCCAAGGTGCGAGAGAAGCCGCACGTGTCGCCGCCCGCAGTGAAGAGCAAGCCGGCTCCACCGTCGGCGCCGAAATCCAAGCCCAAGCCGCCGTCTGAATCGCGCCGAGGGTTCGCGAGGAAAAGGAGATAGCACCGAGAAGTGGACCGGACCTCTCCTGGCCGGATCGAGTACGCGGTCCTGCAAGGGGCCGTTGTGCCGGTCGCGGCGAGGAAGGGTTCGGTCCCCTTTTTGCGGAGGTGCACCGTGCCGATCAAGATCCGTCCTGCCCGGCCCAATGATATGGAAGACATCCGCCGGATCGTGCAGCGGATCTGGGCCATTGGGTCCGACTGGGTGTTGGAGGAGAGGTACGGCAGCGTCGGCGACGAGCGCTGGGACCGCTGGCTGGTGCCCAAGGTGATGGCCCGTCTGTGGGAGGAGCTCGACCACTTGCTGGTCAGCGAGGTGGACGGACAGATCGCGGGCTTTATCGCGTATGGCACGAGCGCGGCTCGGAGAGTGGGCACGATCCACTACAACGGCGTAGCGCCGGAGTTCCGCGGGCGAGGCGTGGGCACGAGGCAGGTGGAGCACGTCCTGGGGCTGTTCCGGGAGGCCGGAATGGAGATTGCCACCGTCGGCACGGGCCTGAACGAGGGCCACGCCGCCGCTCGCCGCGTCTACGAGAAGTGCGGCTTCGAGCGAGTCATGGACTATACGATGTATGCGCAGAAGCTCTAGGGATTGACGCCACAGCGAGGCGACTACAGGTCTCTGTATCGGCGCAACAGCTCGGCATGGCGCGGACAGAACTCAGGCTCTGTCAGTTGCGCGCGCAGGACCTCCTCGTGCCGGCGTGAGTTATACAGCCGGCACTGGGGATCGTCGCAGAATGGCTCACCGGTCAGCCGGTACACAACCGGCTGCAGCACATAGCCCTTCAGGATCTCGGTGATTCTGGGGTCATCCTCCTCCAGCATACGGTCGGCGAACTCCTCCTCCAACTCGGCCAGCGCCTCGTGCAGCCCGACCATCATGTACTGCATCCGCTTAAACTCGTATTCGCGAGGCCGAGCAAGCGCGTCCACCAGTCCGCACGTCGAGATGATGGCCGGCTCAGACAGCGCAATGGTCCGCAGATGGAAGCGGCGATCGTCGAGGTCGAAGTCGCCGATGTGCTCGGCCGTGATTGCGATGTGCACCTGCTCGGAGCTGCTTTCCTCCTCGGGGATCAGGGCGGCCCACGCGCGCGCCAGCTCGAAGCTGTGGTAGATAGTTCCGTAGCCGAGCTCGAAGGCGCTCTCCAGGGGCGGCCCGTCGGGGTGTACGGGCGGGCCCCAGGGGTCGTCGGGCCAGGAGACGTCCACCACAACGGCCCCCTGCTCGAGGTCCGCGAGCTGCGCGGACACTGCCTGTTGGTCCGGCTCGGGCCGTGAGCGGATGTGGTGGGCTGCAAAGGAAGTACGGGTTTGAACCTCAACCTGCGGCAGCCAGAATTGCAGATAGTCCCGGAGCTCGAAGGTGTCCAGGTAGGGCGCCGAGGGCTCGTCGTACAGGTAGATGTGCGTTAGCTCAGTCAGCATCGCTTCGGGCCCGGCTCGTCGGAACGTGCTGCGGCAGCGCTCCGCCGACCAGCGCTTGCACGCGCGGGTATCTTGATGCTACCACAGACAGCAACTCCCGGCTGTGACGGCGATAGGTGTCCATGACGGCAGCGGGGTCGTTGAAGTCCAGCAGATCAGGGTAGTCGCGGAGCAGCCTGGCATCCTGGGCAGTGGCAAAGACCCGGGCCTGGAGGAGCAGATCGGCCAGATTCACAAAGCCGTCGGTGTCGCGGTGCTCTTCGGGTGCCGACAGCAGGTCCAGCATGTGTGCCTCGACCGGCAGGCCCGCGGCTTCAAAGGCGAAACGGCGCAGCAAGCAGGGAAGGCAGGAGCCGCAGGGACGGGGCAAGCGGCCGGCTTGCCAACACGACACCGTGCTCTGGATCTCGGCGACGGTCAGTGCGGGAGCGAGGACGTCCCGGACGACCTGCGTCTTGGTCTGGTGCAAGAGCGGATTCTGCACAGTGAGCTTACACTCTCCCGCGGCTGACAAGAGCCGGCCGAATCGCGCCAACAAGACTGGGTGCGCGGTCCGCGTGGAGAAGCTGCCGCAACGGGCCGCCGAGAGCGGCAAGTGAGCGGCCAGCACGCCGTTTTCGCCGACGTACAGGTCACCTACGTTCACCTGTAGCGCAGCCACCGCTCCCGCGGTGAGGAACAGCAGGGAGCGGGCCCGCTGGGAGGGCTCGCGCTGAGCCGACGGCGGCAGCCCCCGCGGCGGCTGCCGAGCGGTGGGAACGCAGCGCACCGTGACGTGGGGCACCGGCCGTGCAGCAAGACGCGAGAGTGCCGCGGCTGAGGCAGTTTGGGCCGCCGCCACGGACGGGTTGCCCGTTTCAACGCTCACCAGCAGCGGCCGGCGGCCCGTGCGAAGCAGTACAACGCCGGCCGCGAGCGAATCCAGGCCGCCGGAGAGCAGCGAAACGCAGTCCACCTCGAGCGTCTCCGACGACGTAGCGACGACGTGGTCCGCGACGCGGGCAGTGAAGTCAAGGGCAACCCGATCGCGGGTGAGGAAGTACACGAGGAACTGAGCTTCGGCCTGGTGGCGGCCCCAGAACCGCAGATCCCGCACCGGCGTCAGGAGGCGCCAGTCGCGCACCCAGTCTTCGTTGCGCCCGCGGGGCAGCGCCAGATCGGCGGCGTGCACCAGCGCGGCCCACTCGAGCGCGTCTCGGAGGCGCGGAGGCAGCGGCGCGCGGCCCAGGTTCTCCAGAGCGGAGAGGTCCAGCCTGAGCGCCGCGTCCGGGCCTTCCAGGGGCAGCAGCACCTCGGCCCCGGCATAGTCCCTCGGCGGTTCACTCAGGCCTGCGATACGAATCATGAGCTACCCGCCACCCGCCAAAGCTGTCAGCGTCTCGCTGACGCACTCCTCAAAGGACCCGGCCCCTGCCGGGGAGGCTTCTCGCGCTTCGTTCCGCATGTTTGCGAGCAGGTCCACTGCAGCGGCCACGCTCGGGCTGCCCTCCTGGCCCAAATGGGCCGACAGGTCGCGGCTGCCGAGATACTCGACCGCGCGGGCCACGAAACTCCGCGCGAACTCCGCGACAGCCTGGTCGGTGTCGCCGGGAGCCGCCAGCGCCGTCTGAGTCAAGGCGTCCAGGGCGACCTCGCCAATCTGGGAAGAGACTTGCGCGGCGGCCAAGGCTTCCCCGGCAGCGCGGCGGACCTCCCGCGCGCAAGCCATCGGGTCGCCCCCCGCGGAGACGGCCGCAGGGAGCTGCTTGAGACAGGTCTGAACGGCAGGATCGTCCTGGAATTCGCGTCCCTGCTCACCCAACGCCTGAACCATACGCCGGAGGATCTCTCGAGCTGAGACGCCGCCGCGTTCGTACGCTTCACGGACCCGGCGCCATTCGGCGGTGCGCGGCGATCTGTGGGACGTTGAGGTGCCCATGAGCTCAACCGCTTCCTTGCGCAGCAATCGGTGCCTGGTTCGCGCCGGAGCCGGGCGAGGCCTTCCGCCTGCGGAGGCGAGCCGAAAAAGAACCCCAGCCGGACCCGAGGGCCCGATTGGGGTTGCTACGGGGGGCTCGTTTAGCGCGACGTTAGGCCGCGGCGTCCGTATCGGCCGGCAGATGGCCGGCCATGAGAGTATCCAGCGGCGGCCCCTCGTCGCCCGGCTGCGAGGAGGCTTGTGCCATCAGCTCCTCGCTCAGGTGGTCAATGCCGGCCAGCGTTAGCTCGACCGTTTCGTGGACCTGCCAGGCCACAGCAGCCGGCAGGGTGACCAAGAGCTTCCTGGCCTCTTGTGCGCCGCGGACGACGCCGGAGGCGGCCAGCTCGTGGAAGGCCTCGACCGCCTCGCCGTCAGTCATCTCCGGGTGCTGCCGGCGAAAAGCCGGGTACAGTGAACGCGCCAGGCCGACGATGCGGTCGGCCGTGGACTGCGGGGAGAAGAAATCTCCGTAGTCGTTGCCGGCCAGCGCACGGAGGTTCCCGGTCGTGGCGCGCAGGCTCAAAGTATAGGCTGCGGCGGGATGGGCCTCCCCTCGAAGAGCGGGCGCGGAGATGCTTTGCCGGAAGCTTGCCTCAAGGTGCAAGAGAATGCGCTGTTGCAGAATGATGGCTGATTTCACTTCCAGGCCCGGACCTGACGCCGCGTCGGCGGCCGAGGTGGAAGCGCCTCGACGCCCCCGGCGAGCGGCGGCAATGCGGGCCCGGGCCGTGTTCGAGTCGGTTACCGGCTGCTGGAGACTGCTCAAACCCCCGACATTGATCTCCATCTCTTGCGCCTCCCTGCGACGAATCTCCCCGGCCACTTCCTTGTGACCGAGTGCTGTACAAATGTGCCCCAGCGCTGTGACGACATGGACAGAGCCCTAGGCGCATGACGGCCATTTCAGTGCGCGGGCGCTCCCACCAGAAGTCGACTCGGTGAGGGGCGCGGCGCGAGATCGGCGCAGGGCCTCGGCCAGAGCGTCATCAAGGCGAGCTCGGAACGCCCCGGCATCTTGCCCGGGCTCCCATGACACCACCGCCACCACGGCACCGGCCATCAGCTCGCGGCCCCGAACCTGCGCCAGCGGCCGACGGATCGCCTCCTCGATGGCCCGGGCCAGAGAGGCCGCGGCGGCTCGCTCGGTGTTGGGTAGGATGATGGCGAGCTCTCTGTCGCCGATGCGACATACGGTGTCACCCGCGCGAGCTTCCTCGGTCAGTAGCCTAGCCAGTGCTACGAAGACCAGGCCGTGTGCATCCTGGGCATCGAGGCCGGTTGTCACGCAGTCTTCCTGGAGAGCGACGCCCAAGAGGGCGAGGTCGGAATCGGTTCGACCGGCGTGCGCGATAGCGGCAGTGAGAGCCATGTTGAAGTACATCGCATTGCATGTGCCGGTCAGGGGGTCCGTGGTGCCCAGCGAGTTCAGGAGCTGGTTCTCTTGCCTGATCCGCGCGATGGCCCGTTCAAGGTCGCTGCCTTCGGTGTCGCAGCCCGATGTCGGGAGCATAGCCTCCACTCCTACGCAGACTTCGCTGGTCAGACGGGTCAGCGCCTGGTTGGCCTGGGAGAGCGCTCGAAGCCTTCGTTCCACGTCTTCACGGTCGAGGCCGAAAGCTACTGCGGTCTCAGCGACCTCTCCCCGTGCTCCTTCGGCCAGGCGGCGGGCCCGGCCGGGCTCCACGTCGGCCCAGTCCCAGACCCACTCCGGCAGCTCGGGGGCCGGACCCTGCTCACTGGAAAGCTCCAGGTCCCAACAGACGCGGTCTGCGATAGCCACGCAACAGGTCAAGCGAGAGAGCCAGCGCTCGGCGGTCACGGCGCTCAAGAGGTCGTGGTGATGGGCAATGACCTCTCGGATCGGCGCCGGCAGGCCCCAGTGCTGGGCGAGTGTGGCGCCGACTGCGGCGTGGTGGGTACCCCACCTCTGGCGCTCTTCCTCCGAGATCGAACGGCCCTCGCGGGTCGCCACTTGTGCCACCTGTGCCCGGCCCGCCGGGTCGTATAGCTCCAGCACCAGCTTGCCGACGTCGTGCAGGAGCCCACTGGTGAAGTAGTGGTCTGCCTCGGGCGGGGGGCGGCCGCGGCCGAGCTTGGAGGCCACAAGACCGACAGCCAGCGCGTGCAGCCACAGCCTGGTGTCCGTCGCGGTACGTCGGCGTCGTGCGCCGGCCAGCGCCTCGTACGTATAGACTCCGAGGGCGAGATTGCGCACGCAGCGGGTCCCCAGAAAACTGGCCGCCCGCTGGACGGTGGTCACCGGCTGCCGCGGTGCGAACAAGGCGGAGTTGGTCAGGCGCAGCAGCTTCGCGGTCATGGCCTGGTCGCGTTCGAGCACACGCGCGAGGTCGGCTGTGCAGGCGTGCTCATCGAGGGCAGTCTCCATGATCAACGTTGCCACCGCAGGCAGCGTGGGCAGCTCCGGCACCGACTCAACTATCCGTCGCGCCACTAGAGACAACGCGCTACATCCTCCGCCACTCGGGCCAGGAGACCCGTGTACCAGGCCTATCGGCTTCTTGGGAGGAGAACCTGAGTCCGTGTTAGGGAGAACGGGGCGCGAGGCGCCTGGCTCCCAGGTGGGGCAGAAGGCGTTAGGAAAGGGCCCACACGGGGCATACTGGGTACGGCATCATGAATGACGCGCCTGCGCGGCGGGCCCGAGGGCGGCCACTTCGAACGGATCACTCGGCTGTCAGGGGGTCCGGCGGCGCGTTGTTCTCCGCCGCCACGGCTGCGAGAGCGATCACGTTGACGATGTCGGAGACGGTCGCGGCACGGGAGAGATCATGTCCCACGCGGGCCAGTCCCTGAGTCAGCGGGCCGTAGGCTTCCGCTTTGCCGAGACGCTGCATCAGCTTGTAGGATATATTGGCGGCACCGAGGTCGGGAAAGACGAGCACGTTGGCGCGCCCCTGCAGGGGGCTGCCCGGTGCTTTCACAGCGGCGACGTCCGGCACCAAGGCTGCGTCGGCCTGCAGTTCGCCGTCTACCAGCAAGTCGGGGGCCCGCTTGCTGACGCGCTCGGTGGCCTGGCGCACCTTTTCCGCGGCTGGGTGCCTGGCGCTTCCTTTGGTAGAGAAGGACAACATGGCCACGCGGGGCTCGCTGTTCAGGTACAGCCGGCAGCTTTGGGCGGCGCTGAGGGCGATATCAGTCAATTGCTCGACGTCAGGGTCTGGAACGACACCCGCGTCGGCAAAGATGAAGCCGCCGCGGTGGCCCAGATTGCGATCGGGAACGATCATGACGAAGCAGCTCGACACGGTCCTGATGCCCGGGCCGCCCTTGACGATCTGCAGCAAGGGCCGCAGGACGTGCGACGTTGTGTTCGCCGCACCCGAAACTGTGGCGTCCACCACACCTATCTTGAGGAGCATGGTGGCAAAATAGAGATGGTCCTCGGCCAGCAGGAGGTCGCGAGCGCGTTCAAGGGTCAGCCCTCTATGTTTGCGCAGCTCGAACAGCTTCCCGACCGCGGGCTCGAGCAGGTCCGGACTTCGGGGATCGTGGAGTTCAATACCGTCGAGGTCCACCTCCAGTTTCTTGGCCCGGGCGGCGACTTGCTCGGGATTACCGATCAGTACTATCTCGGCCAAGCCATGGCTACGGGCCTGAGCGGCGGCATGGAGCGTGCGATCATCGTAGCTCTCCGCCAGGGCCACTTTGCGGCGTGCCGCCTGAGCCCGGGCGAAGATTGAGGCCATAATCTCGTTCACGTGCCTTCATTCCTCCGATCTTTACCCCTCTCCGGGACCGCGGCAGCGATAACCGCCGACCCGCCCGAGGGACAACAGCGGGGTCGGATAGTTTTCCGCCTCTGCGCTTCCATTCGACAGAGGGCGCGTCTAACCCTGCGCAAGAGGCATTCTGGATTGTGCCCTGGCGCCGGCGGCGCTGGGAGGTGTGCTGATGGGGCCCGGACTTTACATCGCTGCCACTCAACAGCACGGGGGCAAGACTCTCGTGGCACTGGGCCTGATCCAGGCTCTGGTCGCGCGCGGGCTCAAGGTCGGCTACATGAAGCCCGTGGGCCAACGATATGTTCAGTACGGCCAACACCGGATTGACGAGGATGCGGTCCTCATCGAGGAGACCTACCACCTGGGTTGCGAACCTCCGTACATCAATCCGGTGACCATTCCTCGGGGTTTCACCGCCAAGTATATTGACCACCCTGATCCCGCGTCGCTGGAGAAGGCCATTCTGGAGGGGTACGAGCAGGTGTCGGCGGGCAAGGACCTGGTAGTCCTGGAGGGCACAGGCCACGCCGGCGTGGGGTCCGTGATTGACCTGTCCAATGCGCGCGTGGCCCAGCTCCTCAACGCGCCCGCCGTGACCGTCACCTGTGCGGGCGTGGGCCGACCGATTGACGAGTTCGTGCTGGGCGCCAACCTGTTCAAGCACCACGGGGTCGCGATGGCGGGGGCGATCTTGAACAGGGGAAGGCCGGACAAACTGGAGCGGATCGCCGACACCTTGCGGCGAGGCCTGGCGCATAAGGGGTACGAACTGCTGGGCTCGATTGCGCGAGATCAGCGGCTGGAGTCGATACCTCTGGGGCCGCTGGCGGAGCATCTCGACGCCGAAGTGATCGCCGGCGAGGATTCGCTGGACGAGGAGGTCAGTCACGGCATCATCGGCTCGATGTCGACGCAGCGCGCGTTGAG
>JALGUG010000067.1 GCA_029820995.1 Candidatus Zipacnadia bacterium
TAGAGAACCCCGTTCCCCTTTTCCTCCTCTCTGTGCTCTTCGTGTCTCTGTGCTCCAAGTCCCCTTCGACTAACGACGGAGACACCGAGAACATCGAGAAAAGACTTATCATTGGGAAAACTAGAGAACCCCGTTCCCCTTTTCCTTCTCTCTGTGCTCTCCGTGTCTCTATGGTCCAAATCCCCTTCGACTAACCACCGAGACACCGAGAACACGGAGAAAAGACTTGTCATTGGGAAAACCAGAGAACCCCGTTCCCCTTTTTCTTCTCTCTGTGCTCTCCGTGTCTCTGTGCTCCAAATCCCCTTCGACTAACCACCGAGACACCGAGAACACGGAGAAAAGATTTGTCATTGGGAAAACCAGAGAACGCCGTTCCCCTTTTCCTCCTCTCTGTGCTCTCCGTGTCTCTGTGCTCCAAATCCCGTTCGACTAACCACGGAGACACCGAGAACACGGAGAAAACACTTATCATTGGGAAAACTAGAGAACCCCGTTCCCCTTTTCCTCCTCTCTGTGCTCTCCGTGTCTCTGTGGTCCAAATCCCGGCGACGGTCCTCATTGCACCGAGGGGAAGAAGAACTCCACCTCCCGCTCGGCGTCCTCCCGCGTCGCTGAGCCGTGGATCGAGTTGAAAGTCTTATTCAGCCCGAAGTCGCCCCGGATCGAGCCCGGCGCCGCTGCCAGCGGATCCGTGGCACCGATGATCTGACGCGCCCGCTCCACGGCATCGTCGCGCTGCAGCGCCATCACTACGACCGGGCCGCGCGTCACGAAGTCCAGCAGCCGGTCATAGAAGTCCTTCCCCGCGTGCTCCGCGTAGAAGGCGGCCGCCTTGTCCCGGGACAGGCGCTCCATGCACATCTCAACAATCTCAAACCCCGCGTCCTCGAACCGCGCAATCAATCGCCCCACGAGACCCCGCTCGACCGCATCGGGCTTGAGCAGGACCAGCGTCCGCTCCATGCTAGACCTCCCAGCCGAGCTGCTTGAGCTGCGCCACCGTGCTGCGCACATGCTCGGCCGATCGCTTGAGTGCCTTCCGCTCTGCCACGCTGAGCTGGAGCTCGATGACCTTCTCGACGCCCCGGGCGCCGAGCACCGCCGGCACGCCGAGGAACACGTTGCGCAGGCCATACTGGCCTGTGAGCAGGACGCTGGTCGGCAGGATGCGCTTCTGGTCCTTCAGGATCGAGGCGACCATCTGCGCGATGGCCGAAGCCGGCGCATAGTATGCACTGCCGGTCTTGAGGTACTTGACGATCTCCGCCCCGCCCTGGCGCGTCCGCTGCACGATGGCCCTGATCACCTTGCGGTCCAGGAGTTGCGTAATCGGAATCCCGCTGACCGTCGAGTACCGCGGCAGCGGCACCATCGTATCGCCGTGCCCGCCCAGCACCATCGCTTGCACGTCCTCCGGCGCGGTGTTCAAGGCCTCGGCGATGAAGGCGCGAAAGCGCGCCGTGTCGAGCACCCCGGCCATGCCGAATACGCGGCTCCTCGGAAAGCCCGACAGCTTGTATGCCAGATAGGTTGTCACATCCAGCGGATTGGTAACCATCAGCAGGATCGCCTCGGGCGCGACGGCGACAACGTTCTCGATGACCTCTGCGACGATCTTCGCGTTGATCTGCAGCAGGTCGTCGCGCGACATGCCCGGCTTGCGCGCGACACCGGCAGTCACCACCACAACGTCGGAGCCCTTGCAGATCCTGTAGCTCTCCGAGCCCTCGATCCTCCGCGCATGACCCTCCACGGGCGCGGACTGCCTCAGGTCGAGCGCCTTGCCCCTGGCCAGCCCCTTGACGACATCCACCAGCGCCACGTCGGCCAGATCCTGTTCCGCAATCCGCAGCGCCGCCGTCGCACCCACTTGACCGGCTCCGATGATGCTGACCTTCACCCTCATTCACTCTCCAATACCGGCCCTGGCCTCAGAGCGCCTCGCAGATTGCGTCGGCCATTTCTCGGGTGCCGACGGCCGTGGGGTCGTCGCGGTCCGGCTTAAGGTCGTAGGTCACGCTCTTGCCTTCGGCGATCACCTGCGCGACGGCGTTCTCCAGCCGGTCGGCGGCCTTGTCCTCACCCAAGTGGCGCAGCATCAGCACGCCCGACAAAATCGTGGCGACCGGGTTCACCTTGTTCTGCCCCGCGTACTTGGGCGCGCTGCCGTGGGTCGGCTCAAACAGCGCGCAGTCGTCGCCCAGGTTCGCGCCCGGCGCAACGCCCAGGCCGCCCACCAGCCCGCAGCACAGGTCCGAGATGATATCCCCATACAGGTTCGGTAGCACGAGCACGTCGTACAGCTCCGGCTTCTGCACAAGCTGCATGCACATATTGTCCACGATCCGGTCCTCGAACTCGATCCGCCCCGCGTACTCCTTCGCCACCTCGCGCGAGACCTCGAGCCACAGCCCGTCCGTGTACTTCATGATGTTCGCCTTGTGAACGCTGGTCACTTTCCTCCGCCCGTTGGCCAGCGCGTACTCAAAGGCGAACGTCACGATCCGCCGTGTGCGGTGAACGGAGATCGGCTTGATGCTCAGGCCCGAGTCCGCTCGGATCTTCGCGTGTGTCAGCCGCTCGATCTCGCCGATCATCTCCGCACACTCGGGCGTCCCTTGCTCGAACTCAATCCCGGCATACAGGTCCTCGTGGTTCTCGCGGATCACCACCAGGTCGGCCTCCGGATACCGCGACTTCACGCCCGCGTAGTACTTATACGGCCGTAGGCAGGCATAGAGGTCCAGCCGCCGGCGCAACTCCACATTGACGCTGCGGAAGCCGCCGCCGACCGGGGTCGTGATCGGCCCCTTAATCGCGACCTTGTTCGCCTGAATCGAGCGGATCACGTGCTCCGGCAGCGGTGTTCCCCACTCCTCCATGACCTCTGCGCCCGCTTGCTGAACGTCCCACTCGAACTCTACTCCGGTCGCCTCCAGGCACCGTCTCGCTGCCTCGGAGACCTCCGGGCCCGTTCCATCGCCGGGGATCAGGGTGACTCTGTGCATCCAGTTCTCTCCATTCTGTCTGACCGTGGGAACGAAGTGCACGCGCGGCGAACGTCACTGCCTCAGCGCCCGCTCCAGCCGGTCCATCCCCTCCTCAAGCTGGTCCAGCGAGCAGGCGAACGAGATCCGCAGGTACTCCGGTGCCCCGAAGGCCTCACCCGGCACGAAGCCGACCTTGCCCTCCTCCAGCAGGTAGTCGCACAGGTCCAGACAGTCCTTGATCTTGCGGCCTCGCAGCTCGCGCCCAAAGTACGCGGAGACCTTGGGGAAGGCATAGAACGCCCCGCCGGGGTTCGACACCTCCAGATCCGGGATCTGTCGCAGTCGCGGGATCAGATAGTCTCGCCGCCGCTCGAACTCCTGCCGCATCTGCTCGACCGCATCTTGTGGGCCGGTCAGCGCCTCGAGCGCCGCGGCCTGACTGATGCTGGAGGCATTCGAGGTCGTTTGGCTCTGATAGTTGCCCATCGCTTTGATGACCCGCTGTGGCGCCGCCGCCCAGCCCATGCGCCACCCGGT
Source organism: Candidatus Zipacnadia bacterium (assembly GCA_029820995.1). Lineage (GTDB taxonomy): Bacteria > Armatimonadota > Zipacnadia > JALGUG01 > JALGUG01 > JALGUG01. Next base: position 3,531 of record JALGUG010000067.1, read on the forward strand.
CATGGCGTAGGTCTTCGAGCAGCCATTGACCAGGATTGTGTGCGCCTGGGCTTCGGCGCCCAGGGTCGCCGGGCTCAAAGAGCGGTTGCCGTCAAACACGATCTTGTCGTAGATCTCATCCGACACCAGCCACAGGTCGCGCTCCACGACCAGCGTAGCCAGCGCGCGGATGGTCTCGTCCGCAATGATCGCGCCCGTCGGGTTGGACGGACTGTTGATCAGCACGGCCACCGTGCGCCGGGTCATTTTCCGCGCCACCGCCTCCGGGTCCGGCTGGAAATCGTTCTCCACCGTTGTCGGCACCACGACCGGCGTTCCCCCGGCGAGCTTCACCTGGTCGGCATAGCTCACCCAGTAGGGAGCAAGGATCACCACCTCATCACCCGGGTCCACGATGGCCATGAACGCGTTGATCAGCGTGTGTTTGGCGCCGTTGGACGCACAGATCTGATCGGGCGTGTAATCCAGCCCCAGGTCGGCCTTCAGCCGCGCAGCGATGGCCTCCCGCAGCGCCGGCGTTCCCGCCGGCGGAGTGTAGTGGTGCTCGCCGCCATCAATTGCCGCCCGGGCCGCTGCGCAGATATTCTCGGGCGTCGAGAAGTCGGGCTCTCCCAGAGCAAAGGACAGCACGCCGGGGATTGACTTGGCCTTCTCACTGATGGCCATCGTGGCCGAGGGCTTCACCTGACTGAGGCGTTTGGCGATCTTCACGGCGCATTCCTCCCAGGGACGGTCTCGCGCAAGGCGCAAGCCATGCGCTCGTCTTCCCAGGCCGGGGGGAGGTCGAATCGTAGGCCCTCGAGCTCCCGCTTGGCCGGAGCATACTGCGGATCGTGTTCGAGCGAGCGACGAAGCATCCGACGGGCCGGCGCCACCCGCCCCAGGCGCGCATAGGCCGCGCCGAGATGGTACTCAATGGTCGGCAGGCTCTGCACCTGCTGTGGACCCAGCAACGGCCCTGTCGCTTCCACCAGGGCCAGGCATTCCAGCACCGCGAAAGTCGGCTCCCGCAAATGACGCAGCGAGTACTCCAGGTAGAAGGCCGCCTCCTCGTAGTGACCCAGACGATAATGCGCCCAACCCAGGCTGTCAATGACAATACTCTCGCCCGGCAAGGCCCGCGTGGCGGCCTCCGTCAACCGCAAGGCGTCTTGCAGCTTGTAGCCGGCGTCAGCCAGGACGTACCCCACGTTGTTCTGAATCCACGCTCGGCTGGTCGTGTTCGGACCCGCAGCCTGCAGTGCCACTTTCAGGAGTTCCAACCCGGCCTGGGGATTGTTGGAGTGCAACAGAATCTGACCGCCAAGGAGCGCCAACGCCGGGTCCCGGCTGGGTTCACTGGGCAAGCACACCGCGGCGCGGCGATAGGCCTCGACGTTCACATACCGCCCCAGCAGTCGTCGGCGCAGCCTCTCGTCCTGAGGACGAAGCTGACGAGCGCGGTCATAGGCCGCGACCGCACCCAGACGGTCCAGCGGAAACGTGCTGACTGCCGCATCGCCGGCGCGCACATAGTTATTGGCCACCAGGTCCGTGCGCGCATCTTCCAGGTAGGCACATCCGCACAGACCCACGGCCAGGAGCGTCAACAGTGCTACGATGAGACCGAGGCGAAGGCGTGTACCTCGTAGTAGTTGAGCGGAATAAACACCATCCCGTCGTAGACCGCCGGCGAGGCGACGACCCCATAGGCTGTCTTGTACTCCCATAACGCAGTCCCCGTGTCCGCATCTACGCCGTACAGGGCGCCGTCTCGCGACCCGACGAAAACCACCTTGTCCGCCACCGCCGGCGAGGACGAGATCTCTTCCCCTGCTTTGAACCGCCACCGTTCAGCCCCATCCTCCAGAGCACAGCATACCAGGGCGCCGTCCAGCGAACCGATGTATGCCGATTCGCGGTCAATCGCCGGGCTGGACCGCAGGCGCCCGCCGATCTGCGCGCGCCATCGCCGCTTTCCTGTCTCGACTTCGGCCGCATGCAGCGAGCCGTCATCCGAGCCGAAGATTACGCGCCCGGCTTCCACCGCAGCCGAGGACGAGACCGCCGCCTCCGCCTCATAGCGCCAACGCAGCTCGCCGCTCTGCGCGTCCAGAGCATACAGCCCCTCATCCCACGAGCCGACAAAGGCCATGCCCTCGTGTACGGCCGGCGAGGCCACGATGTCTGCGCCCAGCGCCCGCCGCCACCGTACGCCGCCATCATCAACCGACAACGCCAGCACTTCACCCTCCTGGGTACCGATGTACAACAGATCGGAACAGGGGGTGAAAGACGAGCGGACGCGGCCGCCCAGTTCTGTCTGCCAGAGCGCCCGGCCATCGTCGGCGCGTAGGCAGTGCGCAGTTCCCTCAATCGAAGCGCAAACCAGGCGGCCGCGACAAAAGGCCGGCGTCGACTCGACCGAGGCGCCGACGTCCGTGCGCCATTGCTCCTCACCGGTTCGCGCGTCCAGACAATGCACATGTCCGCCACGGCAGCCCACGAATACCGAACCGTCCACGATGACCGGTGAGGTCGAAATGTACTCGTCCGCTTTGAAATGCCACTTCGACTCCAACGGCGGACGGACCTGCTGCAACGTGTGGCCCGTGTGGCGACTGTTCTTATGGAAGGCCGGCCAGTCCAGGTCTCCCGCGGAAGCCCGCGCATCGGCCTCCGCCAACTCTCTCAGCGCCTCGTCAATCGCCGCCCGGCCCTCTTGCGTCTGCGCCAGCGTGCGTGCGCGGTCCAGCGCCTCCCGGGCCGGACGCAACCGATGCTCCAGTGCCAACGCCCGCCCGTAGGCATATGTGAGCAGCGCCGAGTCCGGGTGGGCCTTCACAGCCTGCCCCAGCTTGCTCACGAAGTCCTCGCGAGACCCGACTTGGCCGAGCGCGTACGCCACGGACCACGGCGTATCAGGATCCGACACCAGCCGCTTGAGCAACAGATCGGGCGCCCGCGGATCGTGAATCTCCTCCAGCGCAACCGTAGCCTCACGCGCCGCCGCTTGATCGCCGCGCTCAATCAGGTCCACCAACGGACGAATCGCCCGGCGACTTTGGATCTTCCCCAGTGCAAACGCAGCTCGTCGGCGGCTTTCGCCCTTCCCATTTCGTAGCTCTTCCACCAGCTCCCGGTCCATGGCGTGCAGACCCTCCACCGCCCGTTCGCGCACCTCCGGCGCCCGATCCGCCAGCCCGTCAATAAGCTGCTGCACCGCCGCCGGCTGCTGGGTCTGCGCCAGCGCCCGCACCGCCACTTCCCGGATCTTGACATCCTCGTGTTGCAGCAGCAGCCGCAGGACCTCAAGCTGGCTGGGCCCCAAGTCCTGCAAGCGCCCAAACCAGTACTCGGTGTGCGAGTCTTGCGCCGCGGCGCTCAGCAAGATCAGACGCAGGTCTCGCCGGGACAGAGCCAACTCTTCGCGCAGCTCGTACAGCTCCTCCAACTGCTCGGCGGTCAGCAGCTCTCCCTCCAGCTCGTACTCCGTCAATTGCTGATCCAGAATCGCTCGCGCACCGCGCACCCGCAGCTCCTGCTCGCTCACCAGCGGGCGAACTTCGTCTATTATGCGCTCGTGCATCAACTCGTACCGCCGCACGCTGTTGTCATCCAAAGCGCGGATGAGCCGTGCATCGAGCAGTTGCGCAATGACGCGCTCTACCGAGTTCTTGTCCTGTTTCAACACGGACGCCAGTGAGGCCGAGGTCGCCGAGGAGAGAGTGTCTTCGGGTCCGACCAATTCGAGCAGAATGCCCCGAGCCATCTCACGGTCTCGGCGCGAGAGCCGATCCAGAACCGAGACAACCGTCCGGCCCAGGAACGCATTTGCCCGGCCCAGTCGAATGTATTGCTTGGCCGTCAGCAGACGGGGAGTCGGTCCGAGGCTTTCGTACAGACGATCCAGAACCACTTGTAGTTCCGCGGGGTCCACACCCTCGTGATCGAGGTCCTCCAAGATCGCCGTGACCAGGTCCTCTCCCACGTTGATCTCAAAGAAGCTGGCCGGTTTGACCATCGCGTCCTTGGCTTGAAGCCGGGTCAGCTTCGGGACACGGTACAGATGGTGGAAGACGTCCGGCAGTCGGTCAACGAGGCCATACATCTCCGCCAGGTAATCCTCCCGCACCGACAGCAGGAGATGCAACCGGGGCCGCGCTGCACCGCGGCATGGCACCAGTTCGTCCAGGAGCTGCTTACGCGCATGAGGTCCTAGACGCGCAAAGTACTGCTCAAACTGGTCCAGGATAATCAGCACGCGCGCGCCGCGCAGCCGACCCAGCTCGTCAAACAGTTCAGCCAGGTGTCCGTGCGGATCCGCCGGCGATTCCTTGTCGTCGGCCAGTTGCTCCAGCGCCGCCCGACGCAGCGCCTCCACGGGCCGCAGCCCGCAGCGCGCATACACCACAACCCATGTGGGCTTGGGCTTGTCATCGTCGTTCTTCGCCCCGGTCTCCTCGGAGGCCTTGCGCTCCACGCGCCCGCCCTCTTCGGACTTCTTAGCCTCGTCCTCCGTCTTGGTCAGCCGCGCAGTCAAGCCGGCACGCAGCAGCGACGTCTTTCCTATCCCGCAAGCGCCGAATAGCGTGACCAGCCGGTGGTCATCCACCAACTGAGCCAGCTCGTCCGTCGCTTTCTCGCGTCCGCAGAACAGCTCCTCATCCTTCACATCGAAGTGATCGAACAGTCGGAATGGACCGCCCGGAATCACCTTGAGCGTGCGGCGCTTGGCCGTGCTGTCATACCGCCGACGGCCCAGCCGACGCGACACGCGGGCGAAGAATTGGTCGAATGAGCCGGGATCCCGGACCAGCAAGTTGGCCTCGCTGTGACGCGCCCGTAGGAGTTCGATCACCTGCGGGCGATACTCGTGGTAGTAAACGCTGGTCGGGTTCTCGACCCTGAGCTGCTCATATAGCTCCTCATCGGCCATGGGAATGCGACGCGAAACCCAGAAGATCCGCCCGCCGTCGCGCGGCACCAGGTCGAGCACGGGAGCATCACGGTCGGCATATTCGACGAAGATCGTCGGCTTGCGAAACTGCTTGCGAAGCACCGCCTGCAATGGGCGCAAGTGCTCCTCAATTTCCTCCCGCGTGATCGGTAGCACCTTGGCGGCCAGATCGCCGAGCAGCTTGATTAGCACCACGCGTTTGGATTCCTCTAGCTGAGCCTCAATCTCCTCCGCGGTCTGCACTCCGACCACCAGCCGCAGGTAGTCCTCGTTGGCGTCCATCTTCTGCGCCTGCAGTGATCGGTCTAACAGGTCGTCCAGCGTGGTGGACAAGATCAGACTGAAGTACTCGCGCTTGATGAGCTGCGCGAGACGGATGTGACCCTCGGAAGGGCGGGTCGTAGCCAGCGCGGGCCGGATCACCGCGGCACGCTCCTCGCCTTCAGAAACTTCCGCGCTGAAGAGCTCACACGCTCGAGCAAACCGATCGCCCTCGGCCTCCGCCACACGGTCGCCGGCCCAGGCCAGCATCTCATGCTGCAAGAGGCCCTCCGTCGTGAGGCCCAGCGGCCGCAAGACAGCCCCACTGCCCAAAAAAAGCACGTGGCGGCCGCGAACGCCACGTTCCTCCTTCAGCAGATCCGTAAGTTCAGCCAACATGTGGTAGGCACACCTCAGCCGTTCAGGCTGAAGAACTGCGCGGTGCTCAATTCAATAGCCCGGGAACCTGTTCCCGGGCCCTTAACGCGTCCGACACTTTCGAGCCGACGGCTGCGTCCGTCGGTCTACTCTCTATATGCCCCAGTCAGCGGGGATCTTAAGGTAGTTTTCCCCGGTCTTCGCAACTTCCTCGTGTGCCACCGGACAAACGCACTACAGACCTCCGCCTTTGATCTCATACTACCAATTCGTGGGCCGCCTGTCAATCACCCTTCGTACGCGGGTGACCGCGCGCGCAGACAATTGCTGCCGTTGCACGCAAATGGCATGAAGCGACACCAACTCGCCGGCCCACTGCCGACCACTGGCCCCCGACCGCTGGTGCCGGGAAGGTCGTATCAGCGCTCTGCAGCGTCATATTGTCCCGCTGGAGGCCCGGACCCAGCCAGGGCGCCGATTCAGTCCGTGATGTCAGATCGGGAATTGATCGCTAATCTTCGAATGCTCGGACCGCCTCCTGATTTGATTCCGGATTGAGTTCTTGGGGCCGGCCCCGCGTGAGCCCACTTGTCGTCCAGGTCGTCCGCAACATGGGGAAACGAGCGACCCTTCTGACAGCGCCCAGCCGTTCTCCGGACGCGGAGCTCGCGCACGCTGAGCGTTTCCACGAGCGGCCTCACGATGGCCGTACCGAGGTCTGGCGGCGAGATTGAGGTCCCCCACCAGCAATCACGCCGCTGCACGTGGGCCGATCCACGCACACGACCTGAAAGCGCCTCTTGCGCTTCCCTCGTCACCCGAGCCGGCGAAATCCAACCCGCCCTTCTCGGGAGCATCCTGTCCGCGGCTCTCGTTCGGTGCTCGGCTACCGATCGGACTTACGTTGCGCACCGCTCGTCCGATACAGACATTATACCACAAACGCAGCTTCGTGTAAACATCTATTCGACATATGGCGCCACTTTTTTCGTTCCGGACAATTGCCCTTGCAACTCCCTGATCCTGGGTCATGCCCGCTACCCTTCGTGCTCCGTGCGTTCGAGGATCGTGCGGCGAAGGGCATCGTCAAGACGAATCCAGTACTCTGAGTACCCACCAACGCGAATGATGAGGTTCTTGTGTCGCTCCGGATGCTCATAGGCGTCGCGCAGGAGGGCCTGGTCCACCACGTTGATCTGTAGCTGCATGCCGCCCAGTTCGAAGTAGGTCTGAACAAGCTCCTTCAGCTTTCGCCTCGTCTCGCGATCGGTGAAGAATTTCTTGGAGAACCGCGCGTTGACCACAAGCGTACCCGGCGCGAGGTGGTGCTTAATCTTCGCGACTGAACTCAAGAGAGCGGTGGGGCCGCTGACGTCCCGGCCCTGCACGGCACCGGCCGAGTCGGCAATCGGTTCGCCGGCCTTCCGCCCGTCCGCTGTGGCGCGCACGGGCTCACCAAAGCGCGCGTACGTGGTGAACATCAGGCAGGACGGCAGGTACTTCCCGCCGCGCCACGGCGCATATTGCAGCAGCTCACGGAAGACGAACTCGGAGATTTCCTCCGCCAGCGCATCGGTGACGGGCTCGGCATTGCCAAAGCGTGGGCACCGGGCCAACCGCTGGCGCAGCGGCTCGTGCCCCTCGAAGTCGGCCGCCAGCACGCTCGCGAGCCGCTCCCCGTTTACCTCCTGGTGTTCAAAGACGACTTCGCGGATTGCCGCCAGCGAATCGATCACGTTCGCCAGGCCCATCACGTTGACCACGCACCAGTTGTAACGCGCGCCGCCGGCGTTGTACTCGCGCCCGTTCTCCAGGCAGTCGTCAATGAGCAGGCTACGCATCACCTGCGGCTGCCAGCGGGCCTTGCGCTCCTGGTTCGCGTTCCACGTCTCGGTTAGACGCCGAACCCAACGACGCACATCGTCCTTGTACGCAGCTTTGAAGTCGTCGAAGGTCCGGCTGGACGCCAGAGCGCGCTCCTGTGTTTCGACCAGGATAAGCGGCAGATTGATGTCCCCTTCCAGGGAGCCGACATTGCTGCGCCCGTGTACCATCAGCTCTGTACACCCGCCGAAGGCGAACCAAGGCAGGTCGCTCTCGCGCACGCCGAGGTGGGCCCCCCGAATGGCCGCGATGTACGCCTCCTCGTTGTAGAGCGCCGGCAGGCCGTTGCCGGTCTCGATGCAGTCCAGCGCGTCGTCCCAGATTCGCTCAGAGGCGCCCTGATGGAGCCGCAAGGCAAGGTTCGGCCGCCGCTTGCCGTGAGCGGCCTGGAGGCATAGGTGTGTGACCTCGTTGATGCCGCTGGCCCCATCGGCTAGCAGGCCGCCCAGGGCGACATTCCAGGCGCTGCAGGCGTCTACGTTGTCCCAAAGCTGCCTGATCCAGTCTGTGACCTCCTCGGGGACGACCCGGCCTGCTGTTAGATCCGCCTCATAGTACGGGAACAGCTCCTGATCGAACCGCCCGTAGTTGTCGGAGCCGTCGAGATACCAGATGAAATTCATCGCGACGAGCGCCTCGTAGCAATTGCGCGCCGGCTTTCGCGGGACGCGGCGCAGGGCCTGGAGCAGGCGCTTCCGCCGCAGCCGCCTGCACTCATCCTGGAACCGGGTGGCCTTGACGTGTTGCACCACGCGCTCGCAGAAGCTCTGAATGCCCTCCAGGACGCGCGCCATCGCCCGATAGAAGTCCAGGCGGCCGCGTTCGCCTCGCGCCTCTGCTGTTCTCCTCCCGACCTCGATGCGGGCGGCATAGCTGTCGAGGCCTTCGCGCAGGATGCGCCCATAGTGCGGGATGCTGTGCGTGTACCCGCCGACGCGCGGGTACTCCTTGAGCGCCTCGCGGAGGGCCTGCAGCGCCGCATTTGCCCGGCCGCTGGCCTCGGCGATCTTGCGCTGCAGGAGATCATCATTCCACGTCATGCTGCTGGAATAGTGCCACTCAACCGCCGCCCCACGCCAGTAGATGCCGGGTCCGCACGGATAGACTACCTCACCGCGGTACTCCGGAAGCACGCAGTGCTCCAGGTAGGCGGCGACGCCCTCCGCCATCCGCACGACAGGCGTCTCGTCGGGGCAGGCCATGTACCCTGCGGCGAAATGCTCGCCGACCTCGTGCAACAGAGCCGCATCAAAGGCTGGCCTGGTCTGTCGCTCTTCTCTCTGCCCTCTGCTCACACTCGTTACCCCCCTGCCCGCGCTGACTGCGAGCGCCACGCGCCGCCGACCTGACACGCCTTCAGGCACTGCTCGACAATGCAGGTCCAATGTTTCTGAATGGGGTCCTTCTGCTTCAGGGCCGCAGCAATCTGCTCGGGCGTAATCCGGCCCTCCGGCGGCCGCACGTCCGTTACCTGCCCCCCCCATTTAGGGCCCTCATCGCCGATCAGGCCGTACTTCTTCGCCCACTCGCAACGCAGGCGGTCCCACCGTGCCACTGGATGAACCTGACCATTGACGGGCACTTCGATCACTTCTTGCGTGGACAGAGCCGTCACGGGGCAGGCGCGGACGCATGGCTTCGCGCAAGCGCCGCATGGACTGGGGGTGTCGAGCGGCTTGTCGGGGATCAAGGGGGCATCGGTTACGACCGCGATGAAGCGCTGCGTGACGCCGAACTGGGGGGTGATCAGTGCGCCATGCCAGCCGATGTGCCCGAGTCCGGCAGCGGCCGCGGCGAAGCGGTTCGCCAGTGCGTCAGGCTGAGGGCCCCGGGGATTCGCGACCAGCGTTCCGGAGCCACTGAGATCGGTCGTGATGGTCGCCTGGTAGCCGGCTCGCTCCAGAGCCAGCGCTGCATCGAAGGCCAAGTAGCGCAGCTCGCGATTCACTTGATAGGTCGCGTACGAATATGGCCCCGCCGCCTCCGCGGGTGCTTCGATCGCCCGCTCGAGGTTAAGTGGCGGCATGCGGAATCCGATGACGAGAACGCTCTCAGCTCCGGCGAGATGATCCTCGACGCGGCGGAGACGGGCGTTCTTGTCAACTTCGATCACCGGCTTGACGGGCCCATGTGTCCCGCCCGTATCGCGGATGCTGAACTGCAGTTCGTCCTCATCAATCGCCTGTGCCCACGGCTCGATGAGCGCGTTCACCTGCTCCGGATCGGCTACGCCGACAAGGTCCGCCCCCTGGTGCCGGAGCAGCGAGCGCAGCTCCGTGGTCAGCGTCTCCGGGTCGCGCTGTCTCACGTCCACGGGGTGGGCGCGGCGGCCCTTCTCCAGGTAGGCGCTGGTCAGGATGCAGCTCCACACCTGCCGCGTCCCGAACTCCGGCGTGACACCGCGATCATGCCGATTCATCGTGGCCAGCCCGCTAGCCGGAACGGCAGCGCCCAGCGAGAGGTCCGTGCCTGGAACCGCCGAGTAGCCCAAGCTTTCCAGGTAGCGGCACAGGTCGAGGCTGATGAAGGAGAGCCGGTCGCGAATCACCGCCGCCGAGGTTGGCTCGGGGCGGGCATCGCTTTCCGATGTGCCCGGCTGCTGCAGCGAAGCAGGGAAGTGAACGCCGAAGGTGACCACGGAGTTGCCGTCGGGCAGATAGTCACGGATCTTGACCCCGAAGACATCGAAGTCTTCCTGGAGGGCGACCCCAACGAGATCCGCGCCGAGTTCGAAGGCCTTCGCGTACGCGTTTTCGGTGGCGGGCCGATCCGGCAGCGCCGGGCGTGGGTCTCCGTTGCGCTCCCGCAGCGGCCGCTCATCCATGAAGCGGCGTTTGCGGCGGAAGCAGCGGCAGTAGTCTTCGTCCTTCAGTCGTAGGTGCGGCGGCAGGCAAAACCGCAGGCAGGAACCCATCTCCCCGCCGCGGCGGCCGTGCTCCATGAGTTGCTGCAGGATAACGTCTTCGGTGATCTTGTCCGGCTGGGGGAGATTCAAGTCGAGGCCGAAATGCTCGGCCCACGCGCAGCGCCACTTGTTCTTGTGACAGTACCGGACTTCCTTGTCGCCGATGTGCAGCACGCGTTCGCCGGACACCTCCTGCTCGAAGGCGTCCATCGGGCACCACTCCACACACATGTTGCAGCGGTCACAAAGCGGCGGGCCGTGATAGAGCGGACTGGGCACGAGGTCGGCGTCAGTGACCAGGCAGCAGAGGCGCTGGCGCGGGCCAAACTCCGGCGTGAGCAGCAACCCGCTCCATCCGATCTCGCCAAGGCCGGCCGCGACGCCGGCATGAATGTTGGACAGATCCGGCGTGAAGCATTCCTCGAGTTCCTTGTAGGGCCGGAAGCGCCAGATGTTGGTGGCGGGGATCGCGACGACCCTGTGGCCCTCCGCTTCGAGCATTCGCGCCAGCCGGAAGCTAATGCATTCCAGCTTGGTGTTCATGGCGCCCTGCACTGCGTACGGGCCCATGCACTGCGGATCGTTCTGACCATCACGCTCGCCGCCCAGCTCAATGGCTGCGTCGGGGTGGTGGATCGCAATCACGACTACGCACTTCGCGCCGGGCAGATGTCCCTCGGGACTCATCATCACCGGCGCCTCGGCATAGCGCTCACTGGGAGCAACGCCCACCAAGTCAGCGCCCATCTTCAGGGCAAGGGATTTGACTCTATCCGTCAGAGCAATATCGGGCATTGAAGCCTCCTCGTTCACTGGCCGAAATTACGGACCGCAGAACATTCTATCACGGCGAGGCCGGCTGGTCTACAGTCCGGTTGCCGGCGGAGCTACTGTCCGAAGAGCACGCGTCCTGCCCACTTGTGGCTGGCACGAGAAGGAACACTGCCGACGAGCAGGAAGGCTCCATCTGCAGACGCGCAATGCGAGAGGTGCTACTGATGTCGCGATGTTTCCTTCTTGTGGCCATCATACTTGCCGTGCCCGCGGGTGCCGGAGATCCGATGGACGACTGCCTGGCGCAGGCGGGGCTCACGCGCCGGACGGCGCGCATTGACCTCGGCGACATGAGCAACTTCGGCGGCGGCGAATTCCGGTTGCCATTATACGATGCGCTGGTCTCCGACCCGTACAAGATCCCGGCCTACGCCCGAGCGTTTCAATATGGCGCCGACTCGCAGGCGAAATCGCTGCTTGGGCTGGTGGCCTTTGCATCGGGGAAGATTGATGCGCTGGTGCGGCGGTCGTGGCTGGAGAACCCGCACGAGAAGATCGAAGCGCGCGTGAAGGAGCCGGGGGCGCTGGGAGCGGCGTTGGAGGCGGTGTACGAGCGAGGCGGCCAGAAGGTGCCGAAGAAGCTCCAGCGCCGACTCGCGCGGGAGCGTCCGGAGCTGACGCCGGAGATCTCCAACATCGTGGCGTTCCTGCTGCTGGCGACAGTGGACGCCCTCCGATGGCGCGATCAGGCGCTCGCCAGGGCCGGCGAGGAGCTGGACCTGTCCGCACTGGCGTCACGGCTGCTCTCCAACGACGAGGGGGACAGCGCCGACGAACGTCGGCTGATGCACCTGATTGACCGCCACTACGTCATCTGCGGAGCCGAGGACCTCGCCTCCGCGGTGGATAAGGCCGTCGCGCAGCTCGGGAAGCTGGCAGAGATCCCGGACCAGTCCTTCCAATGCGAGACTCCGCTGGGACAAGTGGTGGTCGGTGGGCAAGGGGAGGACAGCTATCCGGAGGGCGAGTATCTGCTGATCCTGGACCTGGGCGGCGACGATAGCTACGCAGGCGGCGCGGCTGTGAGGTCCTTTGAGCGCCCGGCCTCGGTGCTGATTGACCTGGCGGGGGATGACCGCTACGAGAGCACCACCTCGCAATCGCCCTCCTGGGCCGGCGCCATGCTGGGCTCTGCCTTCCTGGTGGACCTGGCGGGGAATGACTCGTACATCGGGCGCGACCTCTCCCAGGGGGCGGGGATGTATGGTGTGGGCGGCCTGCTCGACCTGGCGGGCGATGACCAGTACACGTGCCACAAGCTGGGGCAGGGAGCGGGGTACTTCGGAGTGGGTGTGCTCTCCGACTGCGCGGGCAAGGACCGCTACACGTGCCTGACGACCTCCCAGGGCTACGGCTTCGTCCGTGGCCTGGGGCTGCTGCTGGACAGCGACGGCGACGATGTCTATGTGGCCGACGACGAGAACATCGAGGAGCCCTCGCCGCAATCGAAGGAGCACAATGCCAGCCTGAGCCAGGGCTTCGGCTTCGGTCTGCGCGCCGACTACACCGACGGGCACTCGCTGTGCGGCGGCGTAGGCCTGCTGCTGGACAAGGCCGGGAACGACAAGTACTCCTGCGGTGTGTTCGGCCAGGGGGCCGGCTACTGGTATGGGACGGGGCTGCTGGTGGACGGCGCGGGCGACGACGAGTACCAGGGTGTGTGGTACGTGCAGGCGGCCGGAGCGCACTTCGCCATCGGCGGGCTGGTGGACGAGCAGGGCCGGGATACGTACCGCGCGAGCCACAACATGGCCCAAGGCGCGGGGCACGACTTCTCGGTCGGGTACTTTGTGGACGCCGCCGGCAACGACACCTACCATGCGCCGAACTTGAGCCTCGGCGGCGGGAACGCCAACGGCCTCGGCTTTTTCCACGACGTGGCCGGCGACGACACCTACGACGTGACGGCGCCGACCACGCTGGGCCGCGCCAACATCGGCCGCCGCGGCGGACTACGAGACCTAATCCTCTCACTGGGCGTCTTCCTCGACACCGGGGGCAAGGACACCTATCCGGAGAAATATAACTTCGCCGGCGACGGCAAGCGCTGGCGCCAGCGCGGCACCAACACGAAACAGCCGCTGGAGACGGAGATTGGCGTGGGCCTGGATAGCGGCAGCGAGTAGCGGGCGGCAATCGCCGCTCTCAGGAGGCGAACGAGATGGCGATCCAGCTTTGGAGCGTTGATTCCTTGACCAAAGTCTTTCCCGACGATCTGCCGCCGGACGAGCAGCCGGCGGTGCTTGCGATGGACGCAGCGCGAAATGAGGTCGAGGCGGCACAGCTCGTGCTGCGCTGCGAGACCCAGCACCTGATGTCGGCCGAGGTCGAGTTCTCGCCACCGCGCCTGGAAGGCGACGGGTACGCGCTCTCGGACCTGCGGGCGCGGTTCGTGGGCTACGTCCGTGTCAACGACAACACGCCGGGCACGCCGCCCGAGCACCTGGTCCGCCAGGCTCCCGCCGACTTCCCGGACGTGCTCCTGGCGGACATGCCGGCGCGCGTGCGGCAGAACCGGTCCCAGCCGATCTGGATCGAGGTGCGGGTGCCAGCCGGAGCGCCCTCGGGCGAGTATCGCGGCGCGGTGAATGTACATACGGACGCCGGCGATGCCGCGGCCGAACTCCGGGTGACCGTGCATGATGTCACGGTTTCCGACGAGCGGCGCCTGAAGGTCACCAACTGGATCAGCTTCCCCGGCATCGCACGCTGGCATGGCGTGGCGGCGTGGTCGGAGGCCTACTGGAGGCTCCTGGAGCGCTACGCGGGCAATCTGGCGGAGCACCGGCAGAACGTCATTCTGACGCCGTTGTTCGAGCTGATCGAAGTCGGTGCGCAGGGCGGCGGACTCAGCTTCGACTTCACGAACTTCGATCGGTTCGTGCGGTTGTTTCAGGAGGCGGGTGTGATCGGGCACATCGAGGGCTCGCACCTGGGGGGCCGTGGCGCGGGAGGATGGGAGGCGCAATTCGAGGCGACGGTGTTCCGGGCGGAGGGGAATCGGGTGGTGCGCGAGCGGGCGCGAGCCGGCTCGGAGGAGGTCGAGGTGTTCTTCGCGAGCTTCCTGCCCGCTCTGCAGGCGCACCTGGCGCGACGGGGCTGGCTGGAGCTCTACCTGCAGCACGTGGCCGACGAGCCGGTAGCGGCCAACTGCGCCAGCTACAATGAGCTGACTGCTGCCGTCAAGCGGTACGCGCCGCGGCTGAGGACCATTGACGCGAACATGAACCACGATGTTACGGACCTCGATGTCTGGGTGCCGCAGCTCGGTGACTGGCACCAGAGCAACGACTTCTACCGCGGCCGCGTCGAGGCCGGCGACGAGCTGTGGTTCTACACCTGCCTAGCGCCCACAGGCACGTACGCCAATCGGTTCATTGACTACCACCTACTCAAGACACGGCTGATGCACTGGCTGAACTTCCTGTACGAGAGCGTCGGGTACCTGCACTGGGGCTACAACCACTGGGGCGGTGAGCCACCCTTCGTGGACGTTGAGCCGGTGCACGGCACGAGCCGCTGTTTGCCGCCCGGCGATAACTGCATCGTCTACCCGGGGTCCGGCGGCCCCCTGGATTCGATCCGCTTTGAAGCGATGCGCGACGGAATTGAGGACTATGAGCTGCTGCTGGCCCTGGCAGCGCAGGACCGGGACCTAGCCGTCGAGATCGCGCGCAGTGTGATCCGCGACTTCGACGACTACGACCTTGACGTAGCCGGCTTCCGCGCGGCGCGGAGGAGATTGCTGCAGGCCCTGAGCGCCGACTAGCGGCGTTGATGCCTGCCGTCCGCGAGCAACCTGCCTCGTCCGGGCCGCGGGGCGAGCGAGGAGTCGGCCCCAGCACGGGAGGAAGACGACTCCGGTGCTGCTTGAGTTGCCGAATGACGGAGGCAAATGATGGCAGCCCTTCGCACGGCATCGGGGGTGCTACTGGTGCTCGGCCTAAGCCTTGCGGCCCATGGTGCGACATACTACGTCGCCAACGACGGTTCAGACGAAAACGACGGCCGATCGCCGGAGATGCCCTGGGCCACGTTGGATCGCGTGAACGCAGGTCCTCTCGAGCCAGGGGATTCAATCCTGTTCCGGCGCGGAGATGTGTGGCGCGGACAACTGATACCACACAGCGGAAGCGAGGAGGCGTATGTCAGGTATGGCGCGTACGGGCAGGGCCCGAAGCCGCTGCTTCTGGGCTCCATTGCCAGGAGCGACCCGGAAGATTGGGTCAACGAGGGGAAGAATGTTTGGTCTACGGTCGGCCCGGAGGGCCTGGCAGGCAGGGAGGTCTTGCCTGAAGCAGCAGCCGATAAGTTGGTGTGGCACCTGTACCATGAGCACGGTGCAGCAGCAACAGGAGCGCGGGACACCAGGGACTTCGACACGCCTCCTGCGAGCCATCGGGTCGAGTGCACAAATCCGGGCCAGAACCCGTCAGACGTGCAGCTCTATCTCACACCGTTCGCCATCACGAAGGGCAAGCTCTATCGCCTGACCCTCCGGGCGAAATGCACCGAGCCCTTCAAACTGTTGATGCCGCGCCTCATGAAGACGAATCGGCCGTGGACGGCGTACGCCTCACCTCTCACGCGCAGCGCTGCCGTCAGCAAACAGTGGCGCACATGCACTCAGTACTACGTGGCCACGGTTACGGCCGACGACGCACGCCTCAATTTCTATCTCGGCGGGGCGCTGCCGGCCGG